>JBCCHL010000103.1:0-16598 GCA_039028775.1 Pseudomonadota bacterium | reverse complement strand
GCGCGCCTTCAAATCGGCGGGTCGGCGCTATACGCCCGGTGCGCTAGTATTCATGTGGACCGTTTGTCGAACGTTTGACTTGAGTTTTGAAGACCGAGTTGGGGTGTCGCCAAGCGGTAAGGCACCGGGTTTTGATCCCGGCATGCGCAGGTTCGAATCCTGCCACCCCAGCCAACTCTCTTGTCTACAAACGTGTGCAGGGGAGAGCGGGCTCCCAATGGGTAGCCCAAGACAACTTCGGATCGTCTGGTCGCAAGAGATCTGAATACATAACGTTCCATGCTCTGAAGCAAGCATGTACAACAGGAGAAGCAGATGTCGGATAAGATTTCTCTGACTGCGCAACTCCGTCAAGATGTAGGGAAAGGTGCGAGCCGCCGCCTGCGTCGCAACGGAGAACAAGTCCCCGCGATCGTCTATGGCGCGGGTGACGCCCCCCAGAACCTGACCTTGGCCGTCAATGAACTGAGCAAGGCCATGCAGGTCGAAGCGTTTTACTCACAGATTCTCGATGTGGTTGTCGAAGGCAGTGCACAACAGGCTGTTGTGCGTGATCTGCAACGCGATCCAGCGAGCGGACGGGTCCTACACATCGACTTCCTTCGCATCAGTCCCGACCAGGAACTGCGCGTCAGCGTACCGATGCACTTTATCAACGAGGACAAGTGTGTGGGTGTGCGCATCGGTGGTGGCAACATTGCACACAACCTTAATGAGGTAGAGATCAGCGCCTTGCCTGCGGATCTGCCGGAATACATCGAAGTCGATATGGAAGAAATAGACGCGGGCACCTCGATCCATCTGTCCGATCTGGTCCTGCCGGATGGAGTCACCATCGTTGCCCTCACCTACGGTGAAGATCGCGACATACCCGTGGTCAGTGTCACCACGCGGCGAGGTGGCAGCCAGGCTGACGACGAGGATGATGTGGCTGCAGAGGCGGCACCTGCGGAAGAGGCGGGTGAGGACGACGCGGACGCGGAAGAAGGCTAGGAGCCTGTTGAACAGGCTCCTAGCTAGTGTGGCATTGCGGCGGGCACAGCGTCCGGCCGCCGAGCATCACTCCATAGCGGCATAGCCGCCGCACTGGTAACAGCGCCATGGCACAGTTGCGACTCATTGTCGGCCTGGGTAATCCGGGCGCCCAATATGAACGGACTCGACACAACGTCGGGGCCGATTGGGTGCGACGTCTGGCGGCGGATTACCAGATCCCGTTGAGCAGCGAGAGCAAGTTCAAAGGCGAGGTCGGGCGCGGTCTGATCGCCGGGGTAGACTTGCGCCTGTTGATACCCACGACGTATATGAACCTCAGCGGCGAAGCGGTGGGTGCGATCGCGCGCTTCTACAAGATCGCTCCGAGCGAGCTCTTGATCGCGTACGATGAGATGGCGTTTGCGCCGGGTCTGGTGCGCTTCAAACAAGGCGGCGGTGACAACGGCCACAACGGTTTGAAGAGCGTCCGTGCCGGCCTTGGGACTGGCGACTATCCGCGTATGCGTATGGGTGTCGGACACCCCGGTCACAAGAGCCTCGTCACCGCCTATCTCACCGGACAGAAGATGCCGGTCGAAGAAGCGCGACAAGTCGAGGAGGCCACCTGGTTTCCCGCTGCCGTCGTGGAGGATCTGGTCCATGGCCGCTGGCAGCAGGTCATGAATGTCGTGCATCTCGACGGTAAGAGTGCCGCCCAGAACGACGATAAGCACGACGATGAGAAGGACGCCAAGAAAGACGATAAGGGCGACGGGCGAGAGCAAACAAGCGAGGAATAACGGATGGGTTTTAACTGTGGCATCGTCGGCATGCCGAATGTCGGCAAATCAACGCTGTTCAACGCGCTGACCAAGGCCGGCATTGATGCCGAGAACTTCCCGTTCTGTACCATCGACCCGAATACCGGGGTCGTGCCGGTACCGGATCCACGTCTGGTCAAGCTGGCCGACATGGTCAGCCCCGAGAAGGTCATCCCGGCCACCATGGAGTTTGTCGATATCGCAGGTCTCGTGGCCGGGGCCAGCAAGGGTGAGGGCCTCGGCAACCAGTTCCTCGCACACATCCGCGAGACCCACGCCATCGCCCACGTCGTGCGTTGTTTCGACGACGAAAACGTGGTGCACGTGTCGGGCAGGGTTTCGCCGCGGGACGATATCGAGATCATCAACACCGAATTGGCGCTGGCCGACCTCGACACGCTGGAACGCGTCTACGAGCGCAGCCGCCGCGTCGCAAATTCCGGTGACAAGGATGCCAAAGCGATGATGGCGATCCTGGATAAGGTGAAGGACAAGCTTGAGGCGGGGCTGCCGGTGCGGGCCGTGGTGCTGGAAGATCATGAACGTCGCGCGATTCGCGAGTTTCATTTCATCACCGCCAAGCCGGTGCTCTATATCGCGAACGTAGCGGAAGACGGTCTTGAAGACAATCCGCTGGTCGACGAAGTGGCCGCGATAGCCGCCGAGGAACAGGCTGAGTTGGTGGTGGTCAGCAACCAGATCGAGGCTGAAGTGGCAGAGCTGGAAGACGATGAGAAGACGGAGTTCTTAGAGTCCCTGGGGATCGAAGAGCCTGGCCTCAACCGCGTGATTCGGGCGGGCTACAAACTGCTCGGTCTGCAGCAGTACTTCACCGCCGGCCCCAAAGAAGTCCGCGCCTGGACGGTACCCATCGGCGCCAAAGCCCCCCAGGCTGCAGGCGTGATCCATACCGATTTCGAGAAGGGGTTTATCCGCGCCGAGGTGATCGGCTATGACGACTATGTCGAACATGGCGGCGAGCAAGGCGCTAAGGATGCCGGTCGCTGGCGTCTGGAAGGCAAAGAGTACGTGGTCGCCGACGGCGACGTGGTGCACTTCCGGTTTAACGTCTAGCTTCTGGAGCTGCTCTGCGTTGGCACCCCCGGCGGTGTGACCTGGCCGGTCATCTGGCGTTCGATTCGATAAAACTGGAGATAGGTGAGCACCTCACCCAGGGCGTAGAGTGTCTCTACCCGCTCGGCTTCGAACTGATCCTCCAACGTAGATGTGGTCTGAAACACATCCAGTGCGTTCGATGCCCAGGCACGGATGTGACGCTTCAACAAGGCGCCTTCGCACACGCCAGGCAGTGGTTCTTGGCAGTCGTCGGGATCCGCGCGCGCAACCCGTTTGCGCCAGACCTTTTGCTCCTCCGGGGTCAGTTCGCTCAGCGCTGTGACCATTGGGGCTACAGCACCCTTGAGCGTTTCCCGTTCGTCGATGGGTAGTCGATCGATGATTCGTTCCAGTAGCGCTGCAGGTATGCCCGGCAGGGCAAAACTCAAGCGCCAACAGGCAGCCTGGCGCCGTTCGGGAGCGTCTTCGGAAAGCGTTGTAATGGTTGCCTCTTTGTCACAATGTCCGGTGAGCGATGGTTCGTGAGTCCACCGAGCTGTACTTGGGATGTGAAGTGCGCGGGGTGCGATCGTCACCCGGTGGCGGACGGACTCGTAGTCGCTTCCAGCTGCGGCAATATCGAAGCCACGGATTAGCGCATCCACAGCGGAAGAGTCCTGCTCTACCCCGAAGATTGCGCCTGCGTCAGATACGATCAGTGCATCGATCGACCAGGCTGGTGGTGTCGAGTGATCCAGCAAGTCGGTTTCTGCGTTGCACGCCTCAGGGTCGGAGCAGGCTTTAATGCGCGCAGCATTAAATAGATCGGTGCCCGTATTGTCTGCCAGGCCTCCGTCTGCCAGGGACAGCCGCAGTGGTCCTTTCAGGGTTTGCCGGTATTCCTCAGTAAAAATAGACCATGCGACGGTTGGGAAAGCCACGGGGAAGGCGCCGGAGATCGCTACCTGGTGAGCCGGCGAAAACTGCTCTTCAGGGGCGAACGCGGCGCCGCGATAGACCCGCGACCAGTTGCGGCTGGAAACCACGATACCATCGCTCAGAAACCCGAGCTTAAGACCGTAGTTGATCTCCGTGGCGGCCATCATTATCTCGGGTTGGCCAGGGTTGCGGGCGGTTGTATCGTCGCCGTCGAATATGAGTTTGTCGATCGCTCCGGCCTGCACATCCAGGCGGCTGAAACGAAACATCGGCAAAATCTCCAGGTCGCTGCCAGGTATGCTCAAGGGGAGCGGCAGACGTAGGAGGTTATGCAAAGACAGCAGGTCTCGTTTGATATTGAAACGGCGCTCGAGCATGGCTTGTTTGAAATCAGCCGGTGCGCCGCCTTGTTGGTAGTACGCGCCGACGATCGAGCCGCCGGAAACCGTACTCAGTGCGGAGGGTTGTACGCCGATGTCTTCGAGAGCCGTCAGCACGCCCGCGTGAAAAACCGCAGCTCGATATCCTCCGCCGGAAAGAGCGATACCGATGCGCCGGTCAGCCCATTTCTTGGCGCGTTCAGGCAGGATCGCCGCCGTCGGTCCGAGATTGCTGAAACGGCCGTTGTCTTTCGGCAGGGGTTCGAGTTGAGTCCACACTGTCACCATCGAGGCGGCGGCCCAGGCTGCCAGCGATACCACAATAACCCCCATAGATGCGACGGCGTTCTGGGCTCTTGGCGTCAGGCGGTTGGCAAGATCGTGCTTTGCTGCGATAGGCTGGTAGAGCACATGGATCAGTCCCCATGCTGCTAGCACGGCGACGACCACGGCTAAGGTATAGAGCGCGATGTCGAAGGCGGCGAGCTTCCACACGCCGATCGT
This sequence comes from Pseudomonadota bacterium, assembly GCA_039028775.1. Taxonomy (GTDB): domain Bacteria; phylum Pseudomonadota; class Gammaproteobacteria; order Pseudomonadales; family Azotimanducaceae; genus UBA4421. Next base: position 11,923 of record JBCCHL010000103.1, on the reverse strand, counting down.
TAAGAAGTAGAGTACGATCAACCCTGCCAGCAGAGTGGCAAAAGTGCCGAATGGCAGCTTCTTCGCATCGCTCACAATACTCACGGCGGTGGCAATGACCAAGGTTGCGATCAGGTATTCCTTTAGGAATGACCAGAGTTGGTCCTGGAGGAACGCCGACAACAGGGCCGCTGACAATGCGATCATAAGAAAGAGCGTTATGCTCGATATGGTGATATCGGAGAGGGTGATTTTCTCTTGGCTTGCCGGGACGGTGGCTTGTACCTCCGAGTTCTGCGTGGGTTCTTCCTGAGACATCCTGCGCTCCTGCGATCGACAGTGCCTGACCATAACAAGCGAGCAAGACGATGTCTGCCGATTTCCCGGTTTGCGGGGTGGTGCCAAAACGAAAAACCCCGGCGCATGGCCGGGGTTTTTGTGCGCCCAACGCTAGGGTCAGGCGTTAGCCTTTCTGCGAGGGTTAGGCGTTAGCCTTACGCGAGGGTTAGGCGTTAGCCTTACGCTCCTTGACCTCTGCGATCACATCCTCAGCCACGTTGCTCGGGCACGCGGAATAGTGTGAAAACTCCATGGAGAACTGGCCACGACCCGAGGTCATGGTGCGCAGGTCGCCGATGTAGCCAAACATCTCCGACAGCGGAGCATCCGCTTTGACGCGCACGCCGGTGGTGCCCGCATCCTGAGATTTGATCATGCCGCGGCGACGGTTCAGGTCGCCGATGACATCACCCACGTGATCGTCGGGCGTAAAGACGTCGACTTTCATGATCGGCTCCAGGAGCTGAGGGCCAGCCTTCGGGACCGTCTGGCGATAAGCCGCTTTGGCAGCCAGCTCATAGGCGATCGCGGATGAGTCGACCGGGTGATAACCCCCGTCCAGCAGCGTGACCTTCACGTCGAGCAGTGGGAAGCCTGCCAAGGTGCCTTCGGCCATCGACACACCAAACGCTTTCTCGACCGCCGGCCAGAATTCCCGCGGCACATTACCGCCGGTGACCTTGGATTCGAATTCATAGCCGGAGCCGACTTCGCCCGGCTCGATGATGTAGTCGATTTTCGCAAACTGACCGGCACCACCCGTCTGCTTCTTGTGCGTGTAGGTGTCTTCTACCAGCTGAGTGATGGTCTCGCGGTAAGCCACCTGCGGGCGTCCCACCTCCACGTCGATGCCATGGGTGCGCTTCAAGATGTCGACCTTGATGTCCAGGTGCAGCTCGCCCATACCCTTCATGATGGTCTCGCCAGACTCTTCGTCGGTTTCGACATAGAAGGACGGGTCCTCCTGGATCATCTTCGACAGCGCAATGCCCATCTTCTCGGCGCCCGCCTTGTCCTTCGGCGCAATCGCGACGGAGATCACGGGGTCTGGGAACACCATCGGTTCCAGGGTGGCCGGGTTGTTCTGGTCGCACAGGGTGTGACCGGTCTGGGTGTTCTTCATGCCCAACAGAGCGACGATGTCGCCCGCTTGGGCTGAGTCCAACTCGATACGGTCATCCGCGTGCATCTCGACGATGCGGCCGATGCGCTCGGTTTTGCCGGTGAATGTGTTCAGGACCGTGTCACCTTTGGCCAGCGTACCGGAGTAGATACGCGTAAAGGTCAGCGCACCGTAGCGGTCGTCCATGATCTTGAACGCCAGTGCGCGCAGGGGCGCCGCCGGGTCTACCACGGCCTTCTCGCCGGTCTCATTGCCTTCCAGGTCAACTTCGGGCTGCGGGTCAACTTCGGTCGGATTTGGCAGATAGTCGACCACGGCGTTCAGGACGTTCTGTACGCCTTTGTTCTTGAACGCAGAGCCGCAGAAGGTCGGGAAAAAGTCCAGATTGATCGTGCCTTTGCGGATGCAGCGCTTGAGGTCTTCGATCGATGGCTCTTCACCTTCCAGATAAGCTTCCATCAGATCGTCGTCCTGCTCGACCACACTCTCGATCAGAGCCTCACGATACTCCGCCAGCTTATCCTTCAAATCTTCGGGACACTCTTTGATCTCGTAGGCTTCGGGATTGCCGCTGTCGTCCCAGATCCAGGCTTCCTGGGTGACGACATCCACCACGCCGACAAAGTCGTCCTCTTCGCCGATGGGCAGGGTCATCACGACTGGATTAGCGCCCAGCACGTCCTTGATCTGGTCGACGACGCGGTAAAAGTTGGCGCCGAGGCGATCGAGTTTGTTGACGAAGATGATGCGCGACACCTCGGATTCGTTGGCGTAGCGCCAGTTGGTTTCGGACTGGGGCTCAACGCCGCCGGAACCACAGAACACGCCAACGCCGCCGTCGAGGACTTTCAATGAGCGATACACCTCGATGGTGAAGTCCACGTGTCCGGGGGTGTCGATGATGTTCAGGCGGTGATCCGCCCACGCGCAGGAGGTCGCCGCGGACTGAATGGTGATCCCGCGTTCCTGTTCCTGTTCCATGAAATCGGTGGTGGCGGCACCATCGTGCACCTCGCCGATCTTGTGGATCTTACCTGTCAATTTCAGGATGCGCTCGGTGGTGGTGGTTTTGCCGGCGTCCACATGGGCAAAGATGCCGATATTCCGATAACGCGTTAGATCTTTCATGGTGTTTACTCGTTTACAGTGGTATTTCTTTTGGCGCTTAAGACCGCCGCGCCAGAAAGTCCTTCAAATTACTGCGGTTACTACCCAACGACCGCTCGAAAACCCGCAGTGATTTTCGTAAGTCTTTGAAAAATAAAGATTTTTCTGTCAGGCAGATTTACGGAGCGCGTAATTTACCACAGCTTGAGGGTAAAGCTCACGTGAAATATGGATAAAGTGTCAGCCTAAAGTGCGGTGTTAAAGGTCTAAGTCCGCATAGACCGGGGCATGATCCGAGGCGGTCAGGCCATCCTGCTTCTTGCGGTAATCGCGATCGATCACGACCTGTTGGACATGGGGCAGCAGGTCGTCCGTCGACAGGATAAAGTCGATGCGCAGGCCCTGTTTGCGATGGAAGGCACCTCCGCGGTAGTCCCACCATGAGAACGCCTGTTCATCCGGAAACTTGTGGCGATAGAGGTCGTTGAGGCCGCAGTCCAGCAGCGCATTGATGCGGGTGCGTTCGTCCTCGGTATGAAAGACGTCGCCGTCCGCCGCGCTGCCGCGCCATGAGTCCATCGGCGTGGGGCAAATGTTGAAGTCGCCGCAGATCACGCGTCTGGCGGTGGTGGTGGCGCGCCAGTGGTCGATCAGGCTTTCGTACCAGCGCAGCTTGTTGGGATAGTCCTCGTGCGCCACCGACTTGCCGTTGGGGCAGTACACAGTGGTGAACTCCAGCTTGTCCGCAACGTTGACGGTGATGAGTCGCGCGCCCCAGTCGTCTTCTCTGGGCAGTCCGGTTTGCACCAGACTCTGTTCGGTTTTGCACAACACGGCAACCCCGTTCCAGCTCTTCTGCCCGTGTACCAGAGCCGTGTAGCCGAGTTCGTTGAACAGCTCGTGCGGAAAATCGTCGGTTGGGGTTTTGAGTTCCTGCAGACCCACCACATCGGGGGCCCGGTCCTGCAACCAAAGTTGCATAAAGTCGATGCGCGCGCGCAGGCCGTTGACGTTCCAGGTGGCAATTCTCAAAGCAACAGACTCTCTTGCTGATCGGGTGGGCGAGTAATTTACCACTCGGGACGCGCTGAGCCTATGCACCCTGGGGGGGTTTCGACGCGTGGCTCTGGATCGTTTAGGCGATACGCTGACGGCGAGCGAGTATGCCCAGCGCGAACAACAAGAGTAACAAGACGCCGGGCGCGGGCACGTCCTGATAGTCCGGGCCGAGGGCTTGCGGATAGTTGCAGCAACCCTGGTCCTGGGTATCGACCAGATCGTCGAGCATGAGGTCGTCGGGCAGGGTCGGCGTGTCGGCACCCGCATCGTCGATCATGTCCATCACAATCTCTTCGATCTCATCGAGAAGCGCATCGGTTGGGTCCGTACCTTCATCCGTCGCGTCGTTACCCGGCGCATCTCCCGTGTCGAGTGAGCCGTTGTCCTGACCGGAGTCATCGCCGCCGTCCGCAGGTGTGTTGTCCTGCGCGGGCTCGTCTCCGTTGTGATCGGTGGCGCTGGTTTCGGAGTCACCGTCGTCGGCACCGTCCTGGTTGGTATCCTGTCCGGAGTCGTCTGCGCCGCCGATAGGATTGTCTGCTCCTGCACTGGTGCTGCTTTCGTTATCGTTCCCGGTCGCGCCGCCTTCACCAGCGGATGTGTCTTGGGTGATGCCACTGTCATCCGCAGGAACGCCTCCATCACCGGGTGCTTGCGGAGTCTCGTCGCCGTCGGCCTGCGGCGGTACCGAGTCCGCTTCGGTTTGATCGCCATCTTGTCCGCTGGGGGGAGGGACCAGAGTGGGTCCTTCCAGGGCCGGGTCGCCGCGCGGCGCGTCCTGTTCTGAGTTCTCGACTGGAGGATCGACCCGGTCATCTTGCCCGGGTGCTGCCGGTGCGGGCTGATCATTAGCGGGCGGATCCACACGGTCGTCCGTACCCGGTGCTGCCGGTGCCGGCTGATCGTCGACAGGTGCCTGCACGCGGTCATCTTTCCCGGGATGGGCAGGGGCGGGACTTGGCGCCGGTGGCTGGACCCGATCATCCTGACCGGAGGTTGCGGGTGCTGGATTGCTCGCCACGGGGGGCGTGACGCGATCGTCGTGTCCGGGCCTCGCCACGGCTTGCGACTGTGCTGGTGGGAGCGGACTCGCGAGGAACCAATCGGTCTCGTATGCGTTGTTGCGCGGATGGCGGTTCTCATCCCAGCCGCCTTTGTAATGCGATTGGATCGTGGTGCCCTGGGGATTGACCTTACGCTCGAGCAGAATAGACCCCGCCCAAACCGGACCGGTCAGCGATATCAGAGCAATGGTGGTGATTAACTGTCGCATGTTTATGGGGTTTGGTTTCTCACGGTGTCTACACTACGGCACCTGAAACTGTGAAGCAGTGCGCACTTTGTGTGAGGTGTAAGTCAAATGTCGAATTTATCCTAAGGCACTCATTTTCACTTAACTACCTGTTTCGTATACATTTTTCACGGATATTACATCTGCCCCCAGCAATCGCGCGATCCGCACGGTGCACTGCCTGAACGGCTCGGATCGGCGCTGCTTTATCCGCTCCGGGTGACAGCTGTTTTGGGTGCGAGGGCAGTGGGAGTGGCGCCCCGTGGCTTGTCAACTTGTCTCGGACCGCGGGCTTGTGGCATGGTCAAAGCATGCTCAACGACCTTCTATACCGCTTCGCTCAATGGCTGGATACCCACCAGTGGAGCACGGACATCCATGAGTCTTACTATCTATATGCGTGGATAGAGACCACCCACGTGCTGACCCTGATGGTGTTTCTCGGCATGTTGATCGTGATCGATCTGCGCATGCTCGGCTGGGCGTTTACCCAGACCCCGGCGTCGAAGCTTGCCCAGCATCTGGACCGGCCGCTGATGATCGGTTTTGTGGTCATGGTGATCACGGGGGTTTTGTTGTACTACGCCATCCCGGTGCGCTCGACCCAGAGCATCTGGTTTCGGATCAAGGTTGTGCTGCTGATCGCGGCGGGCATCAATGCCTTTCTGTTCCGCGCGAAGATGCGCGATGCCGCGATCACCGCGTGGGATTCGGATCCGCGACCGCCGCCGCGCATCAGAACCGGTGCTGCGCTGTCGTTGGTGTTATGGACCGGGGTGATATTCACCGGGCGGGCGATCGCCTACGATTGGTTTGACTGCCACAAGCAGCAGACATCTTTCGTCTACTGGGCGGCGGGCTGTGTGGAGGAACTGGCGGCTTTGCCCTGAGGGGTGCGTGCCGTGTGAGGGGGAGTCTTGCTGGGTTTTTTTGAATGGTTGGATGCGTCGTTGCTGGCCGATATCTCCAAGGCGTACGGCGGTGTGTTTGCCGTGGTGCAGATGTTCCACCTTGCGGCGATGGCGATGCTCGGCGGGATGATTTTGGTCGGGGATCTGCGCCTGCTCGGCGTGGTGATGCGCGACGTCCCCAGCGAACAGGTGATCGCCAATACTCAGCGCTGGTTTAACTGGTCGCTGGTTGTCATGGTCGTGAGCGGCGTATTCATGTCGTCTGCGGTTGCCATCAAGCTGTACTACAACGAGATGTTCTGGGCCAAGATGATCACATTGTTATTGGGTGTCTTGTTTGTGTACGCGGTCCGCAAACCGCTGCTGGCGATGCCCCACGCGCAGATCACGCCCTGGATTCTCAAGGCCACGGCGATCGCGTCGATCACCATCTGGTTCACGATCGCCGCGTGCGGTCGTTGGATCGGGTTTTCGTAACGGAGCGGCCTGATGGGCAAAACCACAATCGAAAAAGTGGCAGGGGTACTCTCGGTGGTTGTACTGGTCGCCGCGGTCGGCTTCTGGGCTTATCAAGTCACCGATGTGATTGAGGTGCTGCGTCTGGCCTACGGCTAGCTCCGGTCTGCCGTCGGGTGAGGTCAGCTTCCCCGCGCTGCACAATGCGGCATCTGTATCACGGCTCTGGGCGCGCTCCTGCCCTGATCATTTTTCCTGGTCCTATGCGATTCCCACATGCGTTGGCGTGTCAGGCTGGGTTTGGTGCACCAAAGCTGGGTGCGGGCGTCGTCGGCGGTGGTGTTCGGCTATCGGTGCCGCTGTCGCTGTTATTGTCGTCTGGGTTGAGGTTCTGCATGGTGCCCATGACCGTGGAGACGAGAGTCGCCACGTCCCCCAGTTGGGCGGGGATGATCATCGTGTTGTTGGTCTGCGCCAGCTTGCCGAACTCGCCGATCCATTGTTCAGCCACGCGGAGATTGATCGCGTCGCGGCCACCCGGTTCGTTCAATGCTGAAGCGACTTCGCGGATACCCTGGGCCGTCGCCTCCGCGATCAGACGAATCTCCTCCGCCCGCCCTAGGGCTTCGTTTACCTGCTTGGTTTTTTCCGCTTCGGACAAGTTGATGGTTTCCTGCTTGTCGCCCTCGGACACGTTGATGCGTGCCTGACGCTCGCCTTCCGACTGCGCGACCACCGCCCTGCGCTCGCGCTCGGCCCGCATCTGTTTCTCTAGAGCGTCTTTGACCGAGACGGGTGGGACGATGTCCTTGATCTCATAGCGCAGGATCTTCACGCCCCAAGGCTCGGCCGCGCGGTCGACCGCGTTGACCACTTGGGCGTTGATGCTCTCGCGTTCCTCGAAGGTCCGGTCGAGGTCGATCTTGCCGATCTCGGACCGCAGCGTGGTCTGTGCCAACTGCGAGGTCGCGAAGCTGTAGTTTTCAATGCCATAACTGGCGGCGTGTGCATCGACGACCTGCATATAGATCACGCCGTCCACCTCCACCGCGATGTTGTCCTTGGTGATACAGCTTTGTGAGGAGACATCGAATGTCTGCTCCTTCAGCGTATGTTTGTAGGCGACGACATCGATAAACGGGATCAGGATGTGGAAGCCCGCGTCGAGGGTACGGGAGAACTTGCCCAGCCGCTCAATCACAAATTGCTCTCGCTGAGGCACCACGCGTGCGGTTTTGAACAGAGCGATGACAACAATAAGGGCGACAAACCCGCCAACGATGATGCCGAAGTCCATGGGTTATCCTCAGGCCGTGCGTGAGCCTAGAGCATACGGAGTATTTTGGGTGGACTCTAGCGTTCGATGGCGCAAAGGTCTGGCGTCTGGCCTGTCCGTCGGATGAGTGGACCTACGTATCAGCCGTTGGCGTCCTCGTCGTTCGGCGGCTCGGTGGGTTCGATGGTCAAGAGCGCACTTTGACGGTCGATGATGGTCGCGTAGCTGCCGGCCACCAGGTGAGCGCTATCACTCTTCGCGTTCCAGCCGGCGCCGCGGTAGCTGACCCGCCCGCGACCTGGAGAGGCGTCGTCGAAGCCGCTCTCGATCTGCACTTCGTGGCCGAGGAAGTCGTCATCGCCGGGGTGTTCCGCCAGACTGCCGACAAACCAATCCTGGAAACGCGAGCGTAGCCCGAACAACAAAACCACCGACAGGGCAGCAAAGGTGAGATAGGGGATCGCGGAGTCGTCCGGCAGTCCCAACCAGATTGCCGTACCCACCAGGACGGCGGCAATGCCAAAGAAGATGACGATAAAGCTCGTGATGAAGAATTCGGCGACGATCAGCACAAAGCCGATGACAAGCCATATCAAAGCGCTACTCATACAGCGACCATAGCGCCAATTACCGCAGTTTTCTATACGCGAGGCGGTATGCTTGAGACTCACAGGTTGAGGAGAGGGTCATGGAGGCACTGGAGGTTTATCGCGCTGGAGTGCTCAGCGAAAGCGATGTTGCTACCGATAACTATCGTCTTTGGGCCGGGTCTGCACCTCGTGCGGTGGCAGAAGGGTTGCTCGATCAACCGCTGCTGTCCGTGCATCTGCCCGAGGTCGGGCGCGGCAACGGTTGCGGGGTGATCGTCTGTCCAGGCGGGGGATATCGGGTACTGGCCTCGGACCATGAAGGCCTGCAGGTGGCGCAGTGGCTGAACGACCAAGGGATCGCGGCTTTTGTGCTGTGCTACCGCGTCGCGCCTACATATATGTCCGACGTATCGCTGCTCGATGGGCAGCGCGCCATGCGTTGGGTGAGATGTTATGCCGCGGCCTTCGACATCGATCCGGAGCGGCTGGGGATGCTGGGCTTCTCGGCGGGAGGGCACCTGACGCTCGCAGTCGGGACCAACCCCGGGGACGGCGATCCCGAGCATCCGGATATCGTCGAGCGGTGTTCGGCTCGCCCAGCGTTTCTGGTGCCGGTGTACGCGGTGACGAATGGTGCCGTGCGGGGCCGTAAAGCGGACGAATACACACCCACGGACGAATGGGTGAGCGGCACGACCCCGCCCGCTTTTATTGTCACCACCCATGGCGACACCATTGTCCCTGCCAGCCAGTCGACCTTGTTTTACAACGCCATGCTGGCCGCAGGGCGTCAGGCTGAGCTGCATATATTCGGCGATGGGGAGCACGGCCTCGGCTTGATGCCCGGCGATCCGGACGTGGGCGTGTGGCCGCTTCTGTTGCGCCGCTGGCTGGCCAGACGCGGGATGTTGAGCGCGAAGCCGCGGGTGCCGATCGCAGGCCGTGTTCTCGCCGCGGGCAAGCCGATGGGCATTGTGTGGGTCAGTTTGTTGCCAAATGATGCAGACCAGCCGCTCGCGCGGGTGCGCATCAACCGCGATAGTGGGGGAGAATTCACGATCCCTGCTGACGAAGGACCGATCGCGGGTCCGCATCGCTTACAGGTTCGCTGGGTGAGCGATCACTATCCGCACACCCCAGCCGGGGTGTACTCTCTGGCGGCGGAAAAGGTGTATGAAACTCAGGTCGACGTCGGTGAGGGCTTTAGGCTGGATCTCGACTTGCAGGACGCAGATTGGTCATAACACGTGACCACACGCTACGAATTGGGGGCGTTCCTGGCTTGGGCTGGTCGACGGCCACGTGCTTTGGGTCCGGTGTGATCGGTACCCCCAGCGACCTGGCCAGTTGTTGCAGCTCTCCAGCGCTATCCTCCTGCAGGATTAGGTAGGTCGAGATCACGAGGTCAGCGTGCTGGCATTGCACGATGCACCGCCTGAAAACATAGCGGCGTGGGTCATGCCAACCCAGCTTGGGTTCCTCCAGATGATCGAGCATGCGGTGCAGGTCTTCGCCCGGCGTGTCCAGAATGTCCCGCTCGGGTCGGGGTACGCTCTCCTGGACGTGGGCGTGAACGAGCACGAGTCGGTAACGGGGCCAGAATGAGAATGTCCTGCGATCGGCCGAGCTGCACCGGTGCAAAGTGGACGCGAACAGAAAATTCAAGCGTAGGTGTTCGCGCCCGCGCAACGTGTCTTCGCAGGTCGGTAGATCCGACACAACGGCCCCAATGCAATATATATGTTTAATATAATTATGAGGCGAATTGTATTAGCAATTAAAATAACAAGTTATAGGGTGGGCCCATACGAGATGTAAAAGCGGGTAAGAACTCAGTGGAAGGTCTGGTCGCTGCGACGCTTCTGCGTAGCTTTGTCCAGTTCACCCTTGGCGACGGCCAGAATGTCCGCTGCCGTGTCCCCATCTTCGCTGGAACTGATGCCTACGCCCACGGACAGAACGCCGCGGCTCTGATGGCTCAGGAAATCGAGATTCTGTACGAGGGCTGCCGCTTTACGCGCGACGCGGTCCGCGCCCTGAGTCTGAGTGGAAGGTAGCAGGACCGCGAGTTTGTCCTCGTCGATGGACATGATGCCATCCGCCTCGCGCAAGTTATGGGTCAACTGCTCGCGCAAGCCGTCCATTACCTGTCCGGCGACTTCCTCCCCATCGAACAGGGTCACTTCGTCGAGGCCTTCCACGCGGATCAGAACCACTGAATCAGTAGCATTCTCGTCGTCTTCGTGAGGCTCAGCAGCCTTCGGCCCGGCGGGCTCGCCGCCACGCAGGCGCAGAAAGTCGTGGGCGTTGAGCAGTGGGCTGGCCGCCAGGGACATCAGTTCCTGGATGCGGTTGATGTGCTCCGCGCTGAACGGCGCTTCGGCGTCCAACGTCAAGGTTCCCGGGCTGCCACTTGTGCTGGTAAGCCGCAATTGATAGGAGAGTTGGTGTTCCGCCGGGTTGCCGACGCACACCTCCACCTCAGGGTCGGTATTTTCGTAAGTCACCGCCGTGACGTCCGCCAAGGTCTGGGCAAACATCAGCAGACGCTCGACCACCGCTTCGATGTTCAGATCGCTGTGCAGGGCATGGGTGATGCCGAGCGCCGATTTGGCATCTATGTAGCGCAGATCGAGAAACGACTTACGGACGTGGACGTCAGACATCAGGTGCTCCAATAACTTGACCTAATTCTGAGCGTCCGCGCCCGCGATGGCTATGGTGAAGGCCTGCGTATTTGTGAGCGTTAAGTAAATCTATGTGACGCTATGAACTGGCCAACAGCTGGGTCACCGCATCCAGTTCGTCTTGTTTGTTGGCCAATTCTGCCCGCACTCGGGGTAGCGCCGAGCGGATGTCATCGCGCTCGGCGAGTAGCGAATCTAGATCGGACAGCAGTTGCAGGCGCTCCTGGACGGTAAGATCGGGGTCGATCTGCGCCAGTTTGGCGCCTTTGATCTCATAGTCCAGTTCCTGTTCGCGCCGTTCGAGGTGCGCCAGTTCCCGTTGCAGTTGGTTGACCACACGATGGGCCTGGTAGAGCTGCCAGCCATCCGTATAGGCCGCGGTGAAAGGCTCGGCTAGGTCACCCGCACAAACCGTATTGCGACGTGCACCGCGACGGCCCAGGGCGAAACCGTTGTCCGCCGTGCAATAAGTGGCGATGCCTTCCTCCCAGCCGCCCATATAGGCTCTGCGATCTGGCACGATGCCATGAGTGCCGCAGGCGTCCTGGTGGGCCAGCAAACGAGATTTCGCGAGGCCTTTGGCAGCGTCAGCATAGCCGATCGTCTGCCAATCGCCGGCAGCGCATTGGTTCGCGGTAATAGAGGGTTTGGCCGCGCACCCGGTCAGGGTCAGCACAGCCGCAAGGGCGAGATAACGCATGCAATACTCCACAATTTGCTTGCATTTAACGGTGGGAGGATAGCGCAATCTGTCGACAGCGGGCGTGAACTGGTATCCCCCCTGTGGACCTGATCCCGCTTTTGTGGGCAGTGCGTCACAGTTGTACAAGCGCCTCGCCCGACAACACGGTTGGCGCATCTATGTGGCGGGTCTTCGAGCGGCTAAATGGCCGTAGCCTTGCGGTTTACGGCGGCAAACTGTGCTCTGGGTGTGGGCAATTCGGGCGCTGTGGGGCGCGTTCCGCCGGTCTTTTTAGTGCCCTCTAGCGGGTTTTGAAAGCCGCTGAAAAAAAATTCCATAAACTGTTTGCAAATGATTCTCATTTACGTTTAAACTGCGTTTGTGCACCCGCGCTTCTCGGTTGGCCTGAGTTCTCGTCCACGG
>JBCCHL010000102.1:0-16658 GCA_039028775.1 Pseudomonadota bacterium | reverse complement strand
GTGTAATGCTGACCCTTCTGGTAGCGGGGTTCCTGGCCAGCGTGACCGGCGTAGTGATCGGCTGGAAGCGATTGGTCAGAACGTTTTCATAGGATCTCATCAGCCAGCATCAGTGGCACATATCCTACCGATTATCCGCTCCATACTTATCCAACAAGCCAGCGCCTACGGCCGCCACACCAATCCCCCGGACGCCAATCCCACAATCCGCCTTAAGTATCGTGCCTGTCGTCGGCCCAGCGTCCTCTCGCGATGCCAGATGCACAAACGCGCCTGTGTACTCTTTAGTCTCCGGTACGCGCCCAATAGCCATATTGCCCCCTACTTTCTCGGGCATTTTGAGATCATGGATCGAACGTCCGTCCATCCCCAAACTGACCGGCCCGGACAGCTGGGTGTCAATCGGGCCAGGTGCCACACCATTCACCCGAATGGCAGGCGCCAATTCATGGGCTAGCTGGCGGATGACGCCCACGACCGCATGTTTGCTGGCGGTGTAGAGTACTCCACCTCCGGCGGGATCGAACCCGGCGTTCGATACGGTAAACACCATCGAGCCACGACTACGCACCAAGGGTTCGATCGCGGCCTTCGCCAGGGTGATGCAGCCGAGCACGTTGATATCAAACACCTCGCTGAAGGCGGCTTCGAGTTGGTCCGCTTCGGCGTCATCGAGTTTGCGGTTGTAGTCCCAGATACCCGCGTTACCGATCGCGCAGTCCAGACGTCCGAAGTGCTTAACCGTGTTGTTCACCGCTTGCTGAACTTGCCCCATCGAGCGAACGTCGCCGGCGAACGTGAGAATGGCATCGCCTAACTCGGCTCGCAGGTCAGCCAAGCGGGCCTCGTCCCGGTCGAGTACGGCCACATTAGACCCTTCGCTAACAAAGCGCTCGACAATCGCCTTACCGAGTCCCGATCCGCCACCTGTGACAATTACGACTTGTTCTTGCAGTCTCAAAATAGATTACTCATGTTCTGGGCCAGAATGACCGTTTGCTCGAGGAAAATATGGCGACGGGCCAGCTTCAGCTCGCCATCCACTCGCCGCAGGGTATCTTCGCGACGCCCTACCCAACAGTCTTCTTCACTGTTCAGACGTGTACGATAGAGTTGGAAATTACAGGTGGCGTGTATGTCGTTGCCGTCGACGGCAAGGACCTCCACGTTGGTGACCAGGCGGCGGGTGCGCGATGGCGGGTCCTCCGCCCAGGCGCGACCATGGCCCAACCGGTCGACGCGCATCGTGAGGGTTCGTTTGTCATCGTCGAAAAATGCCATGGCGCCAGGCTGGGTAAACTCCCGATCGACCTCCCTCGCGGTGGTGGTTCGCCGGATGGGCATCCAGTAATGGATGTCGTCTGTTAGCAGATCAAGCCACGCGTCCAGTTGGCGCGTGTCGAGCAGACGCGCTTCAGCGTACAGGAACTGCTCAACCTCGTAGGAGAGGAGCATTTGCGCCTGCAGGTCCAGGTCTTCGAAACTCGACACTAGACCAACCCGTCAGGCGGGGGGCTGCCGGTCGCCATCAATTCCGGCCAGTTTGCGGCCAACATCCATTCCTGCCAGTTCTGATAGGTCCAGCGCTGACCGTGCTCGTTGACCACCGTCTCTATACTGTGCTGCCCGCCGTCTTCCCCTACATAATCCTGGCCGAGGCCCATGGCAAAATTCAGCGGGCGCGCCCCGGTGAATTGCCCGCCTGCCCCGCGGGTGGAGTGACTCCAGTTTTCGCCGTCATCCTGTTCGAGGAAGCCCGCAGGGCCGAAATAGTGATTGGCAGACCAGATGGCAGTACGACGCTGCTCGGGGGTCAGATGTGTGGGCATGAATGTGAACCACCACAACTCGGTCTCCAGCGGCCCGCGCGGAATGCGAAGGCAGACCTGGTTGGTGAGCGCCACCCAGAGATTGGGGAAGATGCTCGGGTGACCCAGCGAACGAACCCCGGTCTCACCCAACTGCTCGCGTACGCCGGGTTGGGTGCGCCAGGCAGCCTGCATGTCGAACCACTCAGCGTCGGTGCTCGTATCGCCGTCTTTACGCCGTCCCAGTGCCTCCAGTTGTCCTGGCTTAAGACCGGGACCACCGATCCCATGGCCGTAGGCGCCGAGAATCACCATCTGCGCATCGGCCGAGATCGTCTCTTCGGGCAGCAGTCCGAGGCGCATCGAGGTGCCATGGCTGACCTTCACGTGATACCAGTCGAACAGGTTATCCACCGCCAGTTTCCAGTTGCACTGCAGGCGGTTCTTGTGGATACCGTCGACCACTTCCAGGTCGCCTTTACCGGCCAGCATGTCGATCCCTAAGCGCCCTACCCAACCAAGGTATTCGTCGAGCGGTGGTGCGGCGGAATCCATGGTGGCGAACACAAAACCTCGATAGCTTGCCACCTGGGCGGCACTCCCCAGACCCCAAGCGGACTTGTCAAACTCGCCGCGATAGAAATCAACCTCGTTAGGCATGCCGATGAGCGTGCCGTCCAGGTCAAAATTCCAGCCATGGTAGGAACAGAAGAAACTGCGGGTGGAGCCGAGTTCCGCCCGGCAGACCGTGTTACCCCGGTGCGGGCAGGAATTGAGCAGGACATGAATGCTGCCGTCACGGTGGCGTACGACAATCACCTCTTCGGCACCGATATAACTCATGAAAAAATCCCCGCGCGCGGGGATCTGCGATTCGTGACAGACAAAATTCCAGGCGCGGCCGAAGATGTGGCTCAGCTCCTGACGATAGATGTCCGCGTCGGTGAAGATGCGCCGATCCAGCGTCCCGGTATCGGGGTTGTACCAGCGCGCAGAGTGTTGGGCGAGGTTCATGCCGCGCCTCGCGTCCGGTCCTGGCGGTTTACCGGATCTGGCTCCGCTGTCATCTCTACACCTCTCACTTCTCTCGCCCTGCCTAAGCGTACGAGTTTTGCCGTGGATTTACATCCGCGAATCACGTCCTGCGATCAGAGACGGATGCCTGGCCGGATGGCGCTGGTCTCTTTGGCAAGAGGGCGCCACCGCTCTTCCAACGCTGCGCGTAGAGCGTGAGCGATTTATGACATATGATCGTGAACCATCGCGACCCAGGGAGAACCTCGTGAACCATGCTTCTTTGCCGACCCGGATTTTGTGCGCTTTTCTGTTGTGCTTCCCGCTGGCCCTATCCCACGCGTCCACAGAGGTGGGCAACATCGAATTCCCCACTTCCACCGCTTCGCCACAAGCCCAGGCGCATTTCCAACGCGGCACCACCATCCTGCACAGCTTTGGCTGGAAGCAGGCCATTGCCTCTTTCAAACAGGCACAAGCAGCGGATCCAGGTTTCGCCATGGCCTTCTGGGGTGAATCCCTATGTTACAACCACCCGCTATTACCCGAACGCGACGGTGAGACGCCGAAACAAGTGTTGAACAAACTAGGCAGCACCCTCGAAGAGCGCCTGGCCAAAGCGCCTACCGAACGCGAACGAGGTTTTGTGCGCGCGGTGGATGCGTTGTTTTTCGGAGAGGGTGATATCAAGGCTCGACGCGTTGCATATATGGAAGAGATGCGTGCGCTGCATGAGATGTTCCCCTACGATGCTGAGGTCGCGGCGTTCTATGCCTTGTCACTGATCAGCGCGGGCGGTGCTGCCGGCAAAGAGGGCGAGCGCGAGCGTATTCTCGCGGGTTCCATCGGCCTGCGTCTATTCGCGGACAACCCCAAACATCCCGGAGCGGCGCATTACACCATCCATGCATTCGATGACCCCGTCCACGCCATCCTGGCTCTACCTGCGGCCAATCAGTTTGCCAGCATCGCTCCGGCTGTCTCCCATGCGCGACACATGCCATCGCACATCTTCATTCAGCTAGGCATGTGGCCCGAGGTCTCCGCTTCGAATCAGTCCGCTTATGACGCCGCGGTGGCACTCTTTGAACCCGGTGACAATGCGGGGGACATGGTGCACGCGCTAGATTGGGGTCAATACGGCGATCTGCAGCAGGGAGATCGCGAACGGGCGAAAGTTTGGATCGAGCGCATGGAAGGTATTGCCAAAAAGGTGAAGGGCCAGATGCGCGTTACCGCCACACTGCCGCGTGTGCGAGCGCGCTATATTCTGGAAACCGGCGAATGGCAGACCCAACCGGTCCGCGAAGACAGCGCAGCGGATGAGCTCTACGCGTCGGCCATAAGCGCGGTGGAGTTGGGCGATCTCGCCTTGGCGCGCAAAGCCTCCGCCGCCCTTGAGGCCAAGGCCACCGAAGTTTCGGGTCGTGGCGCGTACGTGCACCGCCAGGCCAGGCAGCTAGAGATTATGGACAAGCAGGTGAAGTCGTTGATACTGCTGGCAGAAGGGAACTCTGAAGATGGACTTGCCCTGTTGCACCGAACCGCCGATATCGAGGAACAATCACCTCTGCCCAGAGGCGCAGCCTACCCACTCAAACCCGCGCACGAACTGCTCGGCGAAGCGCTGCTTAAAGCCGGCAAGCCCGCGGAGGCCAGAATGGCGTTTGAGACATCATTGGAGCGCATGCCCAACCGGCCCCACTCCCTCATGGGTCTCGGCCGCACACACGTCGCTTTGGGGAACCCGGCAATCGCAAGAGAGTACTTTGCACGCGTCGCGCAGATCTGGGGGCGAGAGATTGCGGGAGACGAGTTTTCCGCGCTCGACCTCGCAGCGGAGTAGTCGCAAACAACACCGCAAGAATCAGGCTTGCTGGAGATAAAAACGAAGTATAGACAATGCCTGGGAGATTATTGCTGCTGATGTAACCGCGGAACAAAAAGCCCCGACGACTTGTCGGGGCTTTGCTCTAAATCGCGATATAGCGGCGACGCGCGATCACCGTCAGCGCCAGCAGACCCACACCGATCAACACCCCGACCCAGAAGTCGCCTTGGCGCAACACCGCAAGGTAGGCAAAAGCACCGCCCTCACCATCGTTGATGAAGCGATGTACATCCGGCAGTGCGGCCGGGGCGCCGTGGCTTAACAACCACTGGGCCACGCTCGATTGGCCAAACAAAAGAGATTCGAACCAGGAGATCACCATCGGGATCGCAAACGCCCAGAGCAGCGGTACTTTGGGCGCCACCGCTGAAACCAACATCACCCAGGCATAGGTGGGCAGGACCCACAGGCCTTGCAAGAGGTAGCCAAACAAGGCGTGGAACGGGCGCGACCAGATCTCACTGGCAGCCCAGAGGCGACCTGCCTGACCGTCCTCCACCGTTATCGACGCGGCCAGCAGCACGATAGTCTGTGCGATGAATACGCCAGCGATCACCACCACGGGTGCGACCCAGGCCACAAATACATACTTGCTGAGTACGGACTCCGTATCGGTGACCGGTAACGATTTGTAGAACAGGATGGAGTGGTCCTTGCGTTCGTCGTATAGCACCGCGATCAACGCAAAAATCGAGACCACCAGAAATACCCAGTGGAAGGCCTGGGCGATCACCGCCATCGCGGCGGACATCTTCGTGCGTAGCTCGGCATCGGTGCTGCCGGCGGTATCCAGCGCCAAGGCCGTGAGCATTTCCAAACCGGACACGTCGCCGTTGCGTTGCGACAGAGTCATATTTTCCCGCAATTCTTCCTGCTGTTCCGCGGACAGCTCAACATCCAGGTTTGCCTCAAAGGCAAAGGCGAGGATCAGACTGAGGATTAGGATGATCAGCAACACCCCCATGCTCCAGTAGAAGGCGGGGCCGTGTTCCAACCACTCGCGTTTTAACAAGCCAACGTACTTTTGCATGCCTATTCTCCTACCACTGCAACAAACAGCTCAGCCAGATTGGGAGTTGTGACGCTCCCGAGTTCGGCCAACTCATTCCGCGGTACGTCCTGCACCACATATTCGTAGCCGCTTAAGCCGCGCTTGGTCGATATCGGCGGCGTGGGCAGCGAAACTTCATCCGGCGTGACCAGCTTGGTATAGCGTTGCGCCAGGTCTTCCATCGGTGCCGACAAAAGCGTGCGTCCTTTATGGATGAAAACGACATCGGTCAGAATGTGTTCGATCTCTCGGACTTCGTGGGTCGTAACCAGAATGCTGCGGTCCTGTTCGTAGTAGTCGTTGAGGATGGCGTCGTAGAACTGCTGGCGATACAAGATGTCCAGGCCAAGCGTGGGCTCATCGAGCACCAGCAACTTGGCCTCGGTGGCCAATACGATCGCCAGGTGTAGCTGCACGTGCATACCTTTGGAAAGTGTGCGCACGCGCTTGGTCACGCGGATTTCGGTTTTTGCCAGACGCTCTACCGCGGCAGCGCGGTTGAACCCGGGTTGCACGGCGTCAACATAGTCGAGGAGGTCGCCCACCCTCATCCACTTTGGCAGGATGCCGGTATCGGCGATGAAGACCACGTCCTGCATCAGCGCAGCGCGCTGCCGCAGCGGATCTTTACCCATCACCTGCAATTCGCCGCCGTCGAGGGTCGCCAGGCCCAGGATGGATTTCAGGGCGGTGGTTTTTCCCGAACCATTGGGGCCGATCAGGCCGACCACACGACCCGCGGGTACCGACATGGTAAAGCCATCGAGCGCTGCGGTGTCACCGAAGCGCTTCTGCAAATTGTTTGCGGCAACTATCATCGCTCTACTCCCTCCAGCAACGCTTGCAAGTCCAAGCCCAATAGCGCGATCCTCGCCTGCACATCGGGCCACTCGTCACTCAGGAAGCGCCGGCGTTCAGCCTCCAGCGCGCGGGTCCTGGCCCCATCCATGACAAACATGCCGAGGCCTCGTCGCTTTTCCAGCAACTCTTCATCTACCAACATTTGATAAGCCTTTGATACCGTGATCGGATTTACTTTTTCGTCCGCCGCTACCTGTCGCACGGACGGTACCGCCTCACCTTCCGGCAGCGCACCGCTGACGATGCTGCGCAGCACCGCTTCGCGCAGCTGCAGGTAGATTGGTTTGCCTTCTTCCCAGTCACTCATGCGCCTTGGCCTCCATCGAGAAACGGCGTGGCCAGGGGACGCGGCAGCGGACGCGGTCGTTGGCTGCGCCGACGTTGCGCGGGTTGCGGTTCCGGGCACCGACCTTCGGCATGAGGCGGGGCTCGATGCAGCATCAGACGGGTCGACCAGATGCGGACGCGGGGCAGGCGCCAATGCTCGGGCAACAGGTTGCGCGCGATAGGTAGCCAGACATAGTTCGAATCTGAGCTGTTCATAGCACCGCTCTATATAGGTAGTGTTGTAGTAATGTATAACACTATATCAATCAAGGCAAGCACTTTTATCCCACCAGGTGGAGCTCACTGAAGCTGAGCGAGTCCCGCCCCGGTATGGCGGCCACCCTCCCGACGGTTTAGTCTGATCTTTCGAGGTAGGAACAATATGCAGATCAGCATCAGCTTCGGTAGCGATCAGTCACCGCTGGAAGAAAAGGTCACCTACGTGCGTGAAGCGGAAAGACTCGGCGTGCACAGCGTGTGGTCGGTGGAGGGCTGGGGGCGTGACGCGATCACGCCACTGGCCTATCTGGCCGGCCAGACCGAGCGGATACTGCTGGGCACAGCCATCATGCAGATCAGCGCACGTGTACCGGCGATGACCGCCATGACCGCTCTGGGCATGGCAGCGATCTCCAACGATCGATTCCTGCTCGGGTTGGGCGTCAGCGGCCCGGCCATCGTGGAAGGCCTGCACGGATCGCGGTTCAGCGAACCGCTAACCCGCCTGCGGGAAACGGTTGCGATTATTCAGCAGGCGCTCGCCGGCGAGAAGGTCGCATATACCGGCAGACATCATCAGATTCCCCTGCCGGGTGGCCAGGGTAAAGCCATCCGCCTGGGCGAGCCGCCGCGCGATGTCCCGATCTATCTGGCCAGCCTGGGACCAAGATCATTGCGCTTCACCGGCGAGATCGCCCAGGGTTGGATCGGCACCTCTTTTATCCCGGAGTACGGTGAAGGTCTGATCGATGAGATTCGCACCGGAGCAAGCCGGGCCGGCCGTAGCCTTGCCGACATCGACATTCACGTCGGCGCCGCCACCGTCGCATTCGGTGACGATGCGGACGTATTGGCTGAGCCGCTACGTATGGGGCGTGCCTTCACGCTGGGGGGAATGGGGACGGCGGAAACCAACTTCTATAACGACGCGTACGCCCGCGCCGGTTATGCCGACACCGCGGCAGAAGTCCAAAGTCTGTGGTTGGCGGGTCGACGCGACGAAGCCGCTGCGGCGGTACCGTTAACAATGATAAAGCAGAACAATCTGTTGGGCGATGACAACCAGATCAGAGAGCGCCTACAGGCATTTGCCGCAGCCGGCGTGACCTCCCTCAAGGTACTGCCGACGGGAAGCACTCTTGCGCACCGCCTGGAGACACTCGGACGCCTGATGGATATCGTTCACGACCTCGAAGAACCATGAGCGCAGCCTACCGGCCGACATGCGCAGCCGACGACCTCACGCGGGTGGTTTATCCGCCAGTACGCCGGCGGCCAGAGCCGCTTCTGTTTGCTCCGCACTCCAACCCAGCCAGTCCGCCAGAACCTCCGCATTGTCTGCGCCGAGGCCGGGGCATGGTGTCCACTCGGCAGGGTCGAGGCCATCGATCTTGATGGGATTACCGGGCATAGGCGTTGCGAAACGTTCGTACGGTACAAAGAACCCGCGCGCCTGCACCTGAGGATCCTCGGCCATGTCCGGGGTCGTACTGACCGGCCCCGCCGGCACTCCCGCGCGCTGCAGAAATTCTGTGGCGGTGAACTTGTCGAGCTCAACCGTCCAGCCGTTGATCACTTTTTCTATCTCAGGGGCATCTGCACGGCGTCGCGCGAGGTTCGACGTGGCGTCCAGACCAGGCACCACGGAACAGAGGTTTTGCCAATCCGCATCATCCCGACAGGCCAGGGCCAACCAGGCGTCTTCCCCGGCACAGGAAAACACGCCATGGGGCGACATCACCGGGTGTGCGTTGCCGATCGACGTTATCCGCTCCCCCAGTTGATGGTCGATCAGCCAGGGTCCGTTGTACGCGACCCCACCTTCGTGTAATGACATTTCAACAAACGAGCCGCGCCCGGTCTGTTCGCGACGTTGCAGGGCGGTGACCACCGCCGCTACGGCATGGGTCGCCCCGACCGGATCCATCAGCGCCATGGCGGTGTTGCGCGGTTCGTCTTGACCATAGCCCATCACCGTAGTGAAGCCGGACATCGCTTCAACTGTGGGGCCAAACGCGACACGGTCTTTGAGGGGGCCTGAGATACCAAAGCCGGGCATCGTAACGTAGATGATACGCGGGTTGGCGGCCTGCAGCGTTGCAAAGTCCAACCCCAGGGAAGGCATCGCCCGAACGCTGAAGTTCTCCATCACCACATCCGCCTGGGCCACCAGGCCCAGGAACAGGTCGCGTCCTGCCGCTTGTTTCAGATCCACGCTCACGCTACGGCGGTTGCGCGCCAACTTCACGAAGATCGCGTTGTTGTTCCAGGGGTCCTCCCCGGGGGCGCCGCCGATCCAGCCGCCGAGGGGCGAACTGGGCAGTTCTCGAGGCCCGCGGCCGTAGGGCGCTTCGACTTTGACCACCTCTGCCCCGAGGTCCGAGAGCATACGCACGGCCAGGGGACCCGCCCAGATATGGGTTAGATCGAGAATCTTCAGGCCATTGAGAGGACCGCTTACCACGCCGGCACCTCGCGGTCGGCCGACGTAACACCGAGGTCGGGACGTTCCACCCCGTCGATGCGAAACGGCACCCCCGGCACGTCGACATCCTGGCCCGCGGCGCGACCGCGCACCCAGAACCCTCGCGTGCGCAGATGTTCGAGTCCTAGCACATCATCAAACGTGTGGACCACGCCCACCGGTACCCGACACTCAGCCGCGCGCATACCCAGCTCCGCCACCGGTATATCGATCAGTGCCTCGGCGATGATCGCGTGCAGCGCGTCGCGATTCTCCATGCGCAGATCGTTGGTGGTAAAGCGCGCGTCGAGCAGCACTTCCGGGCGATCCAGAAACAGCGCAAAGGCGTCCCAGAACGTCGCCACGATATTGACGTACACCCAGCCATCCGCGCAGCGAAAGAGCTCGCTGGGCGTCACAAAGTGGTAGTCGCTGCCATGCCGGGTGCGGATCTCGCCGGCGCAGTGATAGCGCACCGTGGTGAACTGGGACATGCTCATCAAGGTTTCGAGCTTGCCGATATCCGCCGTGTTCCCGGCTGGGGCATCCTCCCCGCTCAGCACGGCCATGGCTGCGGCGTAGGCGAGCGCGCCCACCTGAAAATCCAGATAGTGCCCGGGCAGCGAGAGCGGCGCGCGGTCCGGGTCACCCATGATGAAGGTATAGCCACCCGCGGCGAGCAGCACGTTGTTGGTGGCGGCCCAATCGCGTTTGGGACCGGTCATGCCGTAGGGTGTAACCGCAACCTTGGCTCTGGCGGTGAACTCATCGAATCCGGTCGCCTGTACGGCGGATGCGGTGGCGCCCTCACAGATCACCACGTCCGCCTGGGCGGCGAGCTGCGCCATAACCACCGGCGACACATCAACCACACGGCGCTTGTTTGCATGCAGGTAGAGCGTCATTGCGGCAGCGCTCGCCCACGCGGGTTCCCGTGCCGGTGTCTCCACCCGTACCACATCCGCACCCTGGTGCGCGAACAAGCGCCCGGCATAACCCGCGGCGTAGTCCCCGAGCTCAAGGACTTTCAGTACAGCCATCCAGCAGCTTCCTGTATAGCAAACGTAGGAACCAGTCCTAGTCCGGCAACGAATACCCTTCGCGCAGCACCGGTTGTACCCCGCCCACGCTGATCAGCGACTCCACACAATCGCGGATGGACTCATCCAGCGGGCGGAATTCGATCGGCAGGATCGACTTGATCCGATCGTTGCGCAACTCTACCTGCGCCCACACGCTGCGCAGTTCCTCCTCGCGCGCCTGGATTCGCTCGGGGAACGGGTCGACCAGCTCGGCACCCGCAAATCCGAGTTCCGGCACCAGCCGGTCGATGTCTGCGCAAATGTCTTCCACCTTGCGCATATCTGTCGACCAGGCGATATAACGCTCGCCGTTTTTGACCTCGACGCTCTCCAACACGCCGATGTGGCACTCGGCATCATCGCGCACATCCACCGTCATCCACGGCCGGTACGCGCCGTTCTGGTAGTATTTACCGAGCAGCATGGTTTCGATGTTGTGCTGCCAGGGGCCCATATCTTTCTGATGAGCGGACTGAATGGGGCCGACGTTGTCCGCCGGACACACCGTGATGGCGTCCCAGGCCCCACCGCTGTTTTCCGCCGCATCCGCAAACACCCGCTGGGCGATGACCTTGCCCATGGAATAGCCCTGGCCGCGTTCCGGCGTGCGCTTCGGGTTCTGCTCATCGGGATAACGGTCCTCGTAACAGACCGGGCGACGCTGCAACTCATAGATGTCCGCTTCGGAGATTACCGCGGCGATACTCGAGGTCACCACAACCCGCGTTACCGAGCCAGAGTTGTTGACGCTGTTGATGATGTGATCGCATACGCGCCGCACATATTCGTGATCGTCGTAGTTGGAAACGTGCGATACGTGGGCCACGCCGTGGCAACCCTGAAAAATCTCATCGAAGCAACCATCGTCATCGAGATTGGCGGAGTGCAGGCTCAGCCGCCCGGTGGCGTAAGCCGGCATCGCTTTCAGAAAGTCCGTCCGGTTGCCGTCGTTCACGTCACGCACGCAGGCGCGCACGCGATAGCCTTTGTCCAGCAAGCCGCGTACAACCCAGCTGCCGATAAATCCTGCCGCGCCGGTGACGGCGACGGTCCCACCCTTTGGTACAGGTGCCATGGTTCTCTCTCCCTCGTTCAAGAACGGCAAAGTGTACAACCGACCATCGCGGCCAGCCAAGCGTCACTGCTGCGGCGATCTTGAGGGTGTGGGGAGTTACGGCCGCTTAATTTCCGCCCAGGCGCGACGCAGGGCCTGCATGAACTGCGACTCATCGGGTGCGCGCACCCCGGTGAGAAGCTTGCGCGCCAGCACTTGAACGTCGACCACCTGCGCTTCGTTGCGCGCGATGGAAGCGCGAATCTTGATGAATTTGTCCTTCTGCACGGTGAGATAGGCAAACGTATCGAACGGCTGATAGCGCTTGTCGGCGAATTCGCCAGCAAACCACAAGACCGGCGTCGGTCGACCGTTGAGCAGCCAGGACTCCTCGACATCAACCCCGAGGCGATAGGTCTGCCAATAACCCTGCTGTGCGAGCGCCTGCATATCGCGACGGATCTGCTGGGCATGTTTGATCAGCACATCCGGCGCTGCCCAATCGACCCGGTCAACCGGGTAGACATAGACATCAAAACGCGCGCTGGGCAAGGCAGGATGGGTGTAGCGCGCATGGGCACCGAACAGCGGATTATGAAACACCTGCTGACTGCGCCGAACAAAGTCCTGCGCAGCCGCAGGCCATTCGATGGCGGCATAGTCGCTGGCTCGCAAGCGCTCGTGCAGCAGTTCGCGACTGAAGCCGCGCCGGGCTTCCAGACGGCGCAACACATCTGCCGCAACCTTGGTCGCCGGGCTGCTCACGGACAATGGGGAACGGGTGGGCTCGATCGCCAGCAGCGGCTGGCCGTTCCAAAAGAGCGAGACACGATAGCTCAGCCGTGCTTCACCCGCGCTGTGCCACGTCGAGAGCACCAACTGATAGTCCGTGTTCTGCGCATCATGACCCAC
The DNA here is from genome assembly GCA_039028775.1 of Pseudomonadota bacterium. Classification (GTDB taxonomy): domain Bacteria; phylum Pseudomonadota; class Gammaproteobacteria; order Pseudomonadales; family Azotimanducaceae; genus UBA4421. The sequence goes on along the minus strand of JBCCHL010000102.1, from coordinate 3,975 downwards.
CGCAGGAACGCCGAGCGCCAACATCGCTTCGGCCAGTTCGGCTCGGTCGGGGCCGCCAGCGGCACACGCCTGACACAAGCCATCCAACGGCCCGATCTGCAACGCGATGGGCGGTAGGTGATCAAAGGGTTGTGGATCGACCGCGCCGGCGCTCGCCTTCGCCTGGTCAGGTCTGTCTGCGGTATCGGTCTCGGAGACTTGCTCCCCAGCGGGGCCATCGGAAGACGGGGGTTGGGTGACACAGGCGGTCAGGAACAACAGCATCACAAACCCGCATACACAACCTCTTCGCACTGAGTATCACCCGTTATGGATTGTTGGAGATTTCTGGTGCGGACCAACCCTGCGCTTGCTGGACCTGGAGGATCATATTCGCGATGGCCTGCATGGTGGGGCGCTTCTTGTAGCCGCGCATGGCGATCTTACCAAGAATTGTCCCATCCGGTCCGATATACATCACGCCCGGGTGGGGTACGCCATAGGCCTGATCGCCGGGGCGATAGTCTCGATTGCGGATGGTGAGCTTGCGCGCGATACGGCCTCGCTTGTCATACAGGATCGGATAGCTGATCCCATGTTCTTGAACAAATTCTTTCACGTCCCTGGACTTATCGACCGTGATCGCGACCCGCTCGACCTGCAACAGATCGAACAGTGGCTTATGCTGATTCAACTGCACGAGTTGAGCGCGACAGAAGCCTCACCACAGAGCGGAGCGATTGAAGAACACGACCATCCCGCGCGGGCCGACCAACGAGTCCAGATCTCGCACCCGGCGTTCCTGATCGGTCGCATCGAGGGCGGTCACAACTTCTCCAAGGTCCGGCCCCCAGCCCGCGCTGTAGTCCGCGTGCACATGGGACACGAGCAGCGCCATGAAGAGCCAGGCCGTGCGCCGATCAAGCATTGGTCAGCCCATCTTCGCCGTATTGGTCTGCCGGTCCGCGCCCGCCGGGTCCCAGGCGCCCGCCCGCGCCAAAATGCCCCGTCCCGGGTACGTAGTTGAACTCGACTCGAAGCCCATCCGGGTCTTCGAATAGGATCGAGTAGTAACCCGGCGCAAAGCGATCCCCTTCTTCTGGTCCATGCACGATATGCGCTTGCAGGTCATCGCAAACAAAGGCGTAAATGGCGTCGATGTCCGCTGTCGAGCGCGCCCGAAAGCACAGATGGTGCAATCCTACGGTGTCCTGATCGAAGCGTTGGTCGCGCTTTCCCTCCGGGGCGCCGCGCACCATGATGCCGGTGCGGCTGCCGATGCAGTAGACCGTGTCGGCGTTGCGCACCAGCGTTTTCATCTCGAGAAAATTACAGAGTTTCTCCCAGAAGGGGACACACAGGTCCGGATTGCTGACGGTCAACTGGATGTGGGCAATGCCATTGACGGCGACGGTCATGAACGTACTCCTGCGGTTCAAATGCTTGCAGAGGTATCGGGCGCTCGGGCCAGGGGGCCAACGGCGCGATCGCGCTGCCGACCGGAACGAGACCCGGCGTGGCGTAATTTTCGGCAAGCGCATGGCTATCCAATGGATTCACCGCCATACTTCCCTCCCCCTCGAAGCGGTCAATCTCGAACATAGCAGGCCTGTTTTGCAGACGAAAGAATTTTGTTGCTGCGGCACCGCGCTGCCCTACGCCCACTGTTGCGGCCGCTGGCACAAGGGCGAACACGCGGACACCGCCGAGACGCTGATGCGTTCGCGTTACAGCGCCTTTGTGCTTGCGGATGCAGATTATCTGCTGGCGACCTGGCATCCGCGCACTCGGCCGTCGCGGGTCACGTTCGATCCGAAACAGCGTTGGCTCGGTCTGCAGATCAAGTCGGTTTTGGCCGGAGGGTCGGGTGATCAAACCGGCGAGGTCGAGTTCCTGGCGCGCTTCAAGATCGACGGCAAAGCACATCGCCTCCACGAACGCAGCGCCTTTGAACGCGAGGCAGGACGCTGGTTCTACACTCAAGGTGTCCATCTGTGAGCACGCAAACCACCAACCTCGAACCCCACAGCCGCCTGGCCGAGGCCAAGCGCTTGTGGGTGATCGCGCTGCCTCTGATGGGCGCGCAACTGGCGCAGATGGGCATGGGCGTCGTCGACGCGATCATGGCGGGACAGTACAGCTCTGTCGATCTTGCCGGGGTGGCTCTCGGGGGCAGCGTGTTCTGGCCGGTTATGATGTTGATGATGGGCTTGGTCCAGGCGGTCACGCCAACCGTCGCCCAGCTCAATGGCGCCGGCCGCTACGGCGAGATCGGCGAGGTCATCCGCCAGGGGCTCTGGCTGGCGGTCATTGGCGGCACCGTGGCGGTGATCATGCTGAACAACATCGGCGCCATCTACACACTGGCCCAGGTCGACCCGGCGGCCGCAGAGATCTCGGTACCCTACCTGCGCATGTGTTCGATGGGCGTCCCTGCCCTGATGTGTTTCTTCTGCCTGCGCTTCCTATCCGATGGCATGTCTTACACACGACCCGCGTTGTTGATCTCCATCGCCGCGCTGTGTCTGAAGGTACCGCTCAACTACGTGCTGATCTATGGCAAGCTGGGAATGCCGGAGATGGGGGGTGTCGGAGCCGGGCTGGCACAGGCGTTTGTCATGTGGTTACAGCTCATCCTCATCGTGATCATCGTCTGCGGCAAGCGCTTCGACGTGACCGGCTGGCGCGCGCGCTTCAGTTGGCCCCAATGGCGGCGCATAGTGCCTTTGTTAAGAATCGGCATTCCGATCGGCGCGACGATCTTTGCCGAGATGGCATTGTTCTCGGTCACCACCATCCTGCTCGGACATCTGGGTGCGGCCACCGTCGCCTCGCATAACATCGCCATGAATATCAACGGCGTGTTGTTCATGCCGGCCCTGGCGCTGGGGATGGCTGGGACGATTCGCATTGGGTTTCGCGTCGGTGCCGGTGAAATCCGCGAAGCCCGCACCAGCGCCGCGATCAATATTTCATCCACCGTCGTGATCGCCCTGTTAGGTTCGGTACTCATCTACCTGCTGCGGTTCGACATGGTGGGGTTGTATACCAGCGAGGCTGACGTCGCCGGTCTTTCAGCGACGCTGCTGTTGTTTGTGGTGTTCTTTCTGGTCTTCGACGCCACCCAGAGCACGTGCGTGGGCACCTTACGAGGCTACAAAGATACCAGCGTTCCCATGTGGATCGCCTTGTTTTCCTACTGGGTGGTGGGCCTGCCGCTGGAATGTGTGCTCGGCTTTGGCCTGCTCGGAGAACCGATGGGTGTGTACGGTTTCTGGATTGGTCTGGCGGTCGGCGTGGGCACAGCCGCGATCCTGCTCAGCATCCGCCTGTGGATGATCAGCAAGGACTACGACTTTATCCGCGATCGGGCGGAGCTCGGGGGCTGACCGGGAGCGGACTTTGCACGCTGCTCACGCGCTGCACCATGGGGTAGGCCGAGGGGCTAACGCGCCGAGCCGACCGACGCCTCTGGTCCGATGTGTTGGGCCAGAAATTCACCTACTGCCCGCAGGTATTCGACGCGGTGGGATTGGAGGCTGAAATAGTGGTCGCCATTGCGCTGCTCGATATAGCGATAGTCCTTGCCCGCTTTGTCCAAGGCCTCGACAAAACGTGTCGCCTGTTCGATCACCACGGTGGTGTCCACATCGCCGTGGACGAGCAGCAGCGGCAGTCCAATTTTCTCGACGTTCTCGATCGGCGAGTTGGCGAGCATGTCCGGTCCGTTTTGAATACGTGCAACCGCTCGTCGACCGAAGGCATAGAAATACCACTTGTCTTTTAGCTCGGCGAGGTCGGCAACCCCGGCAAACGACACCGCACAACGGAGCCGATCGACCGCCTTATAGGCCGCCACCAGTGCCGCATAACCTCCGTAACTGCCGCCGACGATACACGCCCGCTCAGGGTCGGCTATGCCTTCGTCCACCAGGTGTGATAGTCCGTCCATCACATCGAGCTGCATGCGTTCGCCCCATTGTCTAAAGCCGGCCC
>JBCCHL010000101.1:0-16717 GCA_039028775.1 Pseudomonadota bacterium | reverse complement strand
GAGCCCAACGCCGGCTCCGATATGGCGGGCGTGAGCTGTCGCGCGCGACGCGATGGTGACGAGTGGGTGATCAATGGCAACAAGTACTGGTGTACCTTCGCCGACGGTGCAGATTTCATCAGCGTCGTCTGCCGGGTGGAGACCGATCGCGAAGAGCGCCAGGCGGGGATGACCAGCATTGCGATCGAGAAACCACGTGGAGAACTGCCCGCCGGCGTCCAGGGCAGCCCGATACCGAAGATCGGTTATCACGGCTGGAAAACCTGGGAGCTGCACTTTGACAACGTTCGCGTACCTGTTATCGAACGCCCTGACGAGGACGAATCCGGCACCCCCTCTATGGCCGGGGGGTTTGTAGGCATCCAGAAAGGCCTGGAGGTCGCGCGCGCCCACACCGCCGCGCGTTCTATCGGGGCCGCTCAGGGCGCGCTCAACGTCGCGATGGACTACGCCAATGAGCGCGAGCAATTCGGTCAGCCGATCGGCAAGTTCCAGGCGATACGTTTCAAGATCGCGACCGCCGCCACCGAGATCGAAGCAGCACGGCAACTGATGTACTACGTCTGCAGCGAGATCGATGCCGGTCGCCGCTGCGACAAGGAAGCCGCCATGGTGAAGTACTTCGCCGCGGAAATGTCCGAGCGGGTTACGTCCGAATGCCTGCAGATCATGGGCGGCGCTGGGTATACCACGCACTATCCGGTCGAACGCTATTGGCGCGACGCGCGTCTGACCAAGATTTTTGAAGGCACCTCCGAAATCATGCAGCGCATTATCTCCGACCGTTTGATGGGCAAGTAAAGATGGGACAGTTTGACGACAAGAGTGTCATCGTGACCGGCGCGGCCTCAGGCTTCGGCAAGGCGATGTGTGAGAAGTTTGCTGCTGCGGGAGCGGCCGTGGTTGCCGCCGATCTAAACCTGGAAGGCGCCAAGACCGTTGCCGACAGCTTGCCCAAGGCGATTGCGGTTGAGATCGACGTGGCCGACGAAGACCAGACCATCCACCTGGTGCAGGCCACCGTCGAGGCGTTCGGCAAGATCGACGTGTTCTGCGCGAACGCCGGCATTCCGCATCGCGCCGGTCCGGCCATCGAAATGGAGACGGCTGAGTTTGATCGCATGTTCGCCATCAACACTCGCAGCGTCTTCCTCGCGGCCAAGCACGCGGTGCCGCATATGCGTGACGGTTCTTCGATCGTGGCCACGTCATCGATCGGCGCGAAGCGCACCCGCCCCGGTCTTGCCGCCTACTACGCCGCCAAAGGGGCGGTGCTGACGTTGACCAAGGCGCTGGCGGTGGAACTGGCACCGAAAACACGGGTCAACGCGGTATGCCCCGTGTCCGCGCCCACCGGCTTTGATCTGAACGCGGTCGGGGTCGCGGAACTGCCGGAAGCGGCCAATGCCGCCGTGATCGCAGGCATACCCATGGGTCGCCGCGCGGAGCCCCGAGACGTTGCCGACGCCACGTTCTTCCTGGCGTCCGACGAGGCTCGTTTCCTGACCGGCGTGTGTCTGGACGTCGACGGCGGACGTGCGATTCAATAGGCATCAACAAGAACACAGAGGAAGGAGAAGCAGATGGATCATCTACAAGCCTGGGACAAGTTCGGCACCATGACCTACGACGACCTGCCCGACCACGTGGTGCAGGTTGCCAATCAGTGCATTCTCGACTGGTTCGGCTGTGCGCTTGCGGGGAGCACCGAGCCCCTGTCCGAGATACTGCGCGGCTACTTTGGTCACCGCAGCGGCACGGCATCGGTTATCGGTTCCGACCTCAAACTCGAAGCCCCTACCGCGGCGTTGTTAAATGGCGCAGCGGGTCATGCGCTGGACTACGACGACACCGGCTCCAGCGTGGGCTGTCATTCCACCGCGCCGGTTCTACCCGCGGTGTTGGCCGTCGCTGAAGAGATTGGCGCCAGTGGCAAAGAGCTGATCGCGGCGTTTGTCGCCGGAGTTGAGATCGAAGGCCGCATCAACGTAGCCATGGGTCGTGACCACTATCCGCGCGGCTGGCACACAACCGCAACGTTTGGCACCTTCGGCGCCACGGCCGGCGTTGCCCATCTGCTCAACTTGGCACCCGAACACTATGCGGTCGCTATGGGCCTGGCGGCTTCCCACGCCGGCGGCGTGAAAGCCAACTTCGGTACCATGACCAAACCTTACCACCCAGGACACTCAGCCGAATGCGGCATCAACAGTGCCCGCCTGGCCCAGGCTGGTTTCACCGCCAATCCCAACGCGGTGCTCGGCAACCAGGGGTTCATCCAGGCTGCATCCAATGCGAAGGACGCCACGGCGGAACTCGCGGCCATCGCCGACGATTGGATGATCCTCGGCACGCTGTTCAAATACCACGCGGCCTGTCATCTCACCCATTCGGCCATCGAGAGCGTGCTGAAGCTGCGCACCTCGCTCAATGTGGACGACCTATCCGCGATGACCATCACCGTACATCCTGGCCTGCTGGATGTTTGCGGTATCCCGGAGCCGAAGACCGGCCTGGAAGGCAAGTTCAGCCTGCGCGGCACCGCTTCGCTGGCACTGAACGGTATCGATACTTCCAACCCGGAAACCTTCGTCGATGATGTCATCGCAAGCTCCGCGGTGCAGGCGCTGATCCCGAAGATCACGGTCGAGACCGACCCCTCACTGGGCTCCTTCCAGTCCAAAGTGGTCTGGGTGGACGCGCAACAGAATGCACACGAGGCGTTTAATGACCTATCACTGCCGGTGACCGACTACGACGCCCAAGGTGCGAAGGTCGATCAGAAGTTTGAGAGCCTATGCGATTTTGCCGGTCAGGATGGCGCGAGCGCCAAAACGACCGTGGCCGACCTGCCGCAAGCGGCGAGCGTCAAACTCGCTTAGCGGAGAGAATATTTGAACGTAAGCGAAGCTATAACAACCAGGCGCACGATACGCGCCTTTAAGCCGGAGCCTGTTCCTGAGAATGTCATCCGCGAGGTCTTGGAGATTGCGCGCGAAGCACCTTCGAACAGCAATACCCAACCCTGGCGCATCGATATCGCTTCGGGCGCAACAAGAGATGCGCTGCAGGCAGGGTTCCTGCGGGAGATCAAAGCCGGTGTAAAACCGCATCCGGCGTTTCCTCCCGGCGGCTCCGGCCTGAAGGACCGCTACAAAGAGCGCCAGCGCGAGTGCGCCTTTCAGTACTTCGGCGCGGTAGGGATCGAGAAAGAAGATATGGCCGCGCGGCGGAATTTGTCGCTCAAGAACTACGAATTCTTTGGCGCGCCCAACGTCGCGTTCCTCTCTTATCCAGAGACCATGCACCGGGCCAATGCCATCGATATGGGCATCTTTCTGCAGACCATCATGCTGCTCTTGGTCGAGCGCGGGATCGCGTCCTGCCCGCAAGGGGCGCTTGCGACCTACCCAGACGTGGTGAAGGCCCTGCTGCCGGTGCCCACAGGCAATGCGATCCTCTGCGGCCTATCCTTCGGCTATCCCGACATGGATGCGCAGATCAACAGCCAAGCTGCGAAGATGGGCCGCGAACCCATCGAGATGTTCGCCAGCTTCACGAGTTAAGTAGATGACGATCCCTTTCGATTTTGCCGACCGCATGTCCATGCCGCTGATCGTCGCGCCGATGTTTCTGGTATCCAACCCTAAGATGGCGGTTGCCGCCTGCCGGGCTGGCATCATGGGCAGCTATCCCGCCCATGCGACCCGCAGCAAAGAAACCTTTGAAGAGTGGCTGATCGAAACGCAGGACGCACTCAAGGCCGCGGAAGCAGCCGGCGAGCGCCCCACGCCTTATGCGGTCAACCTCGTCGTCCATCCCAGCAACGCGCGTATGGAGGGTGATCTGGAGCTGGTGCTTAAACACAAAGTGCCTATCGTCCTGACCTCCAAAGGCGCCCCGCCCGATGTATTCAACATGATCCACGAGTACGGCGGCGTTGCGTTCCATGACGTTGCCTCGGCACGCCACGCGGAAAAAGCGGTCGAGGCCGGCGCTGACGCGCTCATCGCCGTCGCCGGCGGCGCTGGTGGCCACTGTGGCACCATCAACCCTTTTGCGCTGGTCAACGAGATCAAGCAGGTCACCGACAAGCCGATCATTCTAGCGGGTGGTTTGACCAGCGGGCAGGACGTGCTCGCGGCCGAAGCGATGGGCGCATCGATGGTCTACATGGGCACACGCTTTATCGCCACCGAAGAATCTCTGGCACCACAGGCATATTGCGACGCACTGATCGAGGGCAAAGCCACCGACATCTTCTTTTCAGCCGCGCTAGATGGTGCACCAGCAAACTGGTATGCGCCCAGCCTCACTCAGGCCGGCATCGATCTGGACGAGCTGGCGGTGACGCGTCCCGGCAAAATCGTGACCTCCAGCGGTCAGTCGAAGCGACGCTACAAGGGCATCTGGTCCGCCGGTCACGGCATCGGCGCCACCAAGGCGATCGTACCCATGCAAGACCTATGCGCGCAGCTGTTGGACGAATACCAAAGCGCGCGCAGCGCGCTGCTACAACGGCTGGCGTAGTTTTGTCGCGGCTGAACTTTGAGACCCACGGCGACGCGCAGCAGCCTGCGGTCCTGCTCCTGCACGGCTTTATGTCCTGCAACGGACAGTGGCTCGCAAACCTAGAAGCCCTCTCGGAACACCTGTTCTTGATCACCGTCGAGCTATGGGGCCACGGCGATTCGCCCATGCCCAGCGATGCAGGTCAATTTTCACTGCCGAGCTACTACGAACAGTTCGAACAGATCCGCGCCGAGCTGGGCGTGACAACCTGGGCGGTGATCGGCCAATCCTATGGCGCAGGCATTGTGCTCAACTACGCCCGCGCCTTCCCAGAGGTCTGTACCGCGGCTGTGGCAACCAATTCGCGTTCCGCGTTCGGCACCATGCTCGAGGAACGCGAACGCAGCGGCGAGGCCAACGCCGCACCGCCAGAAGACCTACGCAAACTGCCCTTTCATCCAATCCATGCCCGGCGTTTTCCACCTGCTATCAAAGACGTTCTCGTGGCCAAGGCCGATGACATGCTGCCCGAGGCGGTGCGCCTTTCGGGTCGCCTGGGCCGCGACTTAAACTGTCGTGACAAGCTGGCGGACTTACCCGTGCCGCTGCTCATCACCAACGGCAAATACGAGAAGTCCTTTCAGAGGGATCTGCAAACCCTGCGTGAGGCCATACCCGAACTGAACGTCGTCGATCTCGAAGGCGGCCACTCGGTGAACATCGAAGCGGCCGAGGGTTTTAACGAGACAGTCTTGCGCTTCTTGCGCTAGCTCAGCCGAACATCCGCGCTGCGAAAGCGCACATTTCCGCTTCCTGCTTGGCCGGATTTGAGGTGGAGACATGCATGACAAGTTCGGTCACACCAACGGCCTCATAAGCCGCGACGCTTTCCGCATCTACCCGGTTCATGTCCAGTCGTACCTGAATCGCCTGTGGGACGTGCTCTCGGCCCGCCTCGGCTGCCGCCGCACGCAAGACCTCCATGCGTCGTTCGATGCCATCGGGCGAGACGTTCATGGGATGCCAGCCGTCGCCGTAACGCGCCACCCGACGCAACGCCGGTGGGCGATTACCGCCGACCACGATCATCGGATGAGGATCCTGTACCGGTTTGGGCGAGGAACACATGTCGTTGAAGACAAAGAAGTCGCCTTCAAAGCTCGCGTGATCGTCGGTCCACAAGCACCGCAGGACCTGCAAAAATTCATTGCAGAACTTGCCACGATCTTCGTAGGGCACGCCCAGCGCTTCGTTCTCTTCAGGCAAACTGCCTGCGCCGAGGCCCACGATCAGGCGGCCGCCGCTCAGTTGATCGAGGGTCGCCAGGTGTTTGGCCAATGCCATCGGATGCAGATAGGGCATGACCATGACGCTGGTGCCGAGCTGGATCGTCGAAGTCTGCGCGGCCAGCCAGGTGAGGGTCACCAGCGCGTCCTGATAGGGGCGGGTATCGAGGCGGTCTTTGACGTAACCCACATGCAGGATGTGGTGATTCACCCAGACCGAGTCAAAGCCCAGCGCCTCCGCCTGCACACCCAGGCGCACCACCTCTGTCGCATCCTCGACCCCCACATTGTTGGGCACCACATAACCAAACTTCATCGCCGCCTCCCGTCTACGCGCAGTTGGTATCAACCGTTAATATTACCGAGCAACGCGGCGTAAACCAGTACCCTCGGGGTTGGCTAAGCGGCTGCAGCCTTACCTGTAAACACCTCCCGCACAACGGCCGCGATACGCGGGATGCGCTCATCCGGCTGGTCCGCCAGATAGAGATTGATCAACGCACCCGGCAATACCGGCAGGCGGTCATCCTGCAGGCGCGCGACCTGCGGCGTGGTCAGCCGCAGCTTGGGCGATATCGCAAGATCCGCCGATACCAACGCATCTACCGTCGCCTCGTTGTCGGTGTCACCCACACTGACCCAGGCGAGCTGCGCCGCATCGAGCGCTTTGATCACCGAGGGTCGCATCGCACAGTGCTTGCACAGCGCCAGCGGCAACGGGCGTTGCAGATGGGCGGTCCCCTCAGGCGCGCCGTACCAGTCATTGCTTTCGCGCAAGAGCGTTTCGCCGCCCTCATCCAACGCCAGTTCGGTGGTCAGGATGATATCGAGGGCACCCTTTGCCAACGCCGCGCGCAGATCTCTGGTCAAGGCGGAGACCAGATTGATGGCTACGCGTGGGTAGAGTTGTTTACAGCGCTTCAGGATCGTAGGTACTTCCGGCTCCATCAGATCTACGGGCACACCCAAAGACACCTCACCTTCGAATTCATCGTTGGTCAGGCGCGCCCAGGTTTCGTCATTCAGAGCGATCAGCCGCCGCGCGTAGCTCAACAACTGTTCGCCAAGCGCCGTGAGCACCACCCCTCGCCCCTTGCGCTGCAACAGCTGGGCGTCGAGCTCGTGTTCCAGCCGCTTGATCTGCATGCTTACCGCGGACTGGGTCAAGTGCATGCGCTCCGCGGCCATACTCACCCCACCCGAGTCGGCCACCGCCACAAAACTACGCAGGGCCACCAGATCAAGATTCCTCGCCATATCAATGCTCCTGATGTGTGCGATCAGCAAACTTCGATGTTTATTCGAACGTCATACCGTGATGATACATCACTGATATAAATCATTAGTCGAGAATATATAAATCATGTTGATACTAAGGTTCACCGATTTTGATGGGTCGCGCCTGCTTCTCTGTGTCGCTTTGCTGCTCGGAGGGTGCGCATCGCAACCCTCGGCCGACGCGCTGCTGCAACCACAAGCACGACACGCGACCCCGGTACGAACCGCGCACCCCGCGGCCTGCCCCGCCCAGAAGATCTGGTTTTGCGATCACCGTAAAGCCGGCCCCAAGCTCCGATGTGGCTGCATCTCGCGCAGCGATTGGTAGCAGGTTGAAAACCGCATATCACGGCCGCGTTTTGGCGTCGGCCGATCAGCGAGCATCGCGTCAGTGCGGATGGTTTGCAAAGCCCTGACCGGACGCCAGGCTGGCGGCCTCCTGGATCGCGTTGACTATCATTTCGTGCTGCGCTCTCCCTTGGCCAACGAGGCTAACCGCACCGGCGATCATAGATGCCTCTACGACAATCCCTGCAGCGTCTGCATAACGGCACCGAGGCCGAATGATCCAAAGGAGGATTGCTCTGGTAGCACCCTGCCATAAACCTGCTCGCCCAGCGAATTTAGCAACCGGCCTTTCACCCTACCGTACCGATCACAAACTGCACAACGGGAAACCTTGAGCAGGGGATGGAGAAATCTTATGCTCCAGGTTAATTCGGGAGAGCGCCACGCCATGTCACGCATCAAGTTGTACGGCAACAATCATTCACCCTGGGTGCAGGCCGTAATGCTGGGCTTACACCAGAAAGGCATCAAGTACACCCGCACCGCCACACCACCATGGCCTGTGTTTCGGGCCTGGGGCTGCATGATGCCTGCCGCGAGTATCGACGGCGCACCCTGGGAACTGGAGTCCCGACACATTCTCGAAAAGTTAGGTTTTCCTGAAGTCTCCGACGAGGACGTCCTCGCCGTGCGTCAGACCTGGCAGGGTGTGCTGCATAGAACCGATTTCTGGACGCGCTTCTGGGGCGAGTTCAGTCTGGCGAGTGATCCACATCCTTCGTGGCCGCAACGCTTCGTGAACAACTTTCTGCGCAGCTTTACCATCCTCTACTTCTTTGTGCTGATACGTGGCACGGTATTCCTGCGCCGTCCCGCCGAGCCCGACAATTATGGCGATCAATTCCTAGGCTGGGAAGCGCGGTTCGGCGAGTTGTCGGATTCGTTCCTGGGTGGCGATGCGCCGGACACTTTGGATTTGTTGCTGTTCGGCATCATCCAGTGTCACAGCAGCATTCCGGTGCCACCGCTATGGGCGCTGCAGTCTGACCCAAGGCTCTCGGGCACCCGCGCGTGGATAGGCAGGATGCAGACCTTTTTTACGGATTACCCGTCGCTGTATTCGGGCATCTACTTCGAACCCCACAGCGACCCGCCGCAGCCCGCACGCCCACTGGATCAATTTGCATTCTGGCTCGGGGCGGTAGTTATGTTGGCCTTCTTCTGGTTGACGCTACCGCTTATCGCGTTCCTCGCTTACCGCAATGGCAAACGGCGACACGCCCTATGATTAACGCCTTGATATAACACATACCATTAATCCTAAGGCAACCTGGATCAACCGAGGCATGTATAGATGAAAGCGCTCAAATGGCTCGGCATCGTTGCTGGGACCTATGTGGTTTTGTGCTCTTGTTTGACGGTGTATACATCGGGCTCAATCAGGCCAAGCTTGAGGGTAGCGGCATCCCGATGCTGGTCATCACCACCACGGATGAGGACGGCACAGCCGATAGCCGACGCCTGGCGCGCATCGAGTCGAAAGGCAAGCTGTACGTATCCGCCCATCACTGGTGGCGTGGCTGGTATCACCGTGCGGTCGCCAATCCGAATGTGAGTGTCGAGATAGACGGCGTCACCGCCACCTACCTGGCTGTCCCGGTCAGCGGCGCCGAGTTCGATCAAGTGGCAGCTGACTTTCCGCTCGGAGTGGTCATCAGAATCCTGATGGGTTTTCCGCCGCCGCGTGACATCCTGCGCCTCGACCTGGTCTAACAACTCAGTTATCAGACGCGCAACGTGATAGCGTCCCGGTGCCCGTCGAGTTAAATCTCCTCCGGTCGCGCGTTTTGCTGCGGCAACCATTGCCTCGCTTATTACCTCACCTGTCTCTTGAATCTCCTGTCATGTCGCATCGCGTGGTTTGCATTGTCCATATAGATAGTTTATAAAACTATCTATGCGAACTACTACTGCAGCCGGCCTGGTCCTGTTCAATTCCGGAGCCATCTATCGACTGCTCCGCAAAGAAGCGGAGAAAAGCGGAGTTCGGTGGACACAGATCACGCTCCTGAAGGATATCGAGCTGCTGACACCGGTCACGCAGAAGGAACTGGCTACCGTCAATCACCTGAGCGGGCCTTCCATCAGTGTGGCGATGAACGAAATGGTCGATCAAGGGCTCGTCAGGCGCACCACAAACCCCCTCGACCGGCGCTCCGCGAATTTGTCCCTCACGAACAAAGGCCGACGTCGCCTCGAGCAGGACGGCGCCAAACTAGAGCGCTGTCTGGTCCCTCTGCTGTCTCGACTGTCGAAACAAGAAACGGCAGCGTTGATCGACGCAGAATCTGCTCTCGCCAGGGTCCTCGCGCCATGAAGTGGCGCGCGGCATTCATCCTGCTCATGCTATCCATAACGGTCGACGCGGATACGCTCAGGGTGGCCAGCATCCAATTCGAGTCTATCGACGGTGCATTCGATCAGAACCTGCAAAGCGCGACCCGCCTCATCCGCCAAGCCAAGGCACGGGGAGCCGAGCTTGCGCTACTGCCGGAATTTTCGCTGATCGGATACACGCTCTCCGAAGACATGTGGCGGCACGGCGAGAAGATGGGTGGTCCGACCCAGGCGGCGCTGGCGGCGCTGGCTATTAGTAACGGCATGTACCTCGCCACCACGTTGCTCGAAGTCGACGGCGAACACTTTTTTAATACTTTTGTACTGCTCGGGCCCGATGGCGACTTGCTCGGCGCTGTGCGTAAGCAAAAGCCAGCCGGGGCCGAGGGCTATTTCTTCCGCGGCGATGACAACCCTCACACGATCCCGACCCCGCTCGGCAGGATCGGTGTCGGTATCTGCCAGGAAAACTATCGCTGCTTCCTGCCGCAGGAACTACATACGATGGATGCGGATCTGGTCCTGATGCCATTTTCCTATCCCGACCTATCGGCAAGCGGGGGACTCGGGTCTCCGGCAGGTGCCTACATCGCGTCGTGGTATGCCACGCAACTGGGCATCCCGGTTGTCACCAGCAACAAGACCGGTACCTGGCCCCAGGTGGAAGGCGCCTACTTTCCTGGCGCCTCGACGATCGCGCAGGCCGGCGGCACGATCGCGGGCGAACTCGACGCCAACCCGGGGGTACTGGTGGTGGACATAACGCTGGATGAGACACAAAAACGCGCACCTTCGATGGCGTGTGTGGGGCCCTTTATCCAAGACCTTACATTGGGCTCGTGGCTAGAAAAGAGGCTGACTTGGATAATGATCTGGATATACGGCGTATTTGGGGTGAACCCCGAAGCCGAAGTTGAACGCAGCTACGCAGACAATCACAATCGACGCGCAGCGGCGCTGGATGTGTCCAGTTCGAACTGAAGCCACGTCACTTCGGCTATTGATTAACGGGCCCGATCCACAACAATCGCGAGTGGTATCAAGCCATAAGCGGAGCGGATCAGGTCATACTCGATAAACCTCATCGGCCATCCACACCCCGAGATTTTTCTGCCTTGAACAACAACAACAGGTTTTTACTCATCCTGATCATCGCCGGTCCCATTGTCGGCCTGGCCGGCACGGACCTGGTCCTGCCCGCCGTACCCACGCTGGACACCCACCTGCGCGGCAGTCTCGAACTCTCCCAACTGGTGCTCGCCGCGTTTGCGGCAGGGACTGGGATTGGCTTGCTCGTGTTTGGCGAATTGGGTGGACGTTACTCGCAGCACCAATTGCTGCTGTTTGCGCTATCCCTCTATGCCGTCACCTCCATACTCGCGACCTGGGTCGACAGCCTGACCCAACTGGTGGGGGTGCGTTTTGTTCAGGGCTTTGCCGCAGCCGCCCCAGCGGTGTTTGCGCCGGGCATGATCAGAGCTTTGTTCGACGATCGCGGGGCGATGCGCGCGCTGGGCCTGATCGGCAGCGTGGAATCTGCAGTGCCCGCTTTCGCCCCGATCCTCGGTAGCTGGCTGATCAGCCACTACCACTGGCAGGCTACGTTTTACGTAACCGCCATCGCAGCCGGGTTGGTGTGCATCGGTTGGATGACCACACGACCCCCGCAGCCAACCCGACCGCGTGCCACGCTGGGTTACGCCGCATTGCTCAAACGACCCGTGTTCGTGCGCTATGCACTGAGCCAGGCTCTTGCCCTCGGTGGCCTGATCGCGTTTGTGTTCGCCGCCCCCTCAATCATGGTGCACAGTCTGGGCGGCACCATCAGCGACTTTATTGTGATGCAGATTCTCGGGATTGCCTTGTTCATGCTCTGTGCCAACACGACCCACCTGTTGGCCGACCGGATCGGGCGGGAGACCACCCTGGTTGTCGGCACCGCGCTGGCCGTGGCCGCGTCCACGTCTCTGTTGGCCTACGCGGGATTTTCCGACGAGCCTCGTCCGCTTGTGGTTTGGGTGCTATTCGCTGCGTTGAACGCTGGCTTTGGCATCCGTGGCCCGGTGGGCTTTTTCATGGCCATGGTCGCATCAGACCACAACGACGCCAAAGCCACGGCGATTGTCATGCTGTCTATGTTTCTGGTCGCGTCTCTCGCGACCGCTGGTGTCGCGCCCTACATCAGCCTGGGTATGCTGCCCGCAGCATTTGCCACCACGCTGATCTGTGGCGCGTCCGGCCTGATGCTCTGGCTGCTACCCGCCTTGAGTGACGAGCAACTCGACCGCCCGTCCCCGCCATAGCGCTGCTCCGTCGTTACCAGCGTGAGCAGATCCTGGCGTGGAGCGGAGCTCACGCACCACCTCACGCCAGATGCAGTTCATCCAATTCGGTCCCCGGGGGATAGTTGTCCGCGATCTGGTACATGCCATCCATCGTGATCTGCGCGCCCAGGGTCACCCCGTCACCCGAGTCACGCTCCAACACCGTCAGGGTGGCGATCGCACATCGATCCTGATTCAGCGGCGCTTCCAAAACCGTGAGCACCAGCCCTTCCTCGGTCACCTCTACGCCGAGTTCGTTGAGGGTCGCTTTGAGCATGCCGCCATGGGCCTCAAATTCGACGCTGCCCTTAAACCGCATCGACCCGCTGGCGCTGCCATCGGCGGCGAAGACCAGATCACCGCCGGGCAAAGCCGGCAGAACAAACGTACCGTCCTGCGCGCGTGTCGCCCCGTCACCCAGCGTGATACTCCCGCCAGCACCCTCGACATAACCGCGAAAGCTGGCCTTTACACCCCAGGACAAACTATCAAAACCCATGGCGATTCCTCCTCTTGCACGCCAAGGATGGCGCACTTGGCGACCATTTGCACCCACATGCCGAGCAACCCATCCGCCCGGACCGACACCGCAGCGCTTTCCCGGGGCGACGCCGACCCACGCGCGGTTCAAGATTCGCGCTAAGTACCGATCCGCAAGATGAACACCTGCCCAACAACCGCTCCCCTGACTAAACTATCCCCTGTAGCATGCCCGTGCAGAATACCCAAGACACCCCGCGCCCTGCGGCGCCCACGCGAGGAGAGCAGATGTCCAGCCTGAATCCGGTAGAACCATTCGACCTGATCATATTCGGGGGCACCGGTGACCTGGCCATGCGCAAGCTTTTGCCGGCGATCTATCGCCGCGACGAGGCCGGGCAACTTCCCGACCCCTCACGCATCATCGGCATCGCCCGTGCACCCATGGAGGTGTCCGAGTTTCAGCAACGACTGTATAGCGCACTGAACAAGTATCTCGGCGCGGATCCAGATGAGACGGTATGGCGCCGCTTCAGTTCCCGGCTGAGTTATCTCGATCTCGATGTGACTGACAAGACAGCGCAAAATTGGCGCGGGTTGCACACGCTGCTGGAAGCGGATGCCAATCCTGTGCGGGCCGCCTACCTGTCGGTCTCGCCGCGCATCTACGGCGCGATCGCATCGGGTCTATCCGCAAACAACCTCGTGACCGATGACATGCGCCTGGTACTGGAGAAACCTATCGGCATCGACCAGGACAGCGCCAACGCGATCAACGAGGCCGTCGGCCGCTATTTCAACGAGAACCAGATTTTTCGGATCGATCACTACCTGGGCAAAGAAACCGTGCAGAATCTCCTCGCGCTGCGTTTCGGCAATGCCATCTTCGAGCCTTTGTGGCGCCGCGAGGTGATCGATCACGTGCAGATCACCGTCGCCGAAGAGCTGGGCGTCGGCAACCGGGTAGAGTTTTACGAACACATCGGCGCCCTCAAAGATATGGTGCAGAACCATCTGCTGCAACTGGTATGCCTGGTGGCGATGGAGCCGCCGGTCAGTCTGGATGTGGACGCGGTGCGCAGCGAGAAGATCAAGGTGCTCAAGGCCCTCAAGCCCATCAGCGGAGCTGACGTCCTGACCCAGACCGTGCGCGGGCAGTACCGCGCGGGGGCGGTAGACGGCGTTGCGGTCGATGGCTACGAGGACGAACTCACCGAGGCCAGCAACACAGAAACCTACGTCGCGCTGAAGCTCGAGATCGAGAACTGGCGCTGGTCCGGCACCCCCTTCTACCTGCGGACCGGAAAGCGCCTGCCGGAAAAGCGCTCGGAGATTGTGATCCGCTTCAAGCCAGTGCCGCACTCGATCTTCTCGGGCCTGCAACCGAACGGACTTAGAATCTCCCTGCAACCCGACGAAGGGGTGAAGCTCACCACCATGGTCAAGGAGCCCGGACCGGGCGGGTTTGAACTGGAGGCCAAAGACCTGGATCTGAGTTTTGCCGAGGCGTTTGGTGGCGCGACCTATCCCGATGCTTACGAACGCCTGATCATCGAAGTGCTGCGCGGTAACCCAACGCTGTTCATGCACCGCGACGAGGTAGCGTGGGCCTGGCGCTTTATCGACAACATCACCGAGGGCTGGCAGAACGAAGGACAGAAAGTCGAGAAGTACTTCGCGGGCTCATGGGGACCGCACGGCGCCTCCAATCTGCTCGATCGGGACGGGCGCGCCTGGCAGGCCGACCTCTGAGCGCGTTAACAATTTTACCAACGCAGACGGGCGTCTCGCAGCTCGGACTTCACCGATGCGATGAACGCGCCAGTCACCCTCACGCGTTCTTGATGGTCAAGCCCCCATCCACCGGCAGCACCGCCCCGGTGATGAAGCTGGCGGCGGGTAGACAGAAGTTCAATGTGCCGTGCGCCACTTCTTCGGGGTCGGCATAGCGTTTCATCGCCACCCGGCGCCGGGCGTAGATTTGCTTGTGCTCATCGGGAATAGCCGAGGTCAGCGGTGTTGAAATCGGTCCGGGACAGATACAGTTGACGGTTATCCCTTCCGGTCCGAGGTCTACCGCCAGAGAGCGGGTCAAGCCGATCACACCATGTTTGGCCGCCGCGTAGGGCGCGTTACCCTTGGTCGCTCCCAAGCCTTCCGTGGAAGAAATGTTCACGATCCGCGGGTTGGCAGACTCTCGTAAGAACGGCAGGGCCGCCCGTACGGTCCGGGTGTGCGCCGATAACAATACGTCCATCGCCAGATCCCAGGTGTCGTTGAAGCCCTCGTTATCGATGGCACTACCCGCGCCGAAGCCTGCATTGTTGACCAGGATATCCAGCCCACCGAAAGTCCGGGCGATCTCGCCGATCACCTCTTCGGTCGCCGCTTTATCCCTCAGATCCAGCGGCCAGGCTTGGGCCGTGCATCCCGCTGTGGTGATCTCCTCGGTGACTCTGTTGAGGTCTTGTGCGTTGCGATCGAGCAGTGCCACTTTGCAACCCTGGTCGGCGAACAGCTTGGCGGTCGCCTCCCCCATGCCCGACGCGGCACCCGTGATCACCGCAACGTAGCCACTCACGCTGCGGGAGAGATTTGTCAAAGCCATATCCGTCCCTTTCTATTTTGTTAGCGAGCAGGCCACAGCCGCATCTGTCACAGCACCATACCTAACTCCCCGCAGGAACCACAGCAACACGAATGACAGTCCGCTATGACGATCGCTGCACCACGTGTTGAACCACATGCTCAGCATCCTCGCCCACCCCCCAGAAGAATGACGAACGTGCCGAATGCAGAAAGGCCATGCCGAGGAAGTACAGGCCCGGCACCTCGCTGACGCCACGGGTCTGCACCGGCATGCCATCCCCCAGATACGCGCCACAGTCAATCCAGGAAAAGTCCACCCCGTAGCCGGTGGCCCAGACCACGGTCTGAATATTGTGGGCTTCCAGATTCAGACGCGTCGGCGGCGTGGGCGGCATCGGCCCGGGCGCCGGTGGTTTGGCTGGCGCTTCGTCCGCCGCAGCGCCGGATGCGGCCAGTGCCGCTTCAATGCCGCCCACCAGATCGTCATAGGCTTGTTCCGCGGCCGCCATATGCTGCAGCAACCGATCGCCGAGTTGGATCTCTTCGCCGGCGACGCCCTCCAGGCGACCCAACAACGTCCCACCCTCGGCAACCACCCGGCGCAGATCGACTTCGTAACCCCCATCCACCCCGGTCAAGAGCGGCGAGTGATCGCTGGGGTCGCGATTGGTCGCCACCTGACTGGTCAGGTTCAGTTCCTCAAACCAGTCCATGATGTCGCGCCCGCGATAGGTGCGCGGGATACGCTTGAAATTGCCCACGCACAGATAGGTATCACGCCCTGCGGCGAGCAGATCTTCAACAATCTGCACCCCCGATCCGCCCGCACCGACCACCAACACGGCACCCGCCGGCAACGCCGCAGAATGTGTATACGCGCTGGCGGGCAATTGCCGCAGACGCTGCGGCAACGCGTCCGCGAGCTCCGGGATACGGGTGTACTGATACGGCCCGGTGGCCACGACCACATTGCGGGCCCGGAAATACCGCCGCCCGGCTTGCAGGACAAACACACCCTGCGCATCGCGCTCGATACCCTCAACATTCACGCCACACAGCACCGGCGCCTCTATGTGCTGCGCATAGCGATCGAGCACGTCGATAATACCGTCGCGGTGCATGAAGGCCTCGGGGTCATCGCCCTCATATGGGAACCCGGGCAGATACACATAGCGGTTGGGAAATTGGAAACGCAGAGAATCCCACCGCTCACTACGCCAGCGTTCGCCGATCCGCGCACGCTCGAGAATTATGTGTTCGATGCCTTGTTGACTGAGATAGTAGCTGGCGCACAGGCCTGCCTGGCCGGCGCCGATGATGATGGTATGCAGTGTGCCGCTCACAAAGCCCCCGGTCCGCTCAAGAGGTCTCATTCTAACAGGCCGACGAGACGGAGGGCCAAGCAGGTGAAGGCAGCAGCCAGCTCGCAATTGGGATCGGAGTTAAGCGGTCATGACTCCGCCGCGCTGGGAACTGATACCCCGGAGTCTCAAACGCTAGGGGTGCTCGGCATGGATAGGCGCGGTGATATCCATGCCGCTCACGGCAGCCAGCGTGGTGGCG
>JBCCHL010000100.1:0-17106 GCA_039028775.1 Pseudomonadota bacterium | reverse complement strand
TGACCGAACCTACCCTTAACGCGGTTGCCTGGCGCGTAAGACCCACCTGTGTGCGGCCTCAACTTTCTTTGCAGTCAGTGCTGACTTTGCGGTCAGTGCTTACTTTGCAGTCAGTGCTGAGATGCCTACAATTGACGCCATAAAATGAGTAGGCGGTGCTTTTATGGATAAGCACAACGCCTCGATGTGGTCATAACGAGAAACTAGATAGATTCGCGTGCGTACGCGTACGACGGGTCAGGGATAAACGGTGTTGTAAATGGGATTTCGTATCTTCAAACCAGCCCTTGTGCTGGCGCTTTTAACTGTCTGTGGGCCGGTAGCGGCCGAGTACTATTCGGATTGGCTTAAGCCCAGGGAGATTCTGAACGCCAAGATATCGCCCCAGGGCGACTATATAGCCGCGCTGAAAGAGGAGGACGAGCGCCGCCAACTCGCAATCTTTGAGTACCCGGCGATGAAATTGATCCACGTGGTGTCACTGCCGGGCAAAAACGAAGTGGGTAACTACTGGTGGGTCAACGATGAGCGGGTTTTGATCCGCGTCGACTACGACTGGGGGAATCGCGAGGATGACGTCAGCTACGGCGAACTCTACGCCGTTAACGCCGATGGCAAGAAGGGCAAATACCTGTTCGGGTTCCGCGGTGATCAGAACGGTCGCACCAAGAGCCGGGTTAGCAAGGTGAGCACCACCGCTGCGAGCGCGCGGCTGATGCATCCGCGCTGGCAGGACCCGAAAACGGTGCTGATCCAAATCACCGAGTGGAACCGCGGTTACAACAACATCACCAAGTCTGCGGTGCTGGATATCTATAGCGGTCGTCTGACCCGGGAGCTGCGGGCACCGGTGCCGAACGCGAACCTGATCGCGGATGCTGAGGGCAATGTGCGCTTTGCGTTCTATATTGATGATGACCAGACCGGGGTGTTTTTTGTCCGCGAAGACAACAAGTGGGAAGAGTTCTCC
Source organism: Pseudomonadota bacterium (assembly GCA_039028775.1). GTDB lineage: Bacteria > Pseudomonadota > Gammaproteobacteria > Pseudomonadales > Azotimanducaceae > UBA4421. The sequence continues at coordinate 16,136 of JBCCHL010000100.1, read as the reverse complement.
AGCGCCGCTTACGGGGAGACACAGGTGGAGCCACTGGAGTTGGATGCAGAGGGTAATCTCTACGTATACCGCTCGGATGATGGTGGGCCTAAAGGGCTCTACCTGCTCAATCCTGAGACCAACGAGTTCACCGAATTGGTTCAGCACGATGTGGTCGACATCGATGGCACGCTCATGGACTTCCGGGGCAATGTCTATGGGGCGGTGGTAGCGCCTGACAAGTACGAGCAGGTGATCACCGACCCCGATCATCCCAACGCCCAGACCCGCTTGGCATTGGCTGCGTCTTTCCCGGATGTCATGCCATCGATTACCTCGCAGACCCACGACTTTCGTCTGAACCTGGTCAGCTTCACAAGCGATAAAGAAACACCCTCGGTGTATCTGTTCGACCGCGAGACCAACCGCCTGCAGAAGATGTTTGATGGCTTTCCGCATGTGCCGGATGAGATTCTGCCCGAGATGGAGCCCATTCAAATCGAGGCGCGTGATGGTACCCAGCTGTATGGCTACCTGAGCCGTCCTAAAGGCGCACCGCAGAAAAACCTGCCGCTGGTGATTGTGCCCCATGGCGGTCCCCATGGTCCTCGGGACTATTGGGGCTACCAGTGGTTCGAGGGCTGGATTCCGGCTGCGGGTTACGCGATGTTGCAGGTCAATTTTCGTGGCTCGGGTGGATATGGGCAGAATTTTGAGAACGCTGGCCACAAAGAGTGGGCGGGCAAGATGCAGGACGATCTGACCGACTCGGTGCGCTGGGCGATCGATCAAGGTATCGCCGATCCCGAACGGGTGTGCATTTTCGGCTGGAGTTACGGCGGTTATGCAGCCGTGATGAGCATTGCGCGAGAACCGGAGCTATATAAGTGCTCCGTCGCCGGTGCGGGCGTCTACGACCAGAAAGTGCAGTACGATAATGCTGACTTCACGGAGTTCACTCGGTGGGGTAAAAAATACATGGACAAAGTGATCGGCAAGACGGCGGAAGATCTGGTAGCGGCGTCACCGATCACCTATGTGGACGAGATCAAAACCCCGTTGCTTCTGGTGCACGGGGAAGATGATCTCCGTGTGCCGGTCGAGCACGCCTATGAGCTGCGCAAAGCCATGAAAGCGGCAGGTAAACCGGTACCGCGTTTGATCGAACTTAAAAACGAGGGGCATACGCCGCGCAACGCGAAGAACAATCGCCGCTGGATCTCCGAAACGGTGAAGTTCATCGAACAGCATATCGGTAAAGGCCACCCGCCGAAGGCCTGATCAACCTTTCTCGTTCCAAGGATCGCCCTACCCTCCGAGCGGTAGGGCGGCTTCGATCAGGTCTAACCTGGCGCGCTGGGCGCCGTTGATCGTCTGCACATTGGAATTCAACCGTTGGGTGGTGTGCGCGGCCGGATCATAGGCCGGCCAGGGAGGCAAGCCGTCCCCATTCGGGTTGCCCGAGCGGGCGAAATTAGTCCAGTAGCCGACCATGATCTGCGCAAGCTGATGGTCCTGGGGCTTCCAGCCTACCCCCACCTTGCGCGTGTTACCGAACACAAACGCCAGATCCCCCGAGTGATAGGCGCCCGCAGTGCGAGGACCGCCTTGCAGTTCGAGCGCCGGATCATCTGGTCGATAGAGTTTAAAAGCGGGTGGAGCGTGGTCCATAAAGTACAAATAGTGGGCGTCAGGTTGCAGGCGTTGCTGATACTGCACCCAGCGGCGGGCCCCGTAGGTCATCATCAGATCGGTGAGGAGCGACTGATAGGCCTTAGGCGGGTCGCGTTCGACCTCGTAGGCAGTTAGAAGGGCGTCGGTTTGATTACCCGCCCAGGGTGCGATGCGCGTACGTACGGCGCTAAGATCCAGGCTCTCGTCGATAGGTAACAGCTTATACCCTTCGTTGGCGAGCGTGCCCGCCAGCAAACTTACCGGCGCCTGCTGCCCCGCGGCGTAGATTTCCTCGGGTGGGGCTGGAAGCACCCAGCCGTCGATGGTGATGCGGCTCTGGTTAGCCCAGCCGCTGTCGCGCGCTGCTCGCAACAGAGTATCCGGGGATATCGCGCGCAAGGCCGCCAGATCGGTCTGTTCTGTCCCGGTGGCGCGCACCATAGCGCTACCGCGAGCAAATCCTCGGGCGTCTGCCACCGGGATCGGACTGACACAGGCCGCGGATTGGCCGATCGCGCGCTGGAACAGACCCCGTGCCAGCGGCGAAGCCATCAAGCTGCAAACACTCTGGCTGCCCGCGGATTGCCCGAAGATAGTGACATTTTCAGCATCGCCACCAAACTGCGCGACGTTCTCACCGATCCAGTTCAGTGCGGCGATCTTGTCGAGTAGGCCATAGTTACCGGCACTGTCCTGACTGGATTCCGCCGCCAGCTCCGGTAGTGCCAGAAATCCCATTGGCCCCAGGCGGTAGTTGACGGACACCAGGACCACATCTCGCCGGGCGATCTCCGTGCCGTCGAAGATACGATCGTGACTCATGCCACCGGTGTGTGCCCCGCCGTGGAACCAGACCATTACCGGGAGGTTCGCCGCGTCATCCCGTGCCCATATGTTCAGGTACAGGCAGTCTTCGCTGCGTTCGAAGTTGCCCCGTGCCCAGACAAAATTATCGCTGGCCGGCACCTGCCAGCAGGCGGGCTTGAAGGTATCCGCTTTGTAGGTGGTCGCCCGGGCGGACGCCGTGCCCGGCGGGCGCCAGCGCATCGAGGCTATCGGCGGGCGCGCATAGGGCACGCCGCGAAATACGCGGATGCGCGCTTGCGCATCCGCCCAGACCCCGCTGATCTCGCCTTGATAGGTGAGCACGTTGTCGGTGCTGCCGGTAGCGAGATTTTGCGTCGCGGGTGTGGACGCCTCTTCCGGCGTTGGGGTGCAACCCCAAAGGGTGAGCAGACCGAAGAGGAGTACAGGTAGAAAGCGTACGAGAGGTGAGGGGTGCATCGGGTGGTCTCTTAGCGACTAAGCAGACCACCATACACGCTGACGGGCTTGGAAGGCGAGGTGGGCTCAGCCGCCGTTTTGATGGGTTGCTTTGGCGGCAGCGGCTTGTTCTTCCTGGATGCGCTGATAAATCTCTTCGCGATGTACAGCGACGTCGCGGGGTGCCCCTACCCCAACGCGTACCTGATTGCCTTTTACGCCCAGAACGGTGACTGTAATTTCGTCGCCTATCTTTATCGTCTCGCCAATGCGTCGGGTCAAAATAAGCATCTGCAATCCTCGTGTTACTTCACAACAACAGTGTCTCTAAGGCTCGGCATTATACATATCTACAGTCGTGTTAATAGCAAAGTGTTGTCCACAATCGTAGCTTTGTGTAACCCGGAGCTTACACCTATGAGTGGTATGTGAGCTGGCGGTTTTCGGACGTCGAAAATCTGACACTTTTTGTGTCTTACAACATGTTAATAAACACCATCATCGAAATTTGTTGAAAATCGATGGCGCTTTGTGGGTTCTCGGTAGACCCTAAAAATTGAAGCTAGTTTCGTGTGGACCTGTCCTACAATCGCTGCACGAGCCGCATGGTGAATTGGGGCGGAGGCCTTTACCCCGACGCCCTCATTAGTGCATCCTGTTTTGAGGGGAAGCAGCGCTTTTGAGACGGACTGGTCGGCCGAGTTATGGCGGTTTGAGGTTGAGTCAAAGATTTGACGTCCTACCTGTCTTTTGTTCGCACATCGGCATAATCTGAACTTTGGATTGGTGGTGGTGGAACAAGTCGGTTGCGAGCAAGCAGGCTGCGAAACAGAAGTCGCAGCCCGAAGTGACCATCAGAATCCAAAAAATTTGGCACAAGAAATGAGGCAAGAGCCGCCGGGAAAAGCAACCCAAGCATCGGAAAGCAAGCAAGCAAGCAAGAAAGAAAGCGAAAACGCGTAAAGCAACAATGAAAAAACCGAAGGAAGCAAACAAAAACCCCAGTCAGTTCCCGCTGCGGGAGAAACGCAAGGCGGAAACCCGCCTGCAACTGATCGCGTCAGCCCAAAAACTTTTCAGTACCAAAGGGTATGCGCAGACCACCCTCGAAGAGATTGCGGAAGATGCCGGCTTGCATGTCCAGACTCTCTACCGACACTTCGCCAACAAACAGGAATTGGCAGCCACCGGTGACCAGGAACATCTCGCGCGTTTCCGAGAGTTGATCCGTTCGCCCCAGCGCCCAACTTCCACCTTTGCGCTATGGCGCGACTGGGTACGCAGTTCTGCCGAGCGTGTGACCCGCAACGACGGTGGCGTGCACTATCGAGAAATTCTGACCGAGCGCTTCTCGCTCGCGTCGGTCTCAACCCAGATTCTGCGCAACGGTTACGAGTATGAAGACTTGCTCTGCGAATCTCTGGGTAAAGAATTGCGCGCGATACCGGACGGCGAGCGTCAAGCGCGGGTGATTGCCGCGACCCTTTGGGCGATGAACGCTTACGTCGTGCGGCGCTATCATGAACAACAGATCAGCGATCTGGTCGCAGAGGTGGTGCGCGTGATCGATGAGGTGGAGGAGATGCATAGCCACCTGTTCTGATCGCTAGCCCGCTTGATCGTCTTGTTGGGTAGCGCGTCCCCAAATTGGCTGTTCTCCGGTCCGAATCTTCGTTTGGTGATTCCCCAGACAGCTCGATTAACCGGTACCTCCGGCCCCTTGCCGTCCCGCACTTGTGTGTAGTTTACTATCTCGATGATTAACTTCGGCACATTAGGTACGGCGAGGATCACCCCGCGGGCACTGCTTTACCCGTGCATGGATGAGCCTGGTGCGCGGGTGTATGCGGTGGCCGCCCGGGACCAGGAGCGCGCCGAGGCCTTCGCGCGACACCATCAGATCGCAAAGGTCCTGGACGACTATCAGGCGCTGGTGGATTATCCGCGCATCGATGCCCTCTACAATCCACTGCACATCCCGGCGCACAAAGACTGGAGCATCAAGGCTCTGCAGAACGGCAAGCATGTGTTGTGCGAGAAGTCCATCGCCTGCAATGCGGCGGAGGCCACCGCGATGGCGGAGGCTGCCGATGCGAGCGGTTGTGTTCTCATGGACGCGTTTCACTATCGCTACCACCCGGTGTTCATCCGGGCCAAAGAAATCTACGACTCCGGCGAGTTGGGAGACATTATCAACGTGGATGCTGCGTTCCATGTGCCAGTGACCGATCCGCAGGACATCCGCATGGTCTACGCGCTCGGTGGTGGGGTCACGATGGACATCGGCTGTTATCCGATCTCCTGGGTACGGCACATCACCGGGGCCGAGCCGGATGAGGTCAGTGCACAGGCTGAGGTGGGCCCCGACCTGGTCGATGTGATGTTAAAGACCACCATGCGCTTAGGGGAAGTCACCGCGACCACCTCGGGTGACATGCGCGAGGGCGTTGCGTTTACCGCTTATCTCAGCGTCACGGGGTCGCGTGGCAGGCTGCACGTGCAAAACCCGATCGTGCCGCAGAACGGTCACTATCTCGACGTCACCGTCGCCGGTGAAACCCGTCGGGAGAGTTTCGATCGGCGCGCCACCTACGGCTATCAACTCGATGCGTTCCTCGCGGCCGTGCGTGAAGGTGCGTCGTTGTATACCGATGCCTGGGACGGCGTGAAGCAGATGCAGGTGATCGATCGTGCGTATGCAGCGGCTGGTTTGCCGTTGCGGGGGCAATCACTCTGATCGACTCGCCGGTCGCTTAACCGACCGGGGACGCGAACACGGGGGCGCGAACACAGGGGAAAGACGGGAGAAATGTGATGCGGGAGCTTTCGGCAACGGAGATCGAGGCGCATATCGACGCGGTAGCGCAACAGGGCTATACGATCATGACGGATGCGATCGATGCGGCACTCCTTCAGGATCTGCATGAAGAGCTCGAGCGCCTGGAACAGGTGCGGCCTGGAGGTGATATCGCGCCCGCACCTTTCACCGGTTTTCATACGCGGCGCTGGTTCGATCTGCTCAACGATGGCGCGGTGTGGCAACGCGTAGCGGTGCACCCATGGGTGCTCGCGATCCTGCCGGGCGTCCTCGGGGAGAATTTCCTGTTGTCGACGATGGGTACCGCGGTCATTGGTCCGGGCGAAGCTGCCCAGTCTGTCCACTGTGACGATATGGTCTACATGTTCCCGCGCCCCCATCCCAATCTGGTCTGCAACACGATGTGGGCGCTGAGCGATTTCACCGCGAACAATGGTGCAACTCGGATCGTGCCGGGTAGTAACAATCTGCCGGACGACCCGGTTGTAGGCCAGACGTACAACACGGTCGCGCTGGAAATGCCTGCCGGCAGTATCGCTTTGGTCGTGGGCACCTGCTATCACGGTGCGGGCGCCAACATTACCCCTGCCACGCGCTGGGGCCTGACCATCAATTACTGCAACGGCCGCATGCGCCAACAGGAGAACCTTATGCTCGGTGTGCGCCCGGAGCGCATGATGGGATTTGCGCCACAATTGCAGGACCTACTAGGCTTTAAGATATGTCAGGGTGCAGGTCACATTTTCGCCAATGAGCCTCGGGTGGAGCTGACAAGGCGTTACGATGGTCAGGCGCAGAGTGCGGATCCTTACCTAGAACGGCGCGACGCGTTGCAGGCGGAACGCCTGGCAAGTCGCCGCGGCACCTGACCTACTGCCGTGTTGTCGAAGTGAGCAGCGCATTCGAGTGCTCAGGTGGCTCATGCGGTACAGCGCGCATTGCTATATCCTGAATACCCCTGGGGTGAGTCCGGATTTGAGGATTTGTTGGGGAGATGTCGCCCGCAATCCCGCTCGGGGTGCGGACGCTGAAGTGGAGCCGCGTACGCTGACGTGATTGCGCGTACGCTGACGTGATTGCGCGTACGCTGACGTGATTGAAAGAGAATTGGGTGCCGATGAAGTTTTGGAAAGTCACATTGCCGGTGGTGTTTATTGTCGTCGCGGTGCTTGTCGCGATGATGATGTTTGCCGCGCGACCGGAGGCCAAGCGCACGCCAGTACCACCGCCCAGCTTGCTGGTCGATGTGGCGGTGGCCACCGAGGAAGATGTGACCTTCACGGTGCAATCCCAAGGTAGCATCGCGCCGCGCACACAGACCACGCTGGTCGCAGAAGCTTCGGGACAGATCGTCGAGGTATCGTCGGCTTTTGTCAGCGGTGGGTTTTTTCGCAAAGGCGATGTGCTGGTGCGCATTGACCCACGCAATTATGAGAGTGTGGTGAAACGTCAGCGCGCCGCGGTCGCGCGTGCGCGCACCCAGCTTGAAACCGAGAGCGCGATGGCCGGTTACGCGGAACGCGATTGGGAGCGCGCCCGCGCAGCCGATCCATCCCGTGGTCCGGCTACGGCTCTGGCGTTGCGCAAGCCGCAATTGCGCCAGGCTTTAGCAGAACTGCAATCTGCTGAAGCGGATCTGGAGAAAGCGTTGGGGGATCTGGATCGCACCGTGATCCGAGCCCCCTACGACGGCCTCGTACGCCAGAAAATTGCCGATGTTGGACAATATGTGAACACCGGCACCCAACTTGCCATGACCTTTGCCGTGGACATCGCGGAAGTCCGCCTGCCGGTGACCCAACAGGATTTGCGTTATCTGGATATCAGCAAGATACGGTCGAACGATGCCATAGGCGTGACCTTGCGCGCGGAACTCGGTGGCGAAGATTTCGCCTGGGAAGGGGTGATCGCGCGTTCCGAAGGGGTGTTCGACAGTACCAGTCGGGTGCTATACCTGGTGGCACAGATCGAAGATCCGTATGACATGGCCGGCAGCGGTCGAGTACCGTTGTTGATGGGGACATTTGTCTCCGCGACAATCCAAGGGCGTTATGCGGGTCCGCTAGTGCTGGTACCCCGGGATGCCATGCCGCGCGGCGAGACGCTGTGGATGGTCGAAGACGATCTGACGATTCAACCGCGGGATGTTGAAGTTGTGCGCCGCGATGACCAACACGTGTATATCACCGACGGTATCGAGCGCGGCGAGCGCTATTGCATTACACCGATCGAGCAGCCGCTGCCGGGGATGAAGGTCCGCGTCAGTGGCTGAGCATCCACGGCGCGAAGTATCCGGCCTGATCGGCTGGTTCGCCACCAATCACGTTGCTGCGAACCTGATGATGATCGGTATCATGGTCGCGGGCATCTACGCGATGCTGATCGTCAAGAAAGAGAGTTTCCCCAATTTTGCCATCGATCGCATTTCTGTCGTGGTGCCTTATCCGGGGGCCGGCCCGGAAGAAGTGGAAGAGGGGATTGTGGTCAAGGTCGAGGAGGCCATCGATTCGATCCAGGGCATAGAGGAGATTCGCAGCATCGCCTCCGAGGGTTCGGGGCGTGTGGAAGTCGAAGTCAGTCAGGGTTTCGAAGTCTCAGATGTGCTCGACGAGATCAAACTCGCCGTCGATGGCATCAACACCCTGCCGGTGGAAGCCGAGCGGCCGATCATCGGCAAACAGAATTTCACCAAAGGCGCGCTGATGGTGCAGATTTATGGCGACCTCGAAGAGGCCGCGATGAAGAATCTCGCCGAGGACATTCGCGATGAAATCACCAACCTGCCCGAGGTATCCGTGGCGGAGGTCTGGGGCGGTCGGCCGTTTGAGATCAGCGTCGAGATCCCCGAACTCACCCTGCGCCAGTACGGTCTGACCCTAGCCCAGGTCGCCGAGGTGATCAGGCGTTGGTCGGTGGATCTCCCCGGTGGCTCCATCAAAACCGGCGCTGGCAACATCCGTTTGCGCGCGCAGGGTCAGGCGTATACCGGCGAAGAGTTTGAGCGCATCGTGCTGCTGACCAATCCGGATGGTACGCGGGTGCGGCTGGGCGACGTTGCCAACATCCGTGATGGCTTTGCCGAGGTGCGCAGTCATGCTTTTTTCGATGGCGCGCGCAGCCTCGGCATCAGCGTGAAGTCCACCGAGAACGAAAACGAGTTGGAGATCTCCGAGGCAGTGCGCCGTTTTGTTGACCAGCGCAACAAAAGTCTGCCGGATGAGGTTCAGCTGACAGTGTGGGGGGATGCCACCTACTATCTCGAAGGTCGCGTCGACATGCTCATCGACAATCTGGCGATGGGGGCGGTGCTGGTCTTTGTTGTGTTGGGCTTGTTCCTGCACATCAAACTCGCGGCATGGGTGATCGTCGGCTTGCCCGTCGCGTTTCTGGGTGCGTTCATGCTGCTGCCCATCGTCGATGTGACGATTAACATCATGAGCCTGTTTGCGTTCATAATCGTGTTAGGCATTGTGGTAGACGATGCGATAATCATCGCCGAGGCCGCGCATACCGAGACAGAAAAGTATGGCTACAGCCTGCCGAATATTGTCGCAGGAGCGCAGCGTGTGGCGATGCCCGCTACGTTTGGCGTCCTGACCTCGGTGGTGGTGTTTTTGCCGCAGATGTTTGTCACCGGCCCCACCGCGCCGGTCAACGCGGCCATCGGTTGGGTGGTCATCCTCTGCCTGCTGTTCTCGCTGGTTGAATCCAAGCTGATCCTGCCGTCGCACTTGTCGCTGATGCGTTCCTCGCATGGTGACAAGCGTACGGTGACCGACTGGGTCGACACCAACCTGAAACGCTTCATCAACACCGTCTATCGCCCGTTTCTGGCCAGGGCCATCGAGTTTCGCTATGCCACCGTGGCCTTTTTTGTGGCGATGATGATCCTGGCGATCGGACTGGTCGGCGGCGGCTTTGTGCGGATTGTGTTCTTCCCCGAGCTCAACAGCGACTATCTGTCGGCCGTGCTGGAGTTGCAGGAAGGCGCGCCGGAGGAACTGGCCGTCAATGTGGTCAATCGCATGGGTGAGGCGCTGGAAGAGGTGAACAGCGAGCTGGTGGCGCGGGAAGGTCTCGACCACGACGTGATCCAGCATACGTTTGCTTTTGTGCGCGATGGCCGCGGCGGACGTTTTCAGGTGGAACTGAGCAAGCAGGAAACCGGCATCAACCCGAAAGAGATAGAGCTGATGTGGCGCGATCGTGTCGGCACGATCGCGGGAGTGCAGGAGTTGAAGTTTGAGGCGAGCAGAAATATGAGCGGCGGACCGCCCGTCGCCCTGAAACTGCAAGGTCGCAACTACGAACTGACCGAAGCGGCGGCGCGGGAGGTCGCTGACTATCTACGCAGCATCGACGGACTCTACGAGGTGGAGATGTCCCTCAACGAAGGTCCTGAAGAGATCAAACTGCGGGTCAAGCCTGAGGCGGAAGCGCTCGGCGTGACCCTGGTCGATCTCGCCCGCCAGGTACGCGAAGCGTTCTACGGCGCTGAAGCCCAGCGCATACAGCGCGGCACGCAGGAGGTGCGCGTGATGGTGCGCTTTCCGGAGAGTGAACGTCGCTCCGTGGGCAATCTTGAGAGTATGTGGATTCGGCTGCCGGATGGCCGGGAGTTACCGTTTGCGACCGTTGCCGAGTTTGATATGCAACCGGGATTCAGCGTTATCCGGCGCCTTGACGGCCTGCGCACCATCACGGTCACGGCCAACGCCAACGTGGATTTGGTCGAGCCGCAGCGTCTGGTAGCCGACCTGCGACGCACTTATCTGCCGGAGATGCTGAGTTCGTATCCGGGGATCACCGCGAGTCTCGATGGCAGCTCGCGCGAGGAAGCGGAAGGCATGCAGCAGTTCGTCTACACGTTTCTCGCGGCGCTGTTTGGCGTGTATGCACTCATGGCCATACCGCTGCGGTCCTATCTGCAGCCGTTGGTCATCATGAGCGTAATCCCTTTCGGAATTGTTGGCGCGATTGTCGGGCACCTGGTGCTGGATTTGGCCGTCAGTACGCTGAGTTTGTTCGGGATCATCGCCTTGGCAGGTGTGGTCGTGAACGACAGCCTGATCCTTGTCGACTACGTTAACAAGCATGTCGACGATGGACTCGATGCTGCCGAGGCGGCGATCGAGGGCGGTGCGGCGCGCTTCCGCGCTATCCTGCTCACGTCGCTCACGACGTTCTTCGGGCTGTTGCCAATCCTCTCCGAGACGTCCATGCAGGCGCAGATGGTGATACCGATGGCGGTCTCGCTAGCGTTTGGTATCTTGTTTGCTACCGTGATAACGCTGATTCTGGTGCCGTGTCTCTACAACATCCTCAAAGATCTCGGTGTGCGCCGGGTCAAGTCTGGGCTCGCGGTCGAGCACTGAACGCTCAGCTTGCCGCTCCGCGTTGCGCCCATGCTCTGGCCTCGTCGCTGTTAAGCCATATTCCCGGTTGGCCCTTGGAGGATCTGTTGTTGCTGAAGCGCTACGGTGACGCGTGTGTACACCCATTTGTCTATGGATCGGGTCCCACCCACAAAGTTGCCGCGCGAAGAGACTGTCGCCCAGTTGGAGGTGCTCGGCGAATTTAAAGACTATACGCAGCGCCTCATCGTTGAACGACGTATGGCGCCACGGGACGACATGATCAGCTTCCTCACGCAGGTCGAATACTCGCTGCTGCAGCGCACGGATCTGGAAATAAACGGCATCGTTTATGCGATGGTCATCGGCGGCTTGGAGACCACCCAATATGCTCTGGCCGAGCAGGTACAGTTGCTGATCGACCACCCGTCGATATGGCGGGCGTGGCGGGCAGATCCGCGGCACGTGCGCGCGTTTACGGAAGAAGGCATGCGGCTGCGGGCGCCGACCCAGGGCCTATCCACCCGCGTGACCAGCCAGCCCGAATTGTTCCAGAGCGTTGAGGTGCCGCCGGGATCGCTGCTGCATCTGCGCTGGGCGGCGGCGAACCTAGATCCGGATGAGTGGGACTGTCCCCTGGAATTGCGCTTGGATCGCAAGGCTGGCGCGCGCCACCTCACGTTTTCGCAGGGTGCACGCGTATGTCCCGGGGCACAGTTATCCCGGCTCGAACAGTCAACTGCGTGGACCGCCTTGTGCGAACGTGTCGAGGAATTCCGCTATGGTGCAGATAACAACTTTCTGCAGCAGCCGGGAATCATGTTGGGGACGCTCGCGCTCAATCTGGAGTTTTCTGCGGCGAGCGCCTGATTACGGTGCTACAGCCCAAGCGCCTGTTCGTCTAGACCGAGCATCGCGCGTCCGGCCAGTTCCATCACGCTGTCCGCCACCATCATATGTTGGGAGGCGACATGCACATCGCGGAAGTGGCGCTGCAGGCAGGATTGTTCATAGACGGAGGTACCGCCCATGACGGTATACATGCGATCGATCACCTGCACACCGGTATTGAGCGCGTGGACGTTGGCGGTTCGCAGGGAGATGCGTTGCTCCAGCGTCTCGGGATGCTCCTGCGCTGCGTCCCAGATTTCCTGGATACTCTGATAGAACAGGCTGCGGGCGGCGGCAACATCCGTACTGGCTACCGCTATGTCCTTGTGCAAGGCTGGGCGTAATGCCAGGGAGCGGCGACTACCCTGTGGGGTTTTGGTTTTCGCCTCGGTCATCACCTCGTCGATAGCCGCCTGGGCCATACCCAGGGCGATGGCACCGATCGGGACGCCGAGCAGACCGAAACGCGGAAACTGGTAGATCGGAATGGTGGCGTTTGGGGTGTGGTCGATGGTCGTACACAACCGGTGGGCAGGTACCCATACATCTCGTGCGACATAATCCGAAGAACCGGAGCCGCGCAGACCGGACACATGCCAGGTGTCTAGAATCTCGATTTCGTGGGGTTGAAAGAACACTCTGTTGAGCGGCTTCTCCGTTCGTTCGATGCGTTCCCCGGCTTCATCCACCTCATGTATGCCGCCGGATATCCAATGGGCGTTGCGGCATCCGGAGCCCCAGCGCCAATGACCATTGACCAGATAGCCCGGCTGGCCTTCGCGCTCGTGATAGACAACTGTACCCGAGTCGGCGAATACCCCGCTGGTAATCAGATTATCCTGAGCCAGCATTTCTTTAAGCAGTTGGTCGGGTACCGCGCCGAACAGGTACTGTGACGTGGCGCCGATGAATATGCACCAGCCGACGGAGCCGTTCGCCTGTGCGAGGAGTTCACAGACCCGGCACAACACGATCGGTCCTACATCGAGGCCACCGAATGCGGATGGTGTGATCATGCGATACAGACCCATGACTGCCATGCGATCGGCCAGATCCTGTGGAATCTGCCGGGCATCATCGATCTCTTGAGAGCGCTCGCGCAGTTCTGCCTGCAGCCCCTGTGCTGCATCGATCAAGGGGTGACTCACCTGCATGGCAGACTCCTGACTTCCTAAACGCGGCTAAGTGTAACCGCAGCCAGGGTGTGCGTGCGACTCGGCTTACTTGGTCTTGATCTCGACTTTGACCTCCGCACCTTCGACCCGCTCGGTCAACTCGCTTGCCTCCTCATCGGTGAGCACGCTGCCACTGAGCTTGACCCGCTTTTCGTCGCGCTCCGCCTCGAACATATCGTCTAAGAGTGCGGGGTCTTCTGCGATGTCCGCGTCATCGAGTTCCGTGTCTTGCAGCAGTTCGCGGGACAGGTTCAATTCGACCTGGGTCTCGCCGGAGTCTTCGGCGGCTGTCTCGACCGGGGCCTGGTCGCCTTGGGGGCTAGGCGTGCAGCCACAGATGATGAGCATGGCGGTCAGGAGCAGGTAGGGTATTTTCATGAGCTGCCTCTCAAGGTTGGCGCGGCGTTCGCGCAAACGCGAACGGCGACGTTTAACGGTTGCGGAATCAGGCGATGTCGCTGGCCCGCAGGGATTTCTGATCGATATTGCGGCGCGTAGGGTTACAGAATTTCGTCCAGCGCGGCTGCCAGCGTAGCCACCGTTCGATCGACGTTGTTCAGTTTTTCCAGTCCGAACAAGCCCAGACGGAAAGAGCGATAATCATCTCCCTCGTCACACTGCAGGGGCACGCCAGCCGCGATCTGCAGGCCGGCGGGTACAAACGCCTTGCCCGTCTGCATGTCGCCGTCTTCCGTATAACAAACCACCACACCGGGAGCCTCGAATCCCGGGGCGGCAACGCTCTGCAAGCCACGCTCGGATAGCAGGCTGCGCACCTTGGTGCCGAGTTCCTGCTGATTGTTGCGCATGTTGTCGAAGCCAACTTGAGCGCTCTCCAGTATGGTGTTGCGAAACTGGGTCAACGCATCGGTTGGCATGGTGGCATGGTAGGCGTGACCGCCCCCCTCGTAGGCCTGCATGATCTGCAGCCACTTGCCGAGATCGGCCGCAAAAGACGAGCTGGTTTTGCTCTGCATGCGTTCTACCGCCGCTTCGCTGAGCATCACGAGAGCGCTGCAGGGTGATGCACTCCAACCCTTCTGCGGCGCGCTGATAAGCACATCGACGCCGACCGCCTGCATGTCCACCCACATGGCGCCGGAGGCGATGCAATCGAGTACAAATAAACCGCCGGCCTCATGCGTGGCGGCCGCAACCGCCTGCAGATAGTCATCGGGCAGAATGATGCCGGACGAGGTTTCGACATGTGGGGCAAAAACCACGGCCGGCTTATCGGCTGCGATTCGCGCACAGACGTCTTCTACGGCCGCAGGTGCGAATGGTGCGGTTCTGTCCTCCGCGGTGCGCGCGGCTTTCATGACGATGTGATCGGAGGGGATCTGCCCCATCTGGAAGATCTGGGTCCAGCGAAAGCTGAACCAGCCATTGCGTATCACCAGGCACAGTTCGTCGGTGGCAAATTGGCGTGCGACCGCCTCCATCCCGAAAGTGCCTCCACCGGGGACCACCACCACCGCATCTGCGTTGTAGACTTCCTTCAGGGTTGCGGAGATGTCGTTCATCACATCCTGAAACTTGGCGGACATGTGGTTGAGCGAGCGGTCGGTAAAGACCACAGAAAATTCCAGCAAACCATCCGGGTCCACATCGGGCATCAAGCCGGGCATAACGTTCTCCTCAAGGCATATAGGGTCACGACGGGGGATCATAGCGAACGCCCCGTACAAAAATTACGTGTCGAATGTTACGCGCTGGCGTTACAAATTAGGAGGGTAAGTCTACCCCCGGATCAGCTCGCATGACCGGCGTCTACCTCAGCCTTGAGTCTACTTCAGCAACGACCCGAGCAGACCGCGCACCAGCTTTGAACCCAGGGAACGGCCCACGCTGCGCACCGCACTTTTGAAGAATGCCTCGGAGACCGTTTGCCGGTTGGAGCGCCTGCGTCGGCCCGAAGAGGCCTTCTTGGCGGCCCGCTCTGCGGCCTTGCGCTCCTTCTCGCGTTGCTTGGCTTGCGTCTGGGCGCGCTCTTCTGCTTCGAGCAAGCGCGCGTTTTCTTCGGCTTTCGATTGCAGCAGTTCGTAGGCACTTTCGCGATCCACGGCCTGATCGTAGCGCCCGGACATCGGGCTGTTGCCCATCTGCTCTTTGCGCTCGGCCACTTTGATCGGGCCGATCTGCGACTCTGGTGGGGCCATGGTTGCGGCCACGGCCGAGGTCGGTGCCCCCTCTTCGTCCAGTGTGGAGATCAACGCCTCGCCGACGCCGAGGGTGGTGAGGATGCTCTTGATGTCGAGGCCGTGGTCGTTGCGAAAACCGGCGGCAACGCCGCGAATCGCCTTCTGGTCCTTGGGCGTGAAGGCACGCAGCGCGTGCTGCACCTTCATACCCATCTGGCCGAGGATGTTCTCTGGGATATCGTTCGGGCTCTGGGTGATGAGGTAGATTCCGACCGCTTTGGAACGGATCAGGCGAAAAACCTGTTCAACCTTGTCGAGCAGCCCCTTGGGCATACCCTTAAACAGCAGATGCGCTTCGTCGAAGAACAACACCAGTTTGGGGCGGTCCATGTCGCCCGCCTCGGGCAGGTCTTCGAAGAGTTCGGAGATCAACCACAGTACAAATGCGGCGTAGAGCTTGGGGGACTCTCGCAGGAGTTGCTCCGCGTACAGCATGGACACCACACCAACGCCGGAGAAGTCTTTTTGCATCAGATCGTTCAGTTGTAGCGCCGGTTCCCCGAAGAAGCGTTTGCCGCCTTGTTGTTCAAGCACCAGCAAGCGTCGCTGGATCGCACCAACAGACGCGGCCGATATGTTGCCGTATTCCTGGCGCAGCTCTTTGGCGTTTTCGGACATGAAGCTCAAGAGGCTGCGCAGGTCTTTCAGATCGAGCAGCAGCATGCCCTCGTCGTCGGCGATCGCGACTAGTATAGGCAAAGAATAGCCAAAATAATTGCTATGATAGAATTCTTCTCTATTGAGCATACCAGTCCTGCCTCGCACTGTGTGATACCAGTGC
>JBCCHL010000099.1:0-17196 GCA_039028775.1 Pseudomonadota bacterium | reverse complement strand
GATGCGCAGGGCAATGCGGCTGCGGGGAGCGCGAACACGAACGCGATCTCCGACACACGCGGCGGCGAGTTCTACGTCATCTCCCAGGCGGCGGCCGGCGTCGTTCAGGCGCCCGGCCCCTTCAACGCCAACGCGACGGCGAGCGGCAACGCCAGCGCGCTCGAGAACTGGACGCTCTCGGGCGACACCCACTTCTCCGTCGCCCTCGACTCCCAATCCGACTTCGACGGAACCGCCAGCAGCGCGAACGCGACCGCGACCTTCTCGGGTGGCGGCGGCGCGTCGTCGGGCATCCTCTCGGCCGGCACCTATTCGATGCTGACGAGCGCCAGCTCGAACGCGGGCGCGAGCGAATCCGGTGCACAGACGGGCGCCGCGAACGCCGAAGCCATGGGGCGAGTCACGTTCGCTCCGGTCGGGTCGCCGACGCTCGTGCGCGGCACGATCACGGCGGGAGGGCTTGCCCAGCCGGGCCTGATCGTCGAGGCCTTCGACGGCACGACACTGATCGACAGCGCCCTCACCGGCGACGACGGCAGCTACCTGCTCCCCGAGGTCCTGGTCGCCGCGACGCTCCGGGTCCGCGATCCGAACGGCGGCTTCCAGACCCTCGAGACGTCGGTGCTCGCGCCGCCGGCGGTCTTCGACACCAACCTTCCGCCGCTGGTCGTCCCCGCGCTACCGCTGCCCTTCGCCGGGCTCCTGGTCGTCGGGCTCGTCCTCGGCGCCCGCCTCCGATCCGGCCGCTGACGGCGAGACGGGTCCCAGCGGTTTCGCCCACTCCGGCGGCGCATCGAGTGGCTGATAGGCCGTCGAGGTGATGCGAATCCAGACTTCGAAGAGGGTTCGCGGCTCGGCGACCTCGATCTCGTACTCGTCGACGAAGTGCAGGACGTCGGTGTGCTCGAGCTTCAGGGTGTGGGGGCCGGGCTCGACCTCGACATGGAGCGATTGCTTCAGATCGATCCGACCGACGTACTTCCCGTCGATCGCGATCGAGATTCCCCCGCTCCCATCCGTGCTGTAGTTGCCCGTGTTGTAGAAGTGGAGGCTGTGGAGCGGCGGCGCGTCCGGATCCCGCTCGGGTGGAACGAGCGGCTTCAACGCAAACCGCATCGGGTTGGGAACGAACTGGAGGTTCGCGCCCGACGAGGAATCCGCGAGCATTCCGGGCAAGCCGCCGAGAAGGATGTTTCCCAGCTCGGATCCGGTCGTCTGGCGGTGCAGCTTCGCGCTCTCGGGCTGGTAGCCATCCAGCGTGATCGAGACCGTGTAGTCCTGGCCGCGGTCGAGGAGCGCGGTTCCCGGCGTCTCGACCTCGACCCCGACCGGGTAGACGATGGCCTGGGCGCCCGGAGGATCGGATTCGATCACGACCTCCTCGATCGAGCCGCGCGTCACCGTGGCGCAGCCCATCGCCAGCCACGACGCAGCGACGACGATCCCGAGCGAGCAACGCGTGGAGCTCATCCCTACCCCATCTTCAACACCAGCTTCCCGAAGTGGTCGCTGGCGTTCATCTTGCGGTGGGCGTCGGCGGCGTTGGCCAAGGGAAAGACTTCGTCGACGACGGGGCCGATGCGGCCGTCGTCGAGCGCGGCCCCGAAGCGGTCCAGGAAGCTGCGCACGATCTCGGCCTTCTCCTCGACCGGGCGCGCGCGCAGGGTCGAGCCAATCACCTGGAGACGCTTCGCGACGACGAGCCCGAGGTTGATCTCCGCCTTCGCGCCGCCCATCAGGCCGATGATGACGAGGCGGCCGTCGGGCGCGAGCGCCTGGAGGTTGCGCTCGAGGTAGGGTCCGCCGATCGAGTCGAGCACGAGGTCGACGCCCTTCCCTCCGGTCGCGTCCTTCGCGGCCTGCACGAAGTCGGCCTCGTTGTAGTTCACGGCGACGTCGGCGCCGAGCTTCAGGCACTGGGCGCACTTCTCGTCGGAGCCCGCGGTCACGACCACCTGGCCGCCGACCTGCTTCACGAGCTGCGTCGCGCAGGTCCCGATGCCGCTGCCGCCGCCGTGGACGAGGAGGCTGCCTCCGTCGGGGAAGCGGCCCAGCATGAAGACCTTCAGGTGCACGGTGAGGAAGACCTCGGGCACCGCCGCCGCCTCCTCGAAGGAGAGGCGCTCGGGTACCGGCATGGCCGAGCCCGCGTGCACCACGACCTCCTCCGCGTAGCCACCGCCGGGCAGCAGCGCCATGGCGCGATCGCCCGGCTTCCAGCCGGTGACGTCGTCCGCCATCTCGACGACCTCGCCCGCGCACTCGAGGCCGATGATCTCCGAGGCGCCCGGCGGCGGCGGGTTGTGGCCCTTGCGCTGCAGGAGGTCGCCGCGGTTCACCGCGGCGGCCGCGACCTTCAGGCGCAGACTCCCCGGCTGCATCGCGGGCGACGGCGCGTCCCCCAGCTTCAGGACCGACTCGTCTCCGGGCTCGTCGAACAGGATGGCTTTCATGAGCCCAGCATAACGCTGGTTCGCACGGCGGCACCCGCGGGATCGCGGGTCCCTGCGGGTGCGTTCCGGGGCCTAGACACCGCAGCGGATCAGCGCGATGCTCCGTCGGTACCGCTCATCAGGAGGTCGATCATGCTGCCCCGAATCTTGTCGTTCCTGGCCCTCGCGGCCCTCGTCGTGCCGGGCTCGGCCCTGGCGCTCAGCTTCAGCACCGACGAAGGCACGTTCTACGACGGCTCCGAGGTCTCGTTCGTGTTCCCGGCGAGCTCCCAGAACCTGCCCTACACGGATCCGGTCTCCGGCATCACGATCGACACGATGACCGACGGATTCGTGGGCACGTCCAACATCGGTGGAGAGGACGACCTCATCATCCTGCTTCCCGAAGGCGCGGAGCGCATCGGCTTCGGTCTGACCTTCGTCTCGGCGGGTACGATCACCTTCGAGGCCTTCGACGGCGCCACGAGCCTCGGCAGCGACTCCTTCGACTTCACCAACGGGAACCCGCCCGAACCGCAGGATTTCGTCGGACTGATCGCCATGGCGGGTCAGCAAATCACCAGCGTGAATATCGTCGGCTCCGTTCCGACGTTCGGCGGCGCGCCGTCCTTCAATGTCGACGACCTCCGCTACCGCCCGGGCGCGGGAGGCACCGGCCAGGAGCCGATCCCGGAGCCGAGCGCGGCCCTCGTGTTCGCCGTGGGCACCCTCGTCGTGGGCGCGCGCGTCCGTCGCCGCTAGCGCGCGGCACAGCGTGAGAGATCGGCTGCGATCCGGGGATCCCCGGGTCGCAGCTGCTGTGCGCGGCGCAGATCCGGGAAGGCGCGCGAGCAATCGCCGCGCGCGATCCAGCTGCGCCCGCGCGCGTGGAAGGCGTCGGGAAGCTGCGGGTTGAGCGTGAGGGCGCGCTCGACCGCGCCCTCGACCGTCGACCAACGCGGATCGCCGGCTGCCGCCCCCTCCCGCTCGAGCCAATCGACGGTGAGGCGCGCCACCACGGCATGCGCCTTGGGAGAACGCGGATGGTCGGCCGCCGTCGCCTCCCAGTGGGCGAGCGGCGTCTGCCAGCGCAGCGAGACGCGCACGCACAGCACCAGCGAAACAATGAGCAGGAGCGCGAGCCCGACCTTCGGCCACGCGACGCGCGCACTCGCCACGCGTGCCCACACCGCCGCCGCGAGCGGCGCCAGGGCGAGGCTCGGGAGATAGAGGCAGCGCTCCGCCACGGCGACCCCGATCGGCACGACGTTCGCGACGGGCGCGAGCCCGAGGGCCAGCGCCCCGAGGCTGCACGCGACGAGTCGACGGTCCAGCGATCGCCATGCGACGAACAGCGCCAGCGCACCGACCGCAAGCCAGGCCGCCTCGATGAGCGGCGTGCCGAAGATCGCGTCGCGCAGGTGTCCGTAGTAGATCGTCTGGCCCCACGGCAAGACGAGAAGCTTCAGGTAGGTGCCGAGCGTGACGACGACGAGCTGCACGCGCGCCCAGAGCGGGTAGCCGTGCGCCACCGATCCCTCGCCCTGCGGCAACGCGTCGGATCCCAGCACCGCGAATCGCAGCGAGACGGCGACGAGCACGGCCCCGGTGAGGATCCACTCCCGAGTGCCCCACCAACCGGCCGGGCCGCTTCCCGGATCTCGTACTGCGCGCAGCCCCGCGGAGAAGAGGGGGAGCAGCAGCGCGGACTCCTTGCTGAGGAGACTCGCGAGGCCGAGCAGCCCCACGCCGATGCCGCCGACGATTCGCTTCCGCCGGTCCTCCCCATCCAGCCCGGGGTGAACGAGCGCCGCCATTGCGAAGCACGCAGCGTAGAGGTCCGGCTGGCCGTGCAGGGTCGCGACCGCCTCGGCGTGGATCGGATGGCACGCGAAGAGCGCCGCACCCGCGAACGCCGGGCCGGTCGGGAGATCGAGCCGGCGGAGCGCCACGAGGCAGAGCACGCTCGTCGCAGCGTGCACGGCCAGCCCGACGGCATGGAAGCCCGCCAGGCCCTCACCGAAGAGGAGCTTCTGCGCGCCCAGCAGCACCAGCGAGACGGGGCGGTAGAGGCCGCCTTCGTGCAGCGTCCCCCACCAGCTCTCGCCGAAGTGGCGTGCGAGGGCGAGCCAGCCCTCGGCGTCGAGCCGCTGCTCGAGCAAGAGGAGGTCGTCCCCCAGCGGGCCGTTCGGCAACGCCGCCGCGAAGGACGCGAAGGCCAGCGCGGCGACGGCGGCGGTCGCCCGGGTCCAGCCCTCGTTCGCGTCCGCCGCCGCCATGGCGCCAGTCTAGAGGGCGGACCCCTCGGTCCGCCCTCCGATTCGAGCGCTAGTTCAGCTCGGCGCGGCCGTAGCCCAGCAGGGCGCGGGCGGTGATCATGCGCTTCGGCTCCAGTCTGGAAGGTTTGTCGACCCTGCATCTGCTGTTGATGATCGGCTGCATTTGCCTGGCGGTCACCTTCCTCACCGAAGTCACCAGCAACACCGCCACCACCACGCTGCTGATGCCGATTCTCGGTGCCGCAGCACTCGGCGCCAACGCTGACCCGAAACTGTTCATGATCCCGGCAGCGCTCAGCGCTTCCTGCGCATTCATGTTGCCGGTGGCCACACCACCCAATGTTATCGCTTTCTCAACCGGACGCTTCAGTGTCGCCACCATGGCCCGTGAGGGCCTGGCAATGAATCTGTTCGGCGCTGTCATCATCAGCCTGGGCGTGTTCCTGCTGCTGGGCTAGCAGGGCCTCCATATGTGCCCGTCGCTCACCGGCGGGAAGATCGGCAAGCCGCTCCACCTCGGCAAAGAACTGTGACCATGAGCCGTCGCTGGCAGCGAAAATCTGCACGAACGCACCCTGCCAATCGGCATACGTACCCAGTGACACCAGGTAGGCGTTGTTGAGCCGCGACATCAAGCTGTCGTAACGACGCCCACCCAGCTGCTCTCGAGCCTCCGCATAACAACGCCGCAGGGCTGCATACGCCTGAGCTTTGGCATATCCGGCAGCGACCGGGTCAAGGTCTGCCAGAGTTTCGCTGAGCTCACCTTTGAATCGCAGCAGCAAGCCCCGCAGCAATGCCCACTGCCGCTGGCTGTTCAACCATGCTTGCAAGCGCTGAGCCCCTGCTTCGGTATCCGCCAGAAACCATGCCCGGGTGGCCTGGTCAGCCACAAAGCTGGCAAAGTTCTCATTAAAAACAACATCCGACGCGACCCATACACGGCTGTGGGCCAGCTCATGGATAATGAGATTGACCAGATCCCCCTCAGGCCAGGTGATGAAAGAACTCAGCAACGGATCCTCGAACCACCCCAACGTAGAATACGCTGGCACCGCGCCCACAAAGGTATCCCAGCCCTCTGCATCCAGCTGGCTGGCATACGCCTGAGCCCGCGCTTCACTGAAATAGCCCCGATACGGTGCGCAGCCGACGATGGGATAACACCACGTATAGGCGCGCACCTGGTCGGCGGCTGAGGCGAACACGTTCCACACTACCGCTCGCCCGGGCAGTTCTACATAGGTGGTGTAGCGACCATCCCCGGTGATACCCAGCTGCTGCTCAGCAAAGCTGAGTACCTGCTGACTAAGCTGCAGGCCGCGCCGCACCTCCGGGGTGAGCTCGGTCTGCAGAACGTCATCAACATCCTGTCGTGCAGACAGCAGACGCCACTGGCCCTGCGCTGCCTGGGCGTAGTAGGAAATTCCGCTGCAACCGGACAGGCACATAAGCGCGCACGCGGCCAGGAGAAAGCGTATTATCATCGCTCGCTTCGCCGGACCAGTATGTGCGCCGGCGAGGACTTGGGTTTCGTTGGAGTTAGTATGCATTTCATCAAGGGTGTATTGGCTATCACCTTTATGACACTGAATGCGGCTACCGTTTGGGTGCCGTTGGCGATCTGGATCGTACAGAGTACCTGGACTCGCGGGGAAAAACTGCGCCTTCTCAAGCGCCGTATGGACAACATCATTCTCTGGTGGGCCGGCAACAACCGGCGCATGTTTCAAGCATTGAAAATTTCTGATGTTCAGGTCACCTGGGAGGGCCAGGAACAGATGTCCGACCAGGCATGGTATCTGGTGGTCGCCAACCATCAGAGCTGGACCGACATCGTCATTCTGCAATCACATCTCTACGGGGTTATTCCGCCACTTAAGTTTTTCACCAAAGAAACCCTGATCTGGGTGCCATTTATCGGCGTGGCTATGAAAGTGTTGGGCTTCCCATACGTAAAACGTGCCACCAAGGCACAGATCAAGGCCAATCCAGAACTGCGCAATGCCGATCGGGATAACACCCTGGCTGCCTGCGCAGGTTTTCAGAATCACCCAACCTGCGTGCTCAATTTTGTTGAAGGCACGCGCCGTACCGCTGAAAAGCAAGCCCGTCAGAGTGGTGAATTTGCCCATCTGCTGCGGCCAAAAATCGGTGGCCTTGGCTACGTTATCGAAGGCATGGAGGGTTTCATCGAGGAACTGGTCGACGTCACCATCGTCTACCCCGATGGTGTGCCTACTTTCTGGGCCTACCTGCAGGGCAAATGCCCGCGGGTGATTGTCCATGTTCAAGCTCACAGCATCCCCCGGGAACTTCGCACGGGCAGCGATGTGGAGCGAAAATCCGCCCTGGGTCAATGGATCAACGCCTTGTGGCGCGACAAAGATGCGCGCATCGGGCAGGTTTTGGAAGCCTAGGTCGCAGCCATGTACCTCGAGCATTTTCACCTTAAACAAGAGCCTTTTTCGATCGCTCCAGATCCGAGCTTTCTGTATCTGAGCGAGGTGCACAACGAAGCGCTGGCACACTTGTTGTACGGCTTCAGCCACGGCGGTTTTGTCCTCATCAGCGGCGAGGTAGGCACCGGCAAAACCACCCTGCTGCGCAATCTCCTGGACCGCACACCCCCCGAGGTCGACGTCGCCTTTATCCTCAACCCCAGGCTCACGGTCCGCGAGCTGCTGGAAACCGTCTGCGACGAGTTGGGCGTAGCCAAGGGCCCTATCGATTCCGTAAAGCAATACATCGATGCTCTGAACGATCATCTGCTCAGTACGCATCGCGACGGTCGCAGCACCGTGGTGGTGATCGACGAAGCACAGAATCTGACCCCAGCAGTGCTGGAACAGATCCGTCTGTTAACCAACCTGGAAACCAACGAAAAGAAATTGCTGCGCATAGTGTTGCTGGGCCAGCCGGAACTGGTGGATATGCTGAGCAAACCAGAGCTGCGCCAATTGGCCCAGCGCATAACCGCGCGATACCACCTGAAGCCGCTGAACCGGAACGAAACCCACGCCTATGTACGCCACCGCCTGGCTCGCGCGGGTGGCAACAGCGACCTGTTCAGCAAGGGTGCGATCAATGCCCTTTACAGTCTCAGCCGTGGCACGCCACGATTGATCAACATCATCGCCGATCGCGCCCTGCTCGGCACCTATGTGAAAGGCGAACACCAGGTTCAGCGCAGCGTGATCATGGGCGCAGCCAAAGAGGTATTCGGCGTGCAGGTCCGGGCGCAAAGTTGGCTGCCCTGGGGGTTGGCAGCTGCCACTGTGATGCTGATCGGCGCCGCCGTCTTGTACTGGCCTTTGTTACCCGAACAAGACACAGCGCCGGAGCTTGCGAGCTTACAAACTCAGGCTGCGCAGCAGCCAGTGCAACGAACCCAATCCAACGATGCGGCCAATCCGGCACCGGTCAACCCCGACGCCACCGCAAACCCAGCGTCCACCGCATCCACCTCACCAACTGCAACCGCTTCGCCTGGTGCAGCAAATGAACCTAAGGTCACGACGTCCCAACCATCACAGTTATTGCCAGCTGATGTATCAAGACCAGCACAGGGCGCATTCAGTTTACAGCGCCAGGCATTCCGGCAGATGTTTGCCGCCTGGCAGGCCGACTATCCGGCCGACAGCAACGTCATTCCCTGCGATTTTGCACCCCAGGCCGGTCTACTGTGCCTGCGCCGCAATGGCGGCTGGAACGAAGTACAACAACTGAACAGGCCCGTGGTGCTGGAGCTGTGGGACAACGAACCGAACCCTTACTTCGGCACATTGCTGCAACAAGACGGTGACCGCTATCAGCTGACCCTGGGAGATAGCGAGCAGTGGGTCACCCGCAGCGATCTGCGCGACAACTGGTTCGGCAGTTACGTGGTGCTTTGGCAAACTCCTCCAGGCTATCAGGGCAGCATCCGCCAGGGTGATCAACATCCTACGGTTACCTGGCTGGGCGAAAAGTTGAGCCTGCTCAACATCCAACCCCAAGCCAACGTACAAAACGACTTTTTTGACGACCGCCTGCGTGAAGCTGTGTTGAACTTCCAGCGCCAGGAAGGGTTGCTGGCCGATGGTGTTGTCGGGCCTTTGACCTGGATACGTTTGTACGATCGCCTGGCGTTGCCCGCGCCCGCGCTGCAAGGCCCTGCCTGATGTCTTATATCTTGGACGCGTTGAAGAAAGCGCAACTGGAACAACAGCAAGACGTAGATGGACCGCCGGTGGTCAGCGCTACCGCCAGCCGTCCGCAACGCTCTATGGTGTTGTGGGTGGTTGCAGTTGCGTTGGTGGCCAACGCCGCCCTGCTGGGTTGGTTTTTGCTGCCAGCGACGTCTGCGGTCCAGTTGGACGCAGCGGCTGACGATGGATCGGCCAGACAACGCGTAGACGTAGCCAATCAGACAACACCACCACCTATCGCAACACAGTCTGCGGCAGCAAAAGTAACCCAACCCGCGACCCAAAACGGCGCAGCAGAGCAAACCGACAATGTACCTGCTGCGCCCAACCCTGAATCACCAACCAACATCACCCGAACCGAGCCGGTCCGGTCTGTCACGCCTCGGCCAGCAGCCCGCGTACCCGCCCCAAGCCCGCGTCTGCAACGGGTTCACGCCAGAGAACTGAGCGCTCGCGAGCGGACGCTGTTTGAAACCTTCAACTACACCAGCCACATCTACACCGAGGCGGTAGACATGCGCGCGGTGGTGGTTGATGGACAGAAGCTGGCAACGGGTGACGAGTTCAAAGGCATGCGTGTCTTTGAGATCACCGAAACCGGCGTAGTTTTCGAAGACCGCCGTCGCGGGCGGCTAGTAGAGGTTACACCCTTCGAGTAGCAACTCAGCTGGCGTGGCTCTTGTGGTGGTGGTGGCCACACTTCGGTGCCGCCGCAGGTGGGGCTCGATCCGCTGGCGTGCTTGGTTCGCGCCGATAGTTTTGCACAAAGATATCGATCAAGTCTTTCTGTAAAAGACCGCGATCCGCCTCGTCGTAGAGAATGGTAAACGCCTGATCCGTGGACATCGCCGGTTTGTATGGACGATCCATGGCGGTCAACGCATCGTAAACGTCGCACACTGCCATTACCCGGCTGGCCAGCGGGATCTGCTCACCGGCCAGACCTAGAGGATAGCCACTGCCGTCCATGCGTTCGTGATGCGCACCCGCAATCGCAGGAACCGAGGCCAGTTCTGGTGGCCAAGGCAGGGCTGAAAGAAATTCAGTGGTGAATACAACATGAGATTCAATGGCACGCCGCTCTTCGACAGTGAGGCTGCCGCGGCGTATAGATAGCGCCTTTAGATCTTGGTCGCTGATCACGCCACCTACCGCGCCATCAAACTCGTGAAACGCCTCGTTGCGAATTTTGGCGAGATGCGCAAAGTCACCGGTGGCCACCACGTTAGGGTCATTGGCCTGCACCACCCATTGGTAGTACTGGTCCAGCAAACTGAGCTTGCGTTCCAATTGCCGGTGCACGCGCCGTCGCGCAACCTCATGATCGATGGGCTGGTGGTGCATCAGGTCTAACTGCTGTTCCAGCGCTTGACGCCGCAGCCGTTCCTTCTGCAGTTCAAACCGATAACGGATCACTTCCAGGCGGCCTTCCGGCAACTTGTTGGCTTTGACCAATACCGCTTCGGGCACGCCGACCTTGCCAAAGTCGTGCAACAGCGCTGCATATCGAACTTCGCGAATATGCTCCTGGGTTAACTCCAGGTTGCGATAGGTCGGGTCGCCGGACAACGGCAATGCTTCGAGCAGTGCAACGGTGGTTTGTGCCACCCGGAAAGAATGTCCGCTGGTGGAAGGGTCACGCTGTTCGATGGTTTTGACACTGGCCTGGACAAAACTCTCAAACAGTTGGTTAATGTCTTCCAACAGCTGGTTTTTCTGCATGGAAACTGCGGCCTGACTGGCGATAGCCCGCATCAATTCAACAGTTTCTTCTTCGAAGGCCATGACCATGCCGGTCTCGGGGCACAGGCGATTGATAAACTGCAGCACGCCCACCACCCGTTCGCGATGGTCGCGCATGGGCAGGGTCAGCATGGATTGGGTTCGGTAGCCGTGTTTTTCGTCGAAGCTGTGGTTGAACTGATAGGGGGTATCCGCCCGAATGCGGTACACATCCTCTATGTTCAACTCATGACCGGCCAGGGCAACATAACCGGCGATAGATCCCGCGGTCAGTGGCAAGCGGGTCTCGATAACTGGAAAATCCACCCGATCGTTCTGCGCGAGCTTAAAGACCAGACTCGGCTCTTCCAGTTCATCATGCTCGATAAGGAACATGGAACAGCCTTCACATCCTGCAATGCGCCGTCCTTCCGTGAGGATCGTTTCCAGCAACTCCTGCTGGGTGAGCTCCCCGGTCAGGGCCAGGCTGATCTCGTTCAGCTGATGCATACGCTGCCGACGCATGGCCACATCCCGCACCAGTTCACCCACTTTCTGGCTCTTATGCAGATGTGCGCGGGCGAGTTCCAGGAATTGGGGTAACAGATCCGCAGCCGCATTGGGGGGAATCACAAGATCCAGGTCCGCCACATTCTGCCCACCGGTACCCACCAGCAAGGCGTTGGCAAAACGGCGACGCAACGCCAGGACATCTTCGATCTGCGAAAACTTCTGTACTTCAACCAGCGCTACCTGTGCGCTGGAGAGGCTGTCGGCTTCTTCAACCGGCAGCGTCTGCCAACCGGCAGCCTGGGCTACACGGCCAAGTTCGGTGGCAGAACTTGCCATCCAAACCAACACAGGTGGTTGAAAATACGACATATTTGGGCGGAAGTGTCTCTATTGCTCAGCCGCGACAGTATGCCCATATTTGATCAAGCCAGCCGTGCGTGGTTCACACCTTTGGTGTGTACCAGTGGGCACGGAAGGTGAAGACTTACAACGCCTTTACAGCAGGATTCACGAGAAATTTACGCCTGACAGCAGGCTACCGACCACCTGAACTGGCACCGCCCCCGAGTGAATTGATTCGGTCTTCAAGGTTTTTCAAACGTGAATTGATAGCGACCCGGAAGGCATCGATAGATTGCACCGCTTCACTGTTGTCTTTGACCTGGCCTGACAGACTGGCTTTGAGACTGGCCACCGTCTGCGTGGCCGCATTTACCTTATCCACCAGATCACGCTGGCCGCGCACAATCTGCTGAAACTGCAGTTCTATACTGGTAAGCCGATCGATCAGTTCCTGCTGCTGGGCAAAAGCCGACTCGTGACGTCCCACCGCCGCCTTCAGGTCGCGATTGCTGGCTTCGATCCCGTTCAGGCTCTTGCTGACCTTGGCCAGCCCACTTTCGTTGTCCTTTATCCACTTTTTGTTGCGTTCATTGGACACCGCCCAAAGCTTACGAATCTCCGATTCCCACAAACCGATCTGTTCCTGGGTATCTTCGCCACCCTGGCTCAAGGCACTGTCGGTGGCGATCAGTCGATCTTCCAGCCGTTGTATCCGGTCGTTGGCAGCTGACACGCGAGATTGTTCCGCTGTCAGCATCTGTTGCTGATTGGCAATGAACCAGCCGGCCAGCACCAGACCTGCAACCAGCAGGGCGACAATCAGATTGGTCCCCAATGATCTGGAGGCGCCACCACCACCAGCCGGCGCTTTGCGTCCTCCGCCGCGACGGTAACCTGATGATCCACCAGTGTTCAAACCTGGTTCTTGCGGTTGACTCATTGCTATCTCCTGTCTTCAGCGGCGCCAAGTATAGTTTTGAGCGGGCAAAAAAAAAGCCCGCAGTGAAAGCGGGCTTTTCTTGTCAGACGCTTTTTCTAAGCGAATTGACTAGTCCAGGAAGAATAAACACCCCCAGAGGATCAGGGTTAATACCAAGCCAGAGACGATCACGCCCCGAACTGTGGTCATCGGCCCCTGTTTACCGAAGATGGCATTGGCCTCCAGTGCGGCAATCAATACCAGGGAGACAATAATACCGACCGTATTGTCACCGATCATGCCGTTGGGCAAGTGCGCGCTGGAGCCCATGAAATACAGCATCGGGATCGAAAACAGCGTATTAGTACGAGATGCCAGCGCCGCTTTCGGTGCCGCGCCCGCTGCGGCGGGGTCCGCTTCGCCACCACCGGCAACCGCCTGGTTGGAAGCGATGACAATGCGTTGATTCGGCCAGATGATCAGCCACACGTTCAGGAACATCAGAGTGCCGAGCACCGCGCCGACCGTGATATCCGCAGTAGAATTAGCACCGCGAATGCCCAACATGATCAAACCGGTAATAAAGGTGAACATCGCACCCCAGCGGAACCACCACAGAGCCCGCGGAACCAGCTTGGAAAACGCGTCGACCCGCGCATCCGGATCAGCTTCTTTGAAATATTCGGTCTGTACGAAGTTGAAGTAGTAAAGCAGGCCGATCCAAACGATGCCGAACAGGAAGTGTGCCCATTTGGCAAGATAATCGATTACCGCAATTTCCATCGACGCCCCCTCGATAGTTGTAATTGTGGCGGGCAATATAACGAATCAGTGCAAGCCACACCAGCCCGAGATGTGCCGGTGGCAAAGGCTGTGCATGTAGACGAGCATGTGACGTGCATGCAGAGCAGAATGGGCAAAATAGGCGAGCGACGGGCAAAAAAAAGGCCACATTACCTGCGGCCGTGCTCTAGGTGGCGGAGCAATTAACTAGTAGATCCGTCATAGACAAAGATCCGAATAGGCGCGTCTTGCAGGCTGAGGTCTCAACGACCCCGACAAGAAGCTTTACCTACAGCTTCAACAGCTCCGCCATTGTTATGCAATTCTCTTGCAAATGGCACCGCCCCTGGAGAGATTCAGATTAGTCCTACAACGCCCGTGGGACGCTCTGACTTGCCAGCTGGTGATGCTGGATCGAACAAAACCGCGCATCGGCGCGCACTCAGGCGTGCACCTGCACAGGCAGGTCTGTGATGCCACGTATGAAGCTGGAATTGAGGTAGCTGGCCTCGCCAACCACCTCCACGCGACTAAAGCGAGCCAGAATTTCCTCCCACAAAATGCGCAGCTGCATTTCCGCCAACCGATTTCCCAGGCAGCGATGGATACCGTAGCCAAAGGACAAATGCTGCCGCGCGTTGGGCCGTTCAATGTCCAGCTGGTTGGGGTGATCGAAGTGCCCGGTATCGCGATTCCCAGAGAGGTACCAGATACAGACCTTGTCCCATTGCTTGATCAATTGCCCGCCCAGCTCCACATCCTGCGTGGCCGTGCGGCACATATGCGCCACCGGTGACTGCCAGCGCACAATTTCTGAGACCATATTGGGCACCAGGCCAGGATTAGCCCGCAGCTTGGCAAATTGATCTGGAAACTGATTCAGCGCCTGTACGCCTCCGGTCATAGAGTTCCGCGTGGTGTCGTTGCCGCCGACGATCAACAACAAAACATTACCCAGAAATTCGTTGGGCTCCATATCGCGTGTGGATTCACCATGGGCCAGAAACGAAATCAGATCTTCGCCCGGCGCCGCCATCTTCTGTTTGGCTTCCCAGATGTCATTAAAATAGGCAAAACACTTCCAGATCTCCGCAAAGCCCTCGGCGGGCGTTTCGAAATAATCCGGATCGCCAATGCGTTCGACCGTATCCGACCAGTGAATCAACAGATGCCGGTCCTCCTGCGGCACATCGAACAGCGTCGCCAGCATCCGACCGGTGAGTTCCACCGACACTTCCCGGACCCAGTTGAACGTTTCACCCTGCGGCAGTTCGTCG
Source organism: Pseudomonadota bacterium (assembly GCA_039028775.1). GTDB lineage: Bacteria > Pseudomonadota > Gammaproteobacteria > Pseudomonadales > Azotimanducaceae > UBA4421. The sequence continues at coordinate 2,739 of JBCCHL010000099.1, read as the reverse complement.
AGGATATCTGCTGCTCGCTGGCGGATCAGTTCCCCCATGGAGGCGAGTTTGGTGGAGGTAAACATCGGTGCCACCACCTTGCGTTGCGCATCATGTACCGGCTGGTCCTGCATGATAAACATAGGCAGATGGAACAGATCCGGTGGCGGTTCGTTCAAGGGTCGCCCGCCCAGGCGAATACCGCCGTTCATGATGTCTGACGAGAACAGGTCGTGGTGCGTATCCACATATTTTACGTCTTCGAACCGGGTGACCGACCAGTAGGGTCCAAACTGACTTTCGGCAGTGTAGTGCACTGGTGCTTCCTGCCGCAGACGATCAAACACCTGCAACTCTTTATTCAGCTCAAACCAGTCTCCATTGCCAGGGTCAAGCTGCGCCAGGGGCAACTGATGCGGATCGGTGTCTGCAGCGATAGACCAGCGCTCGCGCACTTCAGCATTTGAAATCTCGCCATCGAAGCGGTTGTGGTCCTGCGATTGGTCAGACATCCTGGATCCCGAGTGAAACTTTCATCCAGTTTGCCAGCCAGGCAACACGACGCAAGTCCCGGAACTTTTTCTGGCACAGTACATCTGACGCCTTAGTACCCGAAGGTATGCAACAGGGAGAGCAAGTTATGTCACAACATAGTGACCAAGATTGTGGCCAAGGCAGATTGAATTCGCTGAATTTGTCTGGTTTGAGGGCAGCCATAAGCGCAGCTTGCGTAGCCTTGGTGATATCCGCCTGCGGCGGTGGTGGCGGGTCTGGTGGTGACACCCCAGTATTCAACAATCCGCCGGCGCCACCTCCCAGCGGCCCACCAGCCGTGAGTACCACGCCAGCGTTCAGCAACCTGTCGTTCAATGCTCCGGTCGCATTGCGCCAGGCACCGGCGGACAACAGCGGTTGGTATCTGGTCGAACAGGCAGGACGCATTCTGCGCTTCGATAATGACGCATCCACCACCACCAGCACCGTGTTTCTGGATATCAGTGCCCGGGTTCGCAACAACAGTTCAGAAACCGGCCTGCTGAGCATGGCGTTTCATCCAAACTTCCCTGCCACGCCGCAAGTTTATGTGTTCTACACCACCAACGGGGCACTACGCAGCCGCATCGCAGAATATCGGCTCAACGCGGCAGCCGATGCCCTGGATCCGGGCACCGAAACTGTGCTCATCGAAGTGCCTCAGCCTCAGACCAATCACAACGGCGGGGACTTGGCGTTCGACCAGCAGGGCAATCTGTTGATCAGCTTCGGCGATGGCGGCGGCGCGGGCGATCCCGGCGAAAATGCACAAAACACCAACAACTTGTTAGGCACTGTGGTGCGCATTGATGTCGATGGACCTGCGCCCTATGGGATTCCCACAGACAATCCATTTGCGACCAATGCCAGTTGCCAATTGGCCGTCGGCAGTGAACCCTGCGCAGAAATCTATGCCTGGGGACTACGCAACCCCTGGCGCATAACCGTCGACACCGTCAGCGGCAACGTCTGGCTGGCTGACGTCGGCCAGAACGATTGGGAAGAGGTGAACCGCATCGAGCTGGGCAGCAACTACGGCTGGAACGATCGAGAGGGTGCAAACTGTTTTGATCCGCCCAGCAACTGTGCAGATACATTTGCCGAGCCGGTGGCCCAGTATGCACATTCCGAAGGCCAATCGATCACCGGAGGTTATGTCTATCGTGGTACCGAGATCAGCGGCCTGAGCGGGTTCTACGTCTATGGTGACTTTGTCAGCGGCCGGCTGTTCGCCACGTCGGGCGATGCGCAGCCCACCGAAACCGCTATCGAAATCGACGACACAGATTTCAACATTTCAACGTTTGGCCAGGATCAGAGCGGTGAACTGATCCTGGTCGATTACAACAACGGCAGCCTGCATCGCCTGACGCCCGCGCCGTAACAAGGTTCAGGGATAAGCCAGCGTGCGACTGAGCTTGGCGCCAGCCTGCACCGCGGCTTTGTCAAACCAGGCTGGTTTGTACTTTTGCTGCGCATACAAGCGCCCCTGATCAAAATAGTGCGGCGATGCAGGATCAGCGCTGGCACCAAACTGCAGGATCGACTCCGCACGGGGCTCTGCTGCAAACTCGACCAGCGCCACAAAAGAATGCCCGGCGACACCGTACATACGCTTCTGGCCCAGCTGCGGACGGGCGTAGAAGTTGAAAATGGTGCCGAATGGATTACCAGGCCCGCCGGCAACGGGTAGACTTTCTGCAGCATCATCAAAGCCTGCGCGACCACTGGTGTGTGCGCGCTGCAGTCGATTCACATCCCCCCAGGGAACCTCGACGCCTCCATAGGTCTGGTGCATATACCCGACCGCCTGCTTAAAAGCTTGAACCGAATCCGCTACGCCTCCGCGCACCTGCAAATTACGCCAGAAGAAGTACAAGGTGGTTGCCGTAGACGCAACCGTGGCTTGTCGATCCCAGGCCTGCAGCAACTGCAACGCCGGTTCAACCATACCCAGGTCAGCTGTGCTGAGATCTCGCGCAGCAATTTCCTGAGCCAAGATCGGGACAGTGGTCTCCGCTTCCAGCACATACGTGTCCCACGTGATCTCCCTGAGGTCTGCAAAGCTGAACTGCTTGTCCCCAGATAACAGGATCCGTGACATACGCGATCGATTGTTGTCCGGCTCCGGCGCCATATATTTCGGGAAATCCGCGGCATTCAGATTTTCGCCATCGGCGGTGGCCAGAAATGGAGTGGCATTACAGTTCTGTAGATAACCAGAGG
>JBCCHL010000098.1:0-17376 GCA_039028775.1 Pseudomonadota bacterium | reverse complement strand
GTGTTGCGGGGCTTTGGCGAACAGATCATCCAGCATGCCGGGAACGCCGACACATTCGAACACGATCAGCTCGCGCCCACCCAGCTCGCGGGCGGTAAAAGGATCCTGCTGGTTGGGATCAAACGCCGCATGTGCGCCCTGGGAGAGCGCCAAATCACGTCGCGTAGGCGAGAAGTCGGCGGCGATGATAGGGGCGATGCCTCTGGCCTTAAGCGCGGTCACCACCGCCAACCCCACCGGCCCGGCGCCGATGACCACCGTGCCTTCGCCACCCTGCCAGCGCGCTTTGTTCACGGCGTGTAATCCGACCGCCATCGGTTCGGTAAGAGCGGCGTGTTCGGGGGCCAGTCCGTGTGGTACGGGCAGCAGCAGGCGTTCCGAGAGTCGCATGTATTCAGCGAACCCGCCCGGCGTATCCGCGCTATAGCCGACGCTCACGGGGCGTTCGCGGGTCAGGACGGGTAGCGAGCAGACGAGGGTGCCACTCGGCAGCTGCGCTTTGGTGCCCGGACCGTGATCGACCACTTCGGCACAGAATTCGTGACCCAGCACCACCGGGTCGAAGGTGGTGAGCTGGAACGCGCCACCCGCCGCGCGTGAGGTGGCGACAAATGCGTCGGTGTGTTGGGCGGCGTGGAGATCGGAGCCGCAGATGCCACAGGCGAGGGTTTTAACCAGCACCTCTCCGGGTCCGGGTTCCGGCAGGGGTTGTTCGTCGACCCACAGCCGGCCGCGTTGCATCATCACCGCGCGCATACTCTCGCTCCTCTCCCCCCTGACCGATATCCGATCATAGCCTGGAACATAGGAAATTAGTCACCCTCGCGGGGTCGATCTGGCGTAAAATTGATAGTCACAACACGAGCATTGCTAAGCGGTCAAGCAAGTGATCACCCAGGAGTTAAACGGTCCCAGATTTCAGCGCGATGGTTACATCGTTCTACGTCGTGTGCTGGATACCGCTCTGCTCGCCGAGGTCAAGGCGGCGATAGCGACAATGCTCGAGCCCCTGGTCGGGCCTGTGGAGTATGAGGCGGACGTCGGCTATCCCGGCTCCCCCGCAGCGCGCAGCGCGCAGGGTGGTGATACACCGCGCCGCCTGCTGCACGCTTATGCCCGGGCGCAGTCGCTGCGTGACCTTGCCCTGCACCCGGCGGTGACCGCACAGATCGCCGAGATTTTTGGTACGCCTGAGCACGACCTGCGGCTCTCGCAGTGCCACCACAATTGTGTGATGACCAAGTATCCCGGCCATAGTAGCGCAACGCTCTGGCATCAGGACATCCGCTACTGGTCGTTCGATAGCCCGGACTTGGTTTCGGCCTGGTTTGCCCTGGGTGATGAGCGCGAACGGAATGGCGCTCTGCGTGTCATCCCCGGCAGTCATCGTCTGGAACTGGATCGCGGACGGCTCGATCGGGATCTGTTTCTGCGTCCTGAACTCGACCTCAATCGCGCTTTGATCGATTCGGCGCGCAGCGTGGAACTTGCACAAGGCGATGTGTTGTTGTTTTCAAGCCGCTTGTTTCATGCCGCGGGTAAGAACATGTCTGCTGCGGTGAAACTGACTCCCGTATTTACTTTTCATCACGTCGACAACTCGCCAATTCCAGGCACGCGCTCGGCGCTGCTCCCGAGTATTGCCGTTTGGCACCGCGAAGGGCCTGCGCCATGAATGAGGACGACCACGATCTCGATGCCTTCCGTGAAGCCATGTCCGACGTCGCCCCCCTGGCCAAAGGCCGCCAGACCACAGGTGGGCCGCGCGAACAGACCGTCGGACAACAGGCGCGGCGCGAAGCTGCGGTGGGGCTCACGCGCGACGCGGTTGATCCAAACTTCCTGACCCTGGGTGAGGTACCTGCCGTGGAGCCGTTGGCGTACGTCGAGTGGAAGAAGGATGGGGTGCAGCATGCCGTGTTTTCCCGCCTGCGCCAGGGAGGCTACCCGGTGCAGGCCAGCCTCGATCTGCATCGCAAGACCGTGAAAGAGGCGCGGACCGAAGTGTTCAAATTCCTAAACCAAGCCAGCGCACGGGATTGGCGCAATCTGCTGATCGCTTCCGGCAAGGGTGAGCTCAGCCCGACCCCCGGTCGCTTGAAGAGTTATCTGGCGTTCTGGCTGACTGAGCATCCAGAGGTGATCGCCTTCTGTTCGGCCGTGCGCCAACAGGGTGGCGTTGGCGCGATGTACGTGCTGGTACGCAAATCGCAGGAGAGTAAGGAGGAGAACCGGGAGCGTCACGGACAGAAGAGTGACCTCGATGGGCCCGCTTGAGCTGAAGGTTTGAGCCTTAGCTGGCGCAAGGCCACGGGTCAGGGCGAACGCCTAGTGGGTGTGCCTGCGACGCTCAGTTGCAACTATAGGCTTTAAAACTCGCGTTACCCTCATCAGGGCGCGACACGGGCACAATCGCGTTGGCCCCCATTTGGGCGGCGCGATTGCGAGCCAGCACGGTCAGCTCTTCAGTTACTTTGGCATCCCCGCGCTGTACGACCACCTTGTCGCGCGTCGACGTCTCCACGGTGCCCAGCTCGATGCACTCTGTAACGTCGGCAGCGCTGGCCTGAACAACCTCGGCGCCACCGTCGGTGAGCTGCACAAACGTGCAACCGCCGAGCAACCAAGCGCTTGTGATAACGATGATAGAGCGCAGCGGTGCAGACATAGGGGCTCCAATAGACAAGCAGAATTGAACCTGAGCTTAAATGCGTCCTTTGCCCAATTCCAGGACACCGCGCCCAATATTTAGACGCAATACATCGCTGGCGCCCTCGGCCAGACGCCAGGCGCGTACCTGCTTGTATAAAGCGGCCAGCGGGTGCGTATCGACCAGAGCGGTCCCGCCTACGAGTTGGATCGCCGTGTCCACCAGCTCTCCCACCGCCTCCGTGGAGAACACCTTGCAGGCCATCGCTTCGTTGACGATATTCTCACCCGCATCCGCAAGCCGCGCGGTGCGATACAACATGCTGCGGGCGGCGTAGGCCTTGATACGCTGTTCAGCATAACGCCAGCGCACAACATCCTTATTACCGCGCGGCGTGCCGGAGGTATCGGGCGCCTGCAGGTGGTCGGTCAGCAGGTTGATGATCCACATCATGTAGCCGCTGGCCTGGGCGGCAAACAACAGGCGCGTGTCGCCTATCTGACGCATCGCTCGGGGTAACCCCTGCCCCGGTTCGCCGATCACGTTGTGCATTGGTACTGTGGCGCCATCGAAGCGGAAGGCGGCGTGATGCGAGCCGTCCAGGGAATTGAACTTATGTTCCAGGATGACGCCATCGGTATTGGTGTCGACCACAACCATGGACGGACCGATGCCCTCGATCTGCACCAGCGTATTGATGAAGTCGGCGCTGCCGCCACCGGTGACATAGTTCTTCTGACCGTGGATCTGGAGCGTGTCGCCTTGCACCATTCCGTAGGTCGGCCGCTCGACATCGTCGGGCTCGGTGAAGCCAAAACTGCTCTGTTTCTCGCCGGCGAGCAGCGGCGCGAGATGACTCGATCGCAGCGGATCGTCGACGCCGCCCAGGACTCCCGGGCTTGGCCCGAACACGCCTGCGGTGCTGGGCGGATTGAAGCTCGCGATTGTCTCTCTCACGACCGTCAACGCGAGGGTGGACGCCTCGCTGCCGCCATGGCTCTGTGGTTGAGTCATGCTGAAGATGCCCAGCGCTTTAGCGGCAGCGCGGACGTCCTCCGTGGACTTACCTGTCAGCAGTTGGGTCTTGGCAAAATCCTCGCACTCGGCGCGTAGCTTGTGCAATTCTGAGCCTATGGTTTCTGGCACAGCGGCCTCCTTTCGTCTTGGTCTGTCTGCGGTTGCGCGAGCGCTTACGCTACACGTTTGGAATGATGGTCATCACCAGTATGACGAGGGTGATCAGGATCATCAGGCCGAAGGCGTAGAGCAGCATCGATTCACGGTTGGCGTACTTCATGATCAACTCCTCGTTGTCCTCTGGAGAGCGGGCAGAAGCGGACGAGGTGACCCGATAGCGGGTAATGCCGTCGCGTTTCGGCAGCTTCACGAAGAGTTCGGGGGTGGCGTCCAGGCGGCGCGCAACTTCGTTGAATCCGATCCCGGTGCGCCGCGCGATCTGGGTTGGGTGCAGGGCGATGTTGCCGGCATCCAGAAAGCAGTAGTAAATGTCGAGGATCAGGCCAACTTTGCCACGGAAACGGAAGTTGAATGGGATGATGCCGAACATATAAGGGGGCGCGCGGATTGTGAGCGAAAGCTAAACCTACCGCCCTGGCTGGCGTGAGTAAAGTTGTGCGAATGCGGCTTCAGGGGCGGCGAGCGATCACGATGGCACGGCTTGGCGCCGGATGGCCTTCGACGGTGCGCTCTGGACGTTCTGGGTCGAGCGCCTCGGTCAAGGACTCGAAGGTCATCCATGGCGTACTGCGTTGTTCCTGGGTGGTTGTGGGGCTGAAGTCGATGAGGGTTGGCTCGATAAAGCCGGCGTCGCGCAGCCACGCGTGCATGTCCTCGATGCTCGGTATGTACCAGACGTTGCGCATCCGTGCGTAGCGGCCTGAGGGTGCAAACCCCGTATCTGCGGTGGCTATGCTCTCGAGAACAACCTGGCCACCGGGACGGGTGAGGGTATGAAGGCGCATCAGATGGTCCGCCACGTCGCGGCGGTGATACACCACCCCCATGCTGAAGACAGTGTCGAAGGTGTGGGTAGCCGGCAGTTCCTCGACCCGCAGGGGAACTACCCAGTTTTCGTGGCACGGTAGATAGTGGCTCAACAACTGGTGTTGCAAGCAAAACAGTAGAGTAGGATCGACGCCGACAACCCTGCGCGCACCCGCAGCGAGCATGCGCCAGCCAAAGTAGCCGTTCCCACAGCCGATATCGAGGACATCACACCCGCGCAGTTCCACGTGCGGTGCGACGCGCTGCCATTTCCAATCCGAGCGCCATTCGGTGTCGATGTGAATCTCACCGATCCGGAACGGGCCCTTGCGCCACGGGTGCAGAGCCCGCAGGCATGTGCCGAGAGCTGCGCTGTCCACCGCACCTTCGGCAGCGACCGTGGCGCCAAAGTCGGCGCTTGGGGATGTCATTTCGGGCAGGGCGTCGAGCGCCCGCAGCCAGCGCGGAAACTCGCCGTGGTTATCGGCGCTATAACGTTTTGCCACAACTTCGGCGGGCCATGCCGTGAGATCCTGCGGCAGCCCGGTGTGCAGGCGGAAGGTGCTCAAAATTCAGGCGTCGCCTGGGTAGAGCAGAAACGATACCCAGTTCATGCATTGATACCAAATAACCACACGGCCAAAACCCGCTCTCTCAAAGCGCGCCTGGTGGGTGGCGATGTCGTCGACTTTCATCACGTTTTCCAGAGCGGTACGTTTCTGGCTGACCTCGAGCTCGGTATAGCCGTTGGCGCGTTTCCAGGCGAGGTGGGTTGCGTCGAACAACTCCTGGTGGGCTTCGTCTGCCTGGCGAATTTTCTCCGAGACGATGAGCAGACCATCTTGCGCCAGCGCGGAGTGTATTTTGCTTAGTGTGTCCAATCGCATGTCAGGCTCTATGAACTGGAGGACGTAGTTCAACAATACGACTTTGGCGCCGATCAGATCTGTGGCACGGATATCGGCCAGTTCGAAAGTGAGTCGTGGGTCCTGATTCAAAGCACGCGCTTCCTCTATCATCGGGGCGGAATTGTCCACGCCGATCACGCGGATTTCGGGCGATGCGTTCTGTGCCAGTAAGGCCCGGGCAGTGGCCCCCAGCGAGCAGCCGAGATCGTAGGCCGTTCCCTCGCTACCGATGTGGCGGGCGGCGACCAGCCCGGTCAGCGGGATGACCGTTTCGTAGCCGATGACGGAACGGCGGATCATGTCGGGAAAGACCGCCACCACCGCCTCGTTGAAGGCGAAATCCACAATCTGGTCCTCGCGGTTGCGGTAAACGTCGTCTTGCATAAGGGTCTGGATTCCAATCGGGCGGCGATTGTAACAATGTTGGCGGACCGACGTGTTAATCTTAAATGTGGGGTCGTGCCGGCGCGACTGTACCCACAAGACCCTGGTGATCCGTAAGAAATCAGACGAACCGATGCAAATCCCACGAAGCTAAATGGCCGACATCGACCTATCTCGCCCCGAACTGTACATCAACCGTGAGCTTTCGCAGTTGGAATTCATGCGCCGAGTGATCGCGCAGTCGGTGGATGAGAATGTTCCTTTGCTGGAGCGCTTACGCTTTCTCACTATCGCAAGTTCCGTTTTGGACGAATTTTTTGAAATTCGCGTGGCCGGCTTGAAACAGCAAGAAGCCTACGGCAGCGTGCAGCGCGGACCGGATAACCTCTCACCCACCGATCAATTGCGTCGGATAGCAGTGGTGGCCGCGGAGTTGGTGCAGGAGCAATACCGGGTGCTCAACGATGTGTTGGGTCCCAAGCTCGATCAGCAAGGCATCTGCATCCTCCCCGAGACCAAGTGGGACGATAAACAGGCGACCTGGCTCAAGCGCTATTTCAATCGCGAATTGCAGCCGATCGTCTCTCCCGTGGGCCTGGACCCATCACACCCGTTCCCGGAACCGCTGAACAAAAGCCTCGCCTTCATCGTCACGCTGGAAGGCAAAGACGCCTTCGGGCGCAACAGCGGTAAGGCGATCGTGCAGGCGCCTCGCTCGCTCCCACGGGTCATCCGCCTGCCGGAGAGCGTCGCCACCAATGCAGATGAGTTTGTACTCTTGTCATCGATCATGGCCGCGCACGCATCCGAATTGTTTCCAGGTATGAAGGCAACCGGGGTTTACCAGTTTCGGGTAACGCGCAACAGCGATCTGTTTGTGGATGAAGAAGAGATCGATGATTTGCTGCGCGCGCTGGAAGGGGAGCTGTCGTCGCGACGCTTCGGCGATGCGGTCCGGCTCGAGATTGCGGATGACTGTCCGGACGACGTCGCCGGCTTTTTGGCTTCGCAATTCGCCTTGGATAAAGACGATGTATATCGCTGCGACGGCCCGGTGAATCTCATGCGGCTGGGGTCCATCCCGGATCTGGTGGAACGTCCGGACCTGAAGTACCCCAGCTTCACGCCGTCGATCCCGCATCGCGTGCGCACCCACGAATCGATGTTCGACGCCATCAGTCAGGGCGATCTGCTCCTGCATCATCCGTTCGAGTCGTTTGCCCCATTTGTCGACTTCCTGCGCCAGGCAGCTCGAGATCCGGATGTCCTGTCGATCCGACAGACGCTATATCGCACCGGCACTAAGTCGGCCGTGGTAGAAGCGCTGGTGGATGCCGCCACCAACGGCAAAGAAGTTCTGGTGGTGATCGAGTTGCGCGCGCGCTTTGACGAAGAAGCCAACATCGAACTGGCGACCAAGTTGCAGTCGGTCGGTGCGCAGGTGGTGTACGGAGTGGTGGGACACAAGACCCACTCCAAGATGTGCATGGTGATTCGACGGGAAGGTCGCAGCCTGAATCGCTACGTGCACTTGGGAACGGGTAATTACCATATTCGTACAACAAGATTGTACACGGACTATGGCATGTTTTCCTGTAACCGCGATCTCGCGGAAGATGTCCAGAAGGTCTTTCAGCAGCTCACCGCCATGGGTAAGGCGGGTAAGCTCAAGAAGGTCCTGCAGGCTCCCTTCACCTTGCATTCGGGCATGCTGGAATTGATCCGCGCTGAGGCTGAGAATGCTCGCAAAGGTAAACCGGCTGGCATCTACGCGAAGATGAACTCGTTGGTGGAGCCGCAGATTGTCGAGGCACTCTACGAAGCGTCCCAAGCGGGTGTGCGCATCGAACTGATCGTGCGTGGCATCTGCGCGCTGCGGCCGAAGGTGAAGAATGTGTCTGAGAACATCCGCGTTCGTTCTATCATCGGCCGCTTCCTGGAACATACGCGCGTGTTTTGTTTCGAGAACGGCGGCGACCGCCTGGTCTACCTCTCCAGCGCAGACTGGATGGGGCGCAACTTCTTCTCCCGGGTTGAGACTTGTTTTCCAGTGCTGGACAAAAAGCTCAAGGCTCGCGTGTTTCGCGAAACGATCGATGCCTACCTGTCGGACAACGCCCAGGCCTGGGAGTTGCACGCGGACGGCAGCTATAGCCTGCGCCGCGCCAAGCAAAGCCGACGGGCGGCACAGGAGATGCTCATGCAGGAGATGAGTGGCGCTTAAGGCTGCGTGGCTGCTGCGATCAGAGGGCTAGTGCCCGCACACCTTCAAAGTCAAACCCAAACTCTCAAGATATTCGTCCTCGACCTGTAGGTCGTCCATGGTAAGCGGGTGGCTGTGTGCCCAACCGTCGGGGAGGGATAGTTCCAGCGAGTCTTCTGTCGCCTTGGCGCTGATGTGCGGCAGTGCCTCGTGGTTGCGGCTGCGATGGAGCAGCGTGGCCACCCGCAACAGCACGGTCAGATAGATTAATTGCTGGGGCTGATTCGTAGCTGGCGCCACAATTTTGCGTCGATGAAAGCGCACCAGGTGGGCCAGGCGTTGCTGCTCGGGACGCGAAAATCCTGGCATATCCATGTTCTCCAGCAGATAACCCCCATGTTTGTGGTAACCCGCATGAGAGATGTCCATGCCGAGCTCGTGTAAGTCAGCGGCCCAACTGATCAGGTGTTTGTGCTCGCTGTTGGTCAACTGCCAATCCATGGCAACCTGGGACAGCAGGCTCAACGCGGTATCGCGCACCTGGCGCGCGTGGCCGGCATCGATGTGGTAGCGCTCGATCAGGTTGGCCACCGTGCGGTCGCGTACATCTTCGTGATGCTGACGCCCCAAGAGGTCGTAGATCAGGCCTTCGCGCAACGCGCTTTGCGCGGCGCTCATGGACTTGATCTCCAGCGACGCAAACACGGCGCTTAAGACCGCCAGCCCGCCGGCAAAAACTGCGCGGCGTTCGTTCGCCAGGCCCGGTAGTTCGAGCTTGTCGATATGTTCGACCGCAATGACTTTATCCTGCGCTTCGGCCAGGGCCTCGGCGGTGATCACGTCGCTGCCGCAGTCCGCCTGGATCACGGCCTGAACCGCGTTTATGGTTCCCGATGCGCCCACACAAGTGTCCCAGCCGCTGTCGACAAACTCTTGCGCAACCGGTTCGAGTTCGAGTTGGGCGTGCCGAATCGCTGCCTGCATCGCATCCGCGCTGATCGTACCGTTTGGGAAGTAGCTCTGGGACATGGATACGCAACCCATATGCAGACTTTCCAGATGTTCCGCGGTCGCGTGGCGTCCGACGATCAACTCGGTGCTGCCGCCACCGATGTCGAGCACGAGGCGGCGTTGGCCGTCACCACCGAGATCGTGGCAGACGCCGATGAAGATCAAGCGCGCCTCCTCGTGGCCGGATATTACCTCGATGGGGTGGCCGAGCAGGGCCGAACCGCGGCTGATGAAGTCGCTGTCGCGTTCGATACGACGCAGGGTGTTAGTGCCGACAACGCGAACGTTGGCGGGATCTAGGGAGCGCAGACGCTGCCCGAGGCGTGCCAGACAATCGAGCGCACGCGACTCTACCTCATTGTGCAGTTCATTGTTATCGTCGATCCCTGCTGCCAGTCGCACGGTCTCTTTGTGCTTGTCGATCACTTGGATGCGCCCTTCGGTTTCCTGGGCAACAAGAAGATGAAAACTGTTGGAGCCGAGGTCCAAGGCGCCGAGTTGCTTGGACCGACCGGTGCCGGGAGCTGAATTGGGTTGGGAACGTTGCGCCAAACTGCGATCACTTGGACGAAAGATATATTTTAGACCGCTTGCCCTGCGAATGTAAGCAATCCGCTTGTTCCGGCCTAACAGGTTCGAGTAACTGGCTGTTCGCCTGCCATCTTCCGGGCTGGTCATGACTCAGTTCCTGGAGGCAGGCCTGGTGCCCAGAGCCTGGAGAATTAGTCCCGAGAATCAGGTCCAGAATCAGGCATAGATGCTCGGCGGTAAGGGGCAGTCGAGGGTGGCGGATATGCCATGCAGCAGTGCGCCCTCATCTTCGCTGAGGTGATCATCCGCAAGCACTACGCTCGCAAAGGCCTTGATCAGCGCGGGTTTGGTCAGGGGATGGAGCTTGCGCAGTTTTGCGAGCGCACGATTGAGTTGCGCAAAGTCGAACACCTCCTGGTAATCGAATGCCACGCTGAGTGCCAGTTCGTCTGCACCTGCTCGATAAGCCTTCTGCTGCTGGTCGTAGTCTGCGTGCCCAGCGCTGGCCAGGACCGCCAACAGGTGCGCGGCTTCACTCTCCACTCGACCGATCTTCTTGATGCGGCCGCGCACAATTTGAGGGCCGTCAAAGTGCGGCTTGATTTCCTTGATCAGCAGGCGATGCAGCACCCACTCGAAGAGATCTACCCGTTTGTCGATGGTGATCAGTTGTGCACAGTTCTGGTCGAACCGCCGATACTGGGCGCTGGACATCTCCTTGAGTGCGGGGACGGCCATCTCGAAGAGCGTGAGCCTGTGCGCGCCCGCAGACGCATGGATCTGGGGCAACAGCGTATCCAGGTGATCGTTGACCAGCGCCTCGTCCCTGGCACGCAAATAGCGCAGTTGCTCCTGTGCAGTATCACCGTCCTGTACGATCAGCATGCCATAGATCAGGGCGCGGGCCATGTACTGATCGTGAGCGGCGTTCTTCAGATCCGGCGGGTTGTCCTGAATCAGCGTGCGCGCGACGTCCACGCTCTCCGGGCTCGGCTGACCCACCTGGGCGACCACCTGTTCCGGCGTGGCTTGGACCTCGATCGGGCCGCTGAAGGCTGACACGCCTGCTTGTTCGGCCATAGCGCCGGGTGTGACCCCGAGGTAGGGAAACTGACCATTCCAATTGGGTTGGATCGCCAGGATGCGCTCTTCCAGCGGTGGATGCGTGGCCATCATCGAGCGCGCGAACTTAGGCGCGGCGGCGCCAAAAAACATGTGGGCGGATTCTTCGGCCTTCGGGTTGTCGAGGCTCGAACCCGCACTGTAGCCGCCGATCTTCTTCAGCGCGTCCGCGATGCCTCCGGGATCGCGAGTGAATTGGACCGCGCTAGCGTCAGCGAGATATTCGCGTTGGCGGCTGACCGCCGCCTTGATGAGGTTGCCGAAGAAGGTACCGCCATAGCCGACGATCAGCAGTCCAACCCCCAAGGCGACCAGTGCGCCACCGTTGCGGCGGGAAAACCCACCGCTGCGTAGCAGGCCGTAGCCGATCATGCCGACGAACAAGATGCCGTGCAGGATGGCGATCAGGCGCAGGTTGATGTTCATATCGCCGTTCAGTATGTGGCTGAACTCGTGCGCCACAACACCTTGTAGTTCGCCACGATCGAGCAGGTCCAGTGTGCCTTGATTGATGCCGATCACGGCGTCGTCAACGGTGAAACCTGCGGCAAACGCATTGATGCTCGCTTCGGGAATCAAGTAGACCGGGGGTACCGGCACCCCGGACGCGATCGCCATCTCCTCTACCACGTTGAGCAGACGCCGCTCTTTGCGGTCGGTTGTGGTCTGGTGGATCAAGTGACCGCCCAGCGCTTCGGCGATGCTGCGGCCACCGCCGCGCAGACCGACAAACTTGAATACAGAGGCGACGCCGATGACGCCGAGCACGCCGAGGGAGATGGCCAGCCAATTCTCGATCGGCACCGCGGCAACCGCGTCCTGCCAAGCGACACCCCGCTGGGCGCCGCCCCAGGATACGACCACGGCAACCAGCACGTTGGTCAGCAGGATCAGGGTGATGACCGCCAGGCCGAACAGCATCACCAACTGTCCGGTTTTACGGCGGGCGGTGTCCTGGGCTTGGAAGAAGTTCACTGGGCGTCAGGTCGCCTGTGGTTGCGGATCGACGCTTAGTTGAACGACACCTGCGGTGCTTCCTGAATTTGCTCCGAATCCGCAAATTCCAGCAGCTCTGCATCAAGGCCGTGGCCGAACATGTTTGCAAACACTATCGGCGGGAACGACTGGCGATAGGAGTTGTATTCGGTGACCTGATCGTTGTAAGCCTGACGCGCGAACGCCACTTTGTTCTCCGTGGTGGTCAACTCTTCGCTCAGCTGCATCATGTTCTCGTTGGCTTTGAGATCAGGGTAGGCTTCCATCACCACGTTCAAGCGCCCCAGCGCGCCCCCGAGAATGCCCTCAGCGCTCGCTAATTCCTTGATCGCAGAAGCGTTCGACGGGTCAGCGGCTGCGGCTTGCAGCCCCGCCATGGCCTGGTTGCGTGCGGCGATAACCGCTTCGAGCGTCTCGCGCTCGTGGGAGAGATAGCCCTTGGCGGTCTCCACCAGATTTGGGATCAGGTCGTAGCGACGTTTCAGCTGGACCTCGATTTGGGCAAAGCCGTTTTCGTAGCGATTGCGCAACGCAACCAATTTGTTGTAGATGCTGACCGCCCAGAAAGCCAGCACAGCGATGATGCCGATGACGACAATGGTGGTGATCATGAGACGGTCCTTCGTTACCCTAAAGTGGAGTGGATTTTGCGGCAATCTGCCGAGAATGCAACGCCACAACGTAAAAACGCGATAACATAAAGAAGCACTACACGGACATGCTGCCGCAACGGGAAGGAGGCTTCAAACATCTGCGCAGATGTCGCAGTAGCGGCGTTGACAAGAAATCCAGGCGGAAATCGCAGGTGCGTATATTTATGCGTTCGGCAGACCTGGCGAGTGCATTGGGAAAGGCACATAATGCGAGTCTTGCACAGTGCTAAGTCCGGCAAGGCCGCACACCCGCTGGCGTCGCGTTACGCCGTCAGCGGGTGTTTTTGTATGCGGTTTCAGCCTAGTCAGGCAACCCCAGCACACGTTTTGCGATGACGTTCAACTGCACCTCGCTGGTGCCGCCCTCGATCGAGTTGGCTTTCGAGCGGAGCCATTGGCGGGTGGTATTGGTCTCGCGGTCAGTAAAACCGTCGCCACCCCAGCCCACCGCCTGACTGCCCATGACGTCGAGCATGCGTTCGTACTTGCGCTTGTTCTGCTCTGTACCGTAAAACTTGAAGATAGACGCGAGATTGCCATCCGGCTTACCGGCCTTCGCCTCTTCGCCGCTGCGTCCCATCGTGAGCTGGAACGCCTTGTCGTTCATGCGGTGTTCGCATACGGCACTGCGCAGCGCGGGATGATCGATTTGTCCATCCCGCTCGCCCAGATACTGTTTGGCGAGATCCTCAAGGCGTGAGCCGGAGCCGCCCAGAGCGGAGTTGCCCCCGATCCCCGAGATCATCTGGCGCTCGTGTTGCAGCAGGCGTTTGGCGATGGTCCAACCTTTATTCAATTCGCCCACGAGTTGGCTCTTAGGAACCTTCACGTCGTCGAAAAAGGTCTGGCAGAAGGGGGATGCACCGCTGATCAACTGGATCGGCGAGGTGGTAACGCCTTCGCTCTCCATATCGAACAGCAGGAAGCTGATGCCTTCGTGCTTGGGCGCGTCAGCGTCGGTGCGCACCAGGCAGAAGATCCAGTCGGCCATGTCGGCGTAGGAGGTCCAGATCTTGGCGCCGTTGACCAGGTAGTAGTCGCCCTTATCCTCCGCGCGGGTCTGCAGCCCGGCCAGATCCGAACCATACCCGGGTTCAGAATAGCCCTGACACCAACGGATTTCGCCGCGAGCGATCTGCGGCAGATAGTGTTGTTTCTGTTCTTCGCTGGCGAATTCGAGCAATGCCGGCCCCAGCATCCAGATGCCGAAGCTCTGCAACGGCGAGCGTGCGTTGATGCGGCGCATCTCCTCCTGCAGGATTTTGTCTTCGTCCGCGCTCAGACCACCGCCGCCATAGTTGGTTGGCCACCGCGGTACGGTCCAGCCGCGCTCGGCCATCCGTTCCAGCCACAGCTTGGAATCGGCATTCACCCACTCCTGCTTGCGGCCGCCCCAGATCACTTCTTCTTCCGGGTTTGCGGTGCGCATGGATGCGGGACAGTTAGCCTCCAGCCAGGCACGGGTGTCGCTACGAAAAGATTCGATACTCATCTGCTTTGTCTATATCCGCTCGTTGTCTTGAGCCCCATATTTTAGGCAAACCCACGTGAGCAAACCAGGCGGTAGGGGAGTATAGTCGGGCGCGGGTCAGGGTTTGTGCTGGAGTCGCAAGTCGCGTGTTCGCGATGCGCGCCGAGACGCGACCGACCAACCCAGATAACGGTGCAGAAACCGAGAGTGCACCGATCAAGAACCTGATCCAGCAGGCTGTGGAGAATTTGATGAGCGACTTTGACCAACGCGAACTGCGCAACGCGATGGGAAACTTCTGTACCGGTGTGGTTGTGGTCACCGGGGTCTCGGAAGGACATCCTGCCGGGTTTGCCGCCCAGTCGTTTGTGTCCTTGTCGCTTGATCCGGCACTGATCGCGTTCTGTCCGGGAAAAAGCTCATCCAGTTGGCCGAAGCTGCGGGACGCGGGAAGTTTTTGCGTGAACATTCTCAGCGCGCAGCACAAGGAGGTCTGTGACGCGATGGCGCAGTCAGGTGGTGACAAGTTTGCCAATATCGATTGGCGGACCGGGGTTACCGGCGCGCCGATTTTGGAAGACGTCATCGCCTACGTCGACTGCGACCTGGAAATGGAACACGATGCCGGCGACCACACCATCGCCGTCGGTCGGGTGCGCGATTTTGGCGTGCTCGTGGAGCAGGCTGAACCTTTACTTTTCTATCGCGGCGCTTATGGCAGTTTTGCACCGCTTGCGTAGCGCGTCCCGACGAGACGCATTGTTTAACCAGGGGGGAACATGAGTATCAACAGCAGAGTGTGTGAAATTCTCGAGATCGAACAGCCCATCGTGCTGGCCGGCATGGGCGGTGCATCCTGCCCCGCACTGGCGGCGGCTGTGTCGAATGCGGGTGGTCTGGGGGTGCTCGGTGCGGCGGGTTGTGGTCCTAAACTGTTGCGTGAGTGGATCCGCGAGACCCGGGAGCTCACCGATAAGCCGTTTGGCGTAGACACTCTGTTGCCCGCGTCGGTACGCCGCGCCAACTATGATGACAGCGAAGGACCCACCCCGGCCGATCTGCTGCCGGAGCGGCAGGAATTTGCGGCTGCGTTCATGGAACGCGAAGGCCTCGAACCTGTGCCCCCGGAAGAATTGGTCAGCCGGGTTGAACCCGGCGAGCCCGCACCGCTCACCAAGGAATTTTTTGAGGCGCAGATGCAGGTGGTGATCGAAGAGCGTGTGCCGGTCTACGCCTCCGGGCTCGGCAACCCGGGGCCGTGGATGCCTGAGTTGCGTGCCAATGGCACCAAGGTGATGGCGGTGGTGGGTGCCGTCCGACACGCCATACAGGTGAAGTCCTCGGGCCTCGATATTATCGTCGCGCAGGGTCACGACGGCGGTGGTCACAACTCGCCCATCGGGACCATGGCTTTGATACCGCAGGTGGTCGATGCGGTCGGCGATACCCCGGTCCTCGGTGCGGGTGGCATCGTCGATGGTCGCGGCATCGCCGCCGCCATGATGCTGGGCGCTGAAGGGGTCTGGGTCGGCTCGGCATTTCTTGCCTCGGAAGAAGCGAACATCTTCGATTTTCAGAAAGAGGCGATTGTCGATGCCACCGAAGAGGGAACGTCGGTGTCGCGCACCGTTACGGGCAAACCGGCACGCATCATCCGCAGCAAGTGGACAGATCATTGGGCGCGCGAAGAAGTCGATCCATTACCCATGCCTTACCAGGGGCGCGTATCCGGGCCGGTTATGGCGGCCGCGAACCGGTCAGGCCGTGGCGACATCAACCCCGGCTTTGCAGGCCAAGGGATCGGCATGATCAAAGCCGTACGACCGGCCAAGGAGATCTTCAACGAGCTGGTGTACTCGACCGAGCAGGCGCTGGCGAGGACGTCGAATCTGCTGTAGCCATGCTGCACCTCGCGGGGCGCGCGATCCTGTCGGTGAACCCAGCACCGCGCACTTGTTCGGAGGATCGACAGGACCGGCCACCACGGTCTGCCGCGTGCCGCTTGGCAACCGTCACCGCCGCGATTGCCCGTGCGCCAAAAGCCTTGCAAAATGCGCATCCCCTGCCGTTCATCAGTGAGCAGTCGATGAAGCAACGTTCTGTAAAGTTCTATCTCGCCGTTTTGTCTGGCCTGTTGGTTGTTGTGGGCGCTGGCTTATGGCTCGTCGGCCCCGAGTGGCGGGCGTTCCTGCGCCATCCGCCGACCAATACCGACATCCTGTTCTGGACTCAGCCCGAACGCGATGCAGCGTTTCGGCTGATGGACCGGCTACCCGTGCTCGCCCAGTCTCGGCGTACTGCCACCGGTGCGGTGAGAACGCTGGAAGAAGGTGAGCCACTGACCCTCGATATCGACCTTGATCGGTACATGTCGCAACAGCGCCACGCCGCGCTCATAGTCCTGCAAGATGGTCGGGTACGCCTGGAGCGCTATGGCCTCGATTTCCGCATCGACCGCGTGTCCCCACTCGTGCAGCACGGTGACCACGTACTCGTCAAGCGAGCGGTCGCGGTTCGAATGGATCACGATCGTCTTGTTCTCGGCGTCGGTCGACCCGCCCGTACCCGACATGGGTCCGGCAACTTCGATGCGCCACTCGGGCAGCGCCGCCTCGAAGTCGAATCGCTGGCGGGCCAGCACGATCGCTTCGTCGATCTTGGCCTCGACCTCCTCGATCGACTCGGCGTCGATCGCTCGGGTGTACACACGGCCACAGGCGTCGTCGACACAGACGGTGTGGGCGCCCTCGTCGAGGATCTGCACGCGCATCGTGAACGCCCCGTCGGTACCGAAGTCGAATGAGGCGTCCGTTTGCGTCTCGTCGTCGACCGTCACCACTGCCCCAGGAGACGCCCCGGACCCGTTCATTTCGGCGACGGCGTTCTCGGGACTCCAGAGCCGTTCGATCACGATCGGCGAGGCGGCGACCGCAGTGGAGCTCGGTGTCGTCGGCGGCGGCAGCGCGGACGACGCAGCGGCGGGCGGCAGGCTGTTCGGGCCAGCGACGCCGGGTTCACTCGACGTCACGCTGCACGCGGCGAGCACGAGCGCAACGGCGAGTACGAGTGCGCCGCCGGCGGCCAGTTCAGTCGCTCGCCGTGGGTGCCGGATGATCATCGTCGGCGGCGGCGTTGGGCGTGGTGGTGGCGGTGGACTCGTCGGGTGGCGGCTCGGGCAGTACGAGGTCGCCGGCGTCGATGAACACATGCTTCCGGTAGAACTCGAGTTCGGCCACCGACGCACGGATGTCGTCGAGGGCGCGGTGGGCACCCTTGCCCTGCGGGCGGCGACCGTCGAGATCTGGGTACCACCGCTTCACGAGCTCTTTGATGCTCGACACATCGATCGAGCGATAGTGCAGGTGATTTTCGATGTCAGGGAGGTACGCCGCGAGGAACCGCCGGTCGGTGCCGATCGAGTTGCCGCACAGGGGCACACTCAT
>JBCCHL010000097.1:0-17522 GCA_039028775.1 Pseudomonadota bacterium | reverse complement strand
GCACATTCTTTAAGACATACACTGAAAAGGTATGGGGAATTCCATGTAGCCAGATTCGAGCGGATTGGGCAGCTCAGCGCATTAAGAACATGTCGTTGAAAGAAGCGGTCATGAATTCATTGATTGGTAGTAAAAATGCCAAGAGCTTGATCAAAACCTTTGACTATCCCCGTTTGGGGCCAGGCATGATGTGAAACGCTCCATCTCACACAGCTTGTCCGCGATACGGGCTGTGATCGGTACATCTTCGGGTTTCATGCCGGCGAGTTTCCGTGCGCGCCAGCCGAGATCCAGTCCCACCAGATCGTTCATCTGGAACGGGCCCATGGGCATGCCGAATTCGAGCAGGACGTTGTCGACCTGATACGGGGTTGCACCCTGCAGGATGATCTCCGCAGCCTGAGAGGTATAGCGGGCCAGCATCCGATTGCCGATGAAGCCCGGTGCGTTGCCGGACAATACCGCGATCTTGTTCAAGCGTTTGCCGAGTTGCATGGAGGTGGCGATGGTCTCCTTGCTGGTCTTCTCGCCGCGCACCACTTCGAGCAAGCGCATCACGTTGGCCGGGCTGAAGAAGTGCAGGCCGATCACCGCTTCGGGACGGGTGGTGGCGTCCGCCATCTTGTCGACATCCAGGCCGGAGGTGTTGCTGGCCAGAATCGCGCCGGGTTTGGCCACGGCCTCGATCTTCTTGAATGTCTCGACTTTGACGTCGATGTTCTCGTAGACCGCTTCGATGACGACATCGGCGGTTCCGAGGTCCTCATAGTTGGTGGTGCCGGTGAGCAGGCCCATACGCTGGTCTACTTCGGCTTCCGCCATGCGGCCGCGCTGTACCTGAATATCGTAGTTGCGCTTGATTACTCCGATGCCACGATCCAGAGCTTCCTGATCCAGCTCCAGCACCGTGACAGGTATGCCCACGTTCAGAAACGACATGGAGATGCCGCCGCCCATCGTGCCGCAGCCGATCACCCCGGCGCGTTGGATGTCGACAGTGGCGGTATCCTTGGGGACGTCGGGGATCTTGGTCACTTCGCGTTCGGCGAAGAACATGTGGATCAGCGCCTCGCGCTGCGGGTGGGTGAGGCACTTGCCGAAGTTCTCTGCTTCGACCTTCATGCCGGCATCGAAGTCACCGAGATTCACCGCGGCTTCCACGCATTGGATGATCATCTCCGGCGCAAAGCGCTTGCGCATCTTGCGCGCAGCGTCTTTGCGTGCGCGATCGAACACCTCGGTGCTCTCACGATCGGCGCGCAACAGCGCGTCCTCGTCGCGGACACGACGCACCGGGCTGCCCTTGGCGATGATGTCCTGGGCATACGCCATGCCCGCTTCGACGATATCACCGTCGGCCACCTGATCTACAATGCCGAGCTCAGCTGCCGCCGGACCGGGGATCCCCTCGCCACTGAGCATGAAGTTGAGGGCCTTTTCCGCGCCGACCAGACGCGGCAGACGCTGGGTGCCCCCCGCGCCGGGCAGCAGACCCAACTTCACCTCGGGGAGGCCAACCTGGGCTTTAGGCGCGATGATGCGGTAGTGACAACACAGGGCGACCTCCAGACCACCGCCGAACGCGGTGCCGTTGATCGCGGCCACGATTGGTTTGCTGCTGTCGTCCATAGCGGTGAGGCACTCGTGCAGCCCTGGACCTTCGGGCTTGCCGCCGAATTCGGATATGTCCGCCCCGGCGATGAACGCACGCCCCGCGCCGGTGAGCACGATCGCTTTGACCGCGTCGTCACCCAACGCCGCGCTCAGACCATCGTGTAGTCCCTGGCGGACCCCTGAAGACAGGGGATTCACCGGCGGATTGTCGATGGTCATCAGTGCGATATTGCCCCGCACTTCGTAATGCACAGTGCCTTTCATAAACTCTCTCTCTTCGTAGTTCTAATCTGTGGAATAATCGGTCGATTATTGCAAATCTTGCGCTGTAACTCTTGCTTTCAGACTCTAGCTTTGTCTTTGCCCAGGGTCAGCCGGTTGCCGAATGAGCAAATGGAGAGCTGCGTCGCCGAGCGCGTTGAGTGACGACGACTTGCGCGCCGCCAGCGCTGGCGAGAGACTATCCCCCCGTCGTCGAACCGGCGGGTAGTTTGCCCGATCTTGGCGTGGATGAGTAGGGAGGGTAAGCTAGGGTCCACCGGGACGGGTGGGGTGGCCTGGTACTTAATGACGGGAGAGACCGGGGCCTACCTGAACAGTACAAAAGCGGATTTGCAAAAAGAGTCGGCCGGTTTGGCGGACTCCGAGCGATGCTTGCATCGTGCTTGCATCGTAAGAGGGGCAATCGCACAGCGTCGAGTCGATTAACAAGAGCAGAGGAAACCTAAGTGAGTAACAATCAGAAGTTTTATATCAATGGTGCCTGGGTGGAACCCAGCACGAGCACCCTTTTGGAGGTGATCAATCCCGCCACCGAGCAACCCATCGACAGCATCGCGATGGGAGGCACCGCGGATGTTGACGCGGCGGTCGCTGCGGCCAGTACCGCATTCGACAGCTACTCGCAAACCTCGCGCGAAGAGCGCGTCGAGTTGCTGCAGGCCATCATCGCCAAGTATCAGGAGCGCATGCCGGAGATCGCTCAGGTGATCAGCCAGGAAATGGGCGCCCCCCTCGGGCTGGCCAATGCCGCGCAAGCCCCGGCGGGTCTGGGTCACTTCATGACCACGCTGAACGTGCTGAAGGACTACCAGTTCGAAGAAGACATCGGCTCCTCCCACGTCATCAGAGAACCGGCAGGTGTCTGTGGTCTGATCACGCCGTGGAATTGGCCGATCAACCAGATCGCATGTAAGGTCGCCCCGGCGCTGGCTGCGGGCTGCACCATGGTGCTCAAACCCTCCGAGGTGGCACCCTTCAATGCAATTCTGTTCGCCGAAGTGATGGATGCGGCAGGTGTGCCTGCCGGCGTGTTCAACCTGGTGAACGGCGACGGACCTACGGTCGGTGCGCATCTCTCCTCCCATCCGCAGGTCGACATGATGTCGTTTACCGGGTCGACCCGCGCCGGTGTGGAAGTGGCCAAAAACGCCGCACCCACGGTCAAGCGCGTCGCTCAGGAATTGGGTGGCAAGTCTGCTAACATCATTCTCGATGACGCAGATTTCGCCAAGTCGATCTCCCGCGATGTGTTCGGCATGTGCATGAACTCCGGCCAGAGCTGTAACGCGCCGACGCGCATGCTGGTGCCGAACGCGCGCATGGATGAAGCGGCAGCGATCGCCAAGGCCGCTGCAGAAAACGTCAAGGTCGGGGACCCGGGGGCGGACGGCACCACCATCGGTCCGGTCGTGTCGGAAGTGCAGTTCGACAAGATTCAGAATCTTATCCAGAAAGGTATCGATGAAGGTGCCAAGCTCGAGATCGGCGGCACCGGCCGTCCGGACGGGCTGAACGCGGGCTACTACATCAAGCCTACCGTGTTCTCGCATGTGACCAACGACATGACCATCGCCCAGGAAGAGATTTTTGGCCCGGTGTTGTCGCTGATCGGCTATGAGGACGACGAAGACGCAGTGCGGATCGCCAACGACACGTTGTATGGCTTGTCAGGGTACATCTCATCGGCTGACCCGGAGCGTGCCAAGAAGGTCGCGCGCCTGATTCGTACGGGTAACGTGCATCTCAACGGTGCGCCGGTGGACAACAATGCGCCGTTCGGAGGGTATAAGCAATCCGGCAACGGTCGCGAATGGGGTGCCCATGGCTTCGAGGAATTCCTCGAAACGAAGGCCATCCTGGGCTACAACGCCGCTGGCTGAAGACGTCGGATGACGTCGTAAGAAAAAGAGGGCGCTACGCCCTCTTTTTTTGTTCGGTCTCTTTTGCCTAGCGAAGGGCGGGTACGAACTAGCGCATGAACGCATTGCAAGACATCACGGTGGTCTCCCTGGAGCAGGCGGTCGCGGCACCTTTGTGTGCGCGGCGCCTGCGCCTGGCCGGAGCGAGGGTTATCAAGGTCGAACGCCCGGAAGGGGACTTCGCGCGCAGCTACGATACTGTGGCCGCCGGTCACAGCAGCTATTTTGCCTGGTTGAACGCGGGCAAGGAATCTCTGGTGCTGGACTTGCGCACCCCCGATGATCTGGACTACCTGCGGACTCTGATCGGACGCGCAGATGTGCTCATCCAGAATCTCAAACCCGGGGCGCTGCAAGGTCTAGGCTTGGACTTCGAGGCGTTGCACGCCGCTCACCCCGGTCTCATCTCCATGTCGATCGCCGGGTTTAATCCCAAGGGTCCCGGAGCTTCGCGCAAGGCCTACGATCTTCTGATGCAGGCAGAGTCCGGACTGGCGTCGATTACCGGCACGCCGGAAGGTCCGGGACGGGTGGGCGTATCGCTGGTCGATCTCGCAACCGGCATGTTCGCGTATGAGGCCATCCTGACAGCCTTGATCGCCCGTGGTCGCAGCGGGCGCGGCGCTGCGCTGGACGTTTCGCTGTTCGATGCGGTGAGTGAGTGGATGAGTGTGCCGTTGCTGTTCCATACCCTGGGCGATGGTGCGCCCGTGCGGGTGGGGTTGGCGCATCCAGGCATCTGTCCTTACGGGGTCTTCGCCTCGTCGGAGGGCAAGCAGTTTGTACTCTCCATTCAGAACGAGCGCGAATGGCAGCGGCTGTGCGGGGCAGGGTTGCCGGCGAATAGCCTGCTCGAAGATCCGCGCTGTCTCGACAACCCGACGCGGGTAGCGCATCGTTCGTTTGTCGATGCCACGTTGAGTGATTTGTTTGCACAGAGCGACTATGCCACCAATGCCCGACGTCTGGATGCCG
The DNA here is from genome assembly GCA_039028775.1 of Pseudomonadota bacterium. Classification (GTDB taxonomy): domain Bacteria; phylum Pseudomonadota; class Gammaproteobacteria; order Pseudomonadales; family Azotimanducaceae; genus UBA4421. The sequence continues at coordinate 12,732 of JBCCHL010000097.1, read as the reverse complement.
CCGATCTTGCGTTTGCGCCGGTCAACAGCGTCGCCGATCTGGCCGAGCATCCGGATCTACACACCCACGAAGTCAGGGTAGGCGGGGAACTCGTGCACCTACCGATCGTGCCAGGGCAGCCGGTACACGAGGTGTTGTCGGTGCCTGAGCTGGGTGAGCACAGCGACACCATCAAAGCCTGGTTGGACAAGGTTGCGTCGTAACCCTCGATCAGCGCAAAATCATGTCTGCGAAAGCGCGCTGTATCACCGCCGGGGTCGGGGTGAGGGTGCTACTCGTCAACACTGGCATAGTACGCCGGGCAATAGAATTCAGGGGAGTCTCGTCATGCAGAGTAACAATCAAGCCAACACGGATCAGCTGGATGCCATAGTGGTCGGTGCTGGTTTTGCGGGTATTTACATGTTGTACAAGCTGCGTGAACTGGGGCTCACCGCTCGGGTTTTGGAAGCGGGCAGTGGGGTGGGCGGCACCTGGTATTGGAATCGCTATCCCGGTGCGCGCTGTGACATCCCCAGCATGGAGTATTCCTACCAGTTCTCCGAGGCGCTCCAGCAAGAGTGGGAATGGACCGAGCGCTACTCCAGTCAGGGAGAGATTTTAGACTACGCCAACCACGTGGCCGAGCGCTTTGATCTGTTGCGCGATATGCAGTTCGACACCCGTGTTAGCGGCTGTGACTTCGATGAGACGACCCGGCTGTGGCGCGTTGAGACCAACGATGGCGAGACCTTCACTGCGCGTTATGTGGTGATGGCGACCGGCTGTCTATCAATGCCAAATTTTCCCAATATCAAAGGGTTAGATAACTTTTCTAAACCGATATACCACACCGGAAAGTGGCCCCAAGAGGGGGTCGACTTCACGGGGATGCGCGTAGGTATCATCGGTACCGGCAGTTCTGCGGTGCAGAGTATTCCGGTGATCGCTGAACAGGCCGAGAGCCTGACCGTTTTTCAGCGCACGCCAAACTACTCGATCCCCGCACGCAACCATGATCTGGATCCTGCTTTTGTTGCGGACATTAAGTCGCGCTATGCCCAGTTTCGAGCGGACAATTGGCAGGAGGGCTTCGGGGCGAACTTCACCCAGCGAGAGGAGTCTGTGTTCGAGGTCTCCGAAAACGAGCGTCAGCGGGAATTTGAGGCGCGCTGGGCGGAGGGTGGTCTGGGCTTCCTCGGTGCGTTTAGCGATCTGGTGTTTGATGATCAGGCCAATGCGACCGCGCGTGATTTCTTCGCGGAGAAGATTGCGGCCAAGGTGGACGACCCGGAGCTGGCGAACAAACTGACCCCGGATACACCCATCGGCTGCAAACGCCTGTGCGCAGACACAGAATATTACGAGACTTATAACCAGACGCACGTGACCCTGATCGACATCAAGGAAGATCCGATTGTGGAGATCACCGCGGAGGCGGTTGTCACCGGCGCTACGCGTACCGAAGTGGACGCGCTGATTCTCGCGACCGGATTCGATGCTATGACCGGCGCGGTGACCAACATCGACATTCGGGGTTTGGACGGTCAACGTCTGCAGGAGAAGTGGGCGGCAGGCCCGAAGGCCTACCTCGGTCTGGCTACGGCGGGCTTCCCGAACCTGTTCTTGATCACCGGCCCGGGCAGTCCTTCTGTGTTATCCAACATGTTGCCGTCCATCGAGCAGCATGTGAATTGGGTGTCCGACTGCATCGGCTACATGGGCGAACGTCAGCACACGCTGATCGATGCGCAAGAGCAAGCGGAAGACGAATGGGTCGACCATGTCAACGAAACCGCCGAACCCACTATCTTCCCGCATTGCAACTCGTGGTATCTGGGTGCCAACATCGAAGGCAAGTCGCGGGTGTTCATGCCGTATCTGGGCGTGCCACCCTACGTCGAGAAGTGTAACGAGGTGGTGGACGGCGGCTACGTCGGGTTCGACCTGAACTGAAACCCTAGATCATCTGAACAGCATCAACTCAGGAACGGTATGGCTTACGATAGCGATAACATTTTCGCAAAGATCCTGCGCGGGGAAGCGCCGGCGTTTAAAGTATATGAGGATGAATACTCGCTCGCCTTTATGGACGTTATGCCCCAGGTAGATGGCCATACCCTCGTCATCCCCAAGGACACGGCCGAAAACCTGCACGACGTCGACCCACAAATCCTGGCCCATACGATCCGTACGACCCAGACGGTTGCTGCGGCGGTCAAAGCCGCCTTTGAGGCGCCGGGGATCATGCTCGCCCAGCTCAACGGTTCGGCGGCTGGACAGACAGTGTTTCATCTGCACTTTCATATCATGCCGCGCTTCGCAGGGGTCGAGTTTGGCATGCATGCTCGCGAAATGGCGGACTTCGATCTGCTCGCCCAGCACGCCGAACTGATCAAGTCCAGGCTTTAGCGGGGTGGCGGAGTCCGACGAGAGTATGGAGCAGGCGCTCAGCCTTGCTGAAGACAAGCAGGAATGGGCCGAATCCATAGAGGCCATCTTAGAAGAGTACGGTGAAGAGGGTGTGCGGGAAATTCTGCGCAGCGTGCAGGATCATGTGCTCGGTCTTAACATTCCGCTCAACGAAGCGACTCTCAACACGCCGTATGTCAACACGATTCCTGTGGCGGAGGAACCGACCTATCCCGGCGATATCGAGCTGGAAGAGCGGATCGAGAACATCATTCGCTGGAACGCGATCGCGATGGTGCTGCGCGGACAGGATCAGGGTCTGGGCCTCGGCGGACACATCGCAACCTACGCTTCCTGCGCCACTATGATGGAGGTGGGTTTCCATCACTTCTTTCAAGGGTTCGACGAGGACAAAGATCCAGACATGATCCTGCCGCAACCCCACGCAGCGCCTGGCATCTACGCACGGGCGTATCTGGAAGGGCGGCTGGACAAAGGCCAGCTGGAAAATTATAGGCGTGAGTTGGGTGCGGGAGGTGGCCTCTCGTCCTACCCGCACCCGCGCAGCATGCCGGACTTCTGGGAGATGCCAAATGCGTCCATGGGCTTGTCAACCCCGTCCGCCATCTATGAAGCGCGCTTTGCCAAATACCTGGAGAACCGGGGTTTGAAGCCCAATAGCCAGCGCAAGATCTGGTGCTTTATCGGCGATGGCGAATCCGATGAACCGGAAGTGCTCGGCACCATCAACATCGCCGCGCGCGAGAAACTCGACAATCTGATTCTGGTGGTGAACTGCAACCTGCAACGCCTCGACGGTCCTGTGCGCGGCAATGGCAAGATCATCCAGGAGCTGGAGCGGGTGTTCCGCGGTGCCGACTGGAATGTGATCAAAGTCATCTGGGGCAGCGGTTGGGACGGCTTGTTAGCCCGGGATACGAACGGTGTGCTACGGGCCCGCATGGACGAGTGTCTGGACGGCGACTATCAGATGTACTCCGTGTTGCCCGGCGACGTCCAGCGCGAACACTGGGTCGAAGGTAATCCGGAGCTCGAGCGCATGATGGCGAGCCTTACCGATGCGGAGGTGAAGGAGATCAAGCGCGGTGGTCAGGATCGCAAGAAAGTCTATGCCGCGTTTGAACGCGCCATGGAAGCGACTGACAAGCCGACGGTGGTGCTGGTCAAAACCGTTAAAGGTGACGGCATGGGCGCACAAGGGAAGAATACCGCTCATCAGTACAAGAATATGTCCGGGGATGAACGGGTCCAACTGGCCGCGGAACTCGGCATACCCCTAACCGACAGCGAAGCGCGCGCTGCCGCGTTCTACAGTCCGGATGACGATTCGGTGGAGATGAGCTACCTGCGCGATCGGCGCGCAACGCTGGGTGGCCCGGTACCCAGACGGCGTCAGATCTGTCCGCCGCTACCCATTTCATCTCTCGAGGGATTTGCGGATCTCCTCGCGGGATCAGGCGAGCGGGAGATCTCCACCACCATGGTCATGGTGCGCCTGTTGTCCCAACTGCTGCGCGACGAAGAGATAGGTCGTTATATAGTACCAATCGTGCCTGACGAAGCGCGCACCTTCGGTATGGATGGCTTGTTTAAAGTCGCCGGCATCTACTCGCCGCAGGGCCAAAACTACCGACCGGTGGATGCCGATACGCTGTTACCTTATCGCGAAGCGGCGGATGGCCAGATCCTGCAGGAAGGCATTTGCGAGACCGGTGCAATGGCCTCCTTTATGGCAGCGGGCAGCGCATATGCGGTGCATGGCTTGCCGATGGTGCCGTTCTATATCTTCTACTCGATGTTCGGCTTTCAGCGCGTGGGCGACATGATCTGGAGCTGCGGCGACATGATGTGTCGCGGCTTCCTGCTCGGTGGCACGGCTGGACGCACCACACTGAACGGTGAGGGCCTGCAGCATCAGGACGGACACTCGCAGTTGTTGGCCAGTACCGTGCCGAACCTTGTCAGTTATGATCCTGCATTCGGTTTCGAGTTGACCACCATCGTGCGCGACGGCATGTATCGTATGTATGAGCAGGGCGAGGATGTGTTCTATTACCTCACGCTGTACAACGAGAATCACGCCCAACCCGATATGCAGACGGTCGCTGAGCAATCGGGATTCAGTGCCGACGCCCTTGCGCAGGCCATCGTGGATGGGGGTTATTGTTTCTCCCGAGAAGAGGTAGCCTCGGATGCCCCCACCGTGCATCTGCTGGCCAGCGGCAGCATCTTCCAGGAAGCCTGGTCCGCGCGCGAACAACTCCTGGGCTTTGGTATGAACGTGAGTGTCTGGTCGATCACCAGCTTCACCGAACTCGAGCGTGATGCGCTGGCCACAGTGGCATACAACCAGAACCATATACATGATGCAGCACGCGAGCCGCGGGTGGCTACCATGTTCGCGGGTCACCAGGGTGTATTCGTCGCGGCCACGGATTACATGAAGAAAATACCGCTGGGCATCGCGCCCTGGGTGCCAGGTCACTATACGGTGCTTGGCACCGATGGCTATGGCCTCTCCGAGGCGCGCAATCGATTGCGCGCGCACTTTGCGGTGGACAGCCAGTCCATCGTCCGTGCCGCGATTTCCGGCTTATGCGCGGCGGGGGACATTACCCCCGCTCAATACGATCAGTATCTGGGCGACTGACGCCCATCACTAGCAACGAGGAAGATATGCAAGATTTTGCCGACAAGATCGCAGTGGTGACCGGTGGTGGCACAGGGATGGGCCGAGAATTGGTCTGCCAGCTGGTGGCTTCGGGCGCGCACGTCGCCATGTGTGATGTGTCCGCCGAGAACATGGCAGAAACGGCCTCTCTTGCGGCACCTGGTGACGGGCAGCGTGTCACCTCGCACATCTGCGATGTTGGTGTGGAGGCGCAGATGGTTAAGTTCCGCGATGAGGTTGTGGAGCAACATGAGACTCAACACATCAATCTGCTATTCAACAACGCCGGCATAGGCGGAGGTGGTGAGTTCGTGACGGGCGACCGCGAGGAATGGGAGCGGACATTTGCGGTCTGCTGGTACGGGGTGTACTACGGCTGCCGAGCGTTTATGGACCTGTTGGTCGCCAGCGACGAGGGACACGTCATCAATACCAGTTCGGTCAATGGCTTCTGGGCCAGCCTCGGCCCCGGCATCTCACATACCTCTTATGCGGCGGCGAAGTTTGCGGTCAAAGGGTTTACCGAAGCGCTGGTGACGGACTTGAAGATCAACGCGCCTCACGTGCATGCATCGGTCGTCATGCCGGGGCACATCGGTACCTCCATCGCCATCAATACCTCGCAGGTGCTGGGGCGCGCTGGGGCGTTGGATATGTCCGCGGAGGAGGTCGACGCGATCCGGCAACGGCTGTTGGCGGTCGGTCAGCCGGTGGGGAACGTGCCGGATGACCACATCCGCGAGATGATGCATCAGCGTGCCATCGCCTTCCGCGATGAAGCCCCAACCACCGCTGCGCAAGCTGCCGCCATCATACTGGATGGGGTCAAGGACCAACGCTGGCGCATACTGGTTGGCGATGACGCGCACGCGTTGGATCAGTTTGTGCGGTCAGATCCTGAATCTGCGTATGACGACGATTTTGTGGAACGCATGCACAAGGCGGGTCATTTCAACACGCTTATTCCAGAAGAAGAGTAGGCGGGCCTGCGCGGCACTCGCCGACCCTCGTGTCGGCTTTGCGTCTATCATCGCTGCGCGCGAGGGTTTGTTCAGATTGGCTGGCCGGTACAGTCAGATGGGCAGGCGTGCCTTGGCAGTGCCGAAGACTCGGGTCTCTCCCGCGTCGTTGGTCACCGTCAGATCGATTTCCACCTCGCCGGTGTCTTCGTCGATATCCGTGACGACGCCATTGATGTTGTAGGGTTCATCCACGATGCAGGGTGCACGAAAGACGGTATCGATGGACTGGATCTCAGCCGCCGGCGCCCAGCGGTGGATCATGGCGCTTAAGAATCCCTGGTTCATGATGCCGGGGACAAGCGCGCCGGGCAGGCCTTCCTTGCGCGCGTACTCATGATCGGTAAAACGTGGGCCATCCCAGCCCGCGGCGACCGCAAAACGCTTCACGTTAGCCAGCGACGTATCCGGTTGGAAAGCGGGCAGTTCACCACCGAATTCCACTTCTGAGACATGATTGATGGTCATTCCTGCGGCTTCTCCCGGATGACAATACTGGTGTCGGATGAGCCGAGCATCTCGCCATGCGGATCGAAAAACTCCATGCGGTTGACGAAGAACACCATGCGCCCGGAGCGGCCGGTCTTGGTGTAGATGTCGTGCATGTGGGTTTTGGCGGTGATGGATACGCCGGCACGCATTGGCTTGGCCGGGTGCACCGCCTTGCCCGCATCCATGCCCAGACCCTGGAAGGTCGGAAAACCCTCCGGGTAGCGCGCGCGGGGTTGGAAGCTGGACGCGATGGTCGGCGGCGCTTGAAAATCAGGGTCGGACGGGTCGGTGTACTTGGCGGCGGTCTCGCCACAAGCGCTAGCAAAATCGGCCAGGACATCCGCTTCCAGGACAAGTTCGTACTCGTCGAATACCTTATGCAGAAATTCTTCGCGCAGGGCTTCTACGTCGAGGGGTTCGTTACCGGCAACTTCGGGCATTATTCCTCCGCGGCGAGTTTAAGGGCTTTGAAATCCTGGCCCTGGAGGGCTTCCACCAGTTCCAATTCGTTGTGGATGGCGCCAGGGAACTCCGTGGCGCAGCGACCGATATGACTGACGATGTGTGCGTCCGAGCCGCCGATCCCGAGATAGCTCTGCTCGTCGGCCAATTGTTGGGCCACCGCGTCTTCGTCACCGCGCGAGCCACCGTTGTACACCTCGACAATACGGACACCTTCCGGAACGCCATATTCTTCCAGGTGGGCCGCCATGCCGACGCGTTTGCGCCCGGGATGGCAAGGGACTGCAACGGCGTTGTGTTCGTCACAGGCTTGCAGCACGTTGGCCAATGGCAGATGGATATTGCTGAAATCGAAGCAGGCCTGCAGGGCGGGGGTGACGCCGAACACCAGCACGTGACCATATTCGGTTTCGACCTCGGCGCCCTTGAGAATGGTGATACCGTGTTTGGCCGCAAGATCCGAGTAATCGGATTCGTTGTCGAACTGACGGTGTTCGGTGAGCACAAATCCGTCGATTGGAATGTTGCGGGTCGCGATCCATTGGCAGTAGTTGTGCACTTTTGCCCGACCATCGTCGGATTTTATGGAGTGTGCATGTAAATCGATAATCATGAGCGACTCACTTGCGCCCAGAGACGCTCTAATTGTTGGGTGAGATGGGCTTCGTCCTGGGAGTTGTCGATCACCTCATGAGCAGCGGCGCTGCGCTCCTCGTTGCTCAACTGGGCATTGATGCGGTCTTCGACCGCAGCGGCGTCGATGCCGTCGCGGGCACTCGCGCGGGCGATGGCGATGGGACGTTCGACAATGGTGACCCAGATCTGATCGACCAGATCCTGCCAGCCTGCTTCTAAGAGTACCGCGGCTTCGAGCACGATGACCCGTTTCGGATCTTGCGCGGCCACGGTCTGGATCTCTTCCTCCGCGAGGCGGCGGATCGCCGGCCATACGATGGCGGTCAACTCGTCGAGACGATTACCCGCGCCGAACACTTTACTGCCGAGTACTTTGCGATCGATCTCGCCGTCCTCACCGACACAGTCAGCGCCGAATGTCTCAATCACCTGGAAGTAGGCTGGCGTATCTTTCAGATAGGCGCGGTGGCCCAGCTTATCGGCATCGATCACGTGTGCTCCCCACGTGCCGAGAAGTTGGGCGGCAGTCGATTTCCCCGACGCGATACCGCCGGTGAGTCCAATGATCAAAGTAGTTCCTTCCAAGCAGGCAGCCCACGATCTTAGCGTAAATGAGCGCTTTTGTGCAGCGCACCCTTGCCGCACAATAATGCGGTGATTCAGATACATTTTATTCTCTCGGACGGGTCGCGCCTGAGTTTTGAGGCGCGCCCTGGCGATACGGTCATGGATGTTGCCCTGGACAACGGGGTCCCGGGCATCATCGCGCAGTGTGGCGGGGGGGCGACCTGCTGCACCTGTCACTGCTGGGTACGCCCACCCTGGTCCGCCCGCTTCTCCGAGCCGCCGTCGTATGAACGTGAACTGCTGGACTACGCCTGGGGGATGGATGAGCACAGCCGTCTGTCCTGCCAGCTGACCCTCGATGCCGCCCATGCCGATCTGGAGGTGTTTGTGCCCGAGCAACAGGCTTAGGGCGGCGTTATTCCTGGACTTCCGCCTTCGCGTGGGCCTTACGGTGGGCATTCAGATCGATCACCGTCTTGGTCGCTACCAGGATGGCCAATAGTGCGATGGGGGCACCCAGCGCTTCGATCGCAAAGGCGCCGAGCAGCACGGTCAGGTGCATGACGATGATCCGTCCGTAGGGCTGGCTCATCAGCTCGCGGGGTTGTTTATCTACATCTTCCCGGCGCAAGAGGCGGTGGTACACAAAGCTGATGGTGTGACTGAACGCGACCGCGTAGAAACACCAGAGCCAGGGCGTGGACGCGGCGCTGAATACGGCTACCGTGATGTTGTATAACATCTCGACGAACACAAAAAAGAACGGCCAGGACAACTCTCCCATAGGGTCTTCGATCGGCAACCCGAGGAGTTGCGACGCCAGCACCCCATGTCCCGCGCAGAAGCCACCGTAGTGGATCAGGAAAAAGGCGGCGAGGAACAGTCCGCCGAGCGGGGCTGCCAGCAAAATCTTGACCAGCACCCAGAAGCCGATGATCAGATTCTCCGCCCAGTACAACATCACGATGTTGCCCACATCCCAATCCCAGAAGAAGACCCCACCCCAGGGCAGAAGATTGACGAGGACCAGCAGCAAGCCGGTGAACCTGACGTCGCTGTTGGCGACCTGAGCCACGTAGGCAGAAAAGTTCATGCTATCCACACCCTGTGTCTATGTTTCTTTGCCTGTATTACTTGGCTTGTGTTCTTTGACCTGCGTGCACAGACCTGTGTACTGAGACCCGGTGCAATCCGCGGGCGCGCAACCTACCATCCAACTCTATTGTCGCCAGCCATGTCCGTAGGTCCAAGCGACCTTCGACGCCCAATACCAGGTCTGCTTCGGCGCAGGCCAAAGTGTGATAGGGTCCGGTGCAGGTCATGTCACCAAGCCACAAGCTTGTCCGCATGGGGCGGTAAAAGGCAAGTACCCTCCTGAGGAGAGTGTACCGATCATCGATGGGGAGAGAGAGACGAAGTGCTCGAAAACAAGAAGATAGTAGTCACCGGTGGAGCCGGAGTTTTGGGTGCCGCAGTCGGACGCATAGCCAAGCAACAGGGTGCGGAAGTTGAGCTTCTGGACGTTGTGCCGGACTTCGATTCCGACATCGGCATTACACATACCGTAGATTTGACGGATGTTGACGCAGTGCGGGACTGTTTTGCACGAATTGGCCCGTTCGATGCGCTTGCCAACGTCGCCGGTGGCTTCGACATGGGACCTACGGTTCACGAGACGGCGGATGAACAGTGGGATTTCCTGTTCAAGATCAACGTCACCACCCTGCGCACGGTGCTTCACGTGGCGGTGCCGATCCTGATTGCGAATGGCGGTGGCAGCATCGTCAACGTGGGCGCGCTCGGCGCGCTGCGGGGAACGGGTAACATGGGCGCCTACACCGCTGCCAAATCGACCGTGATGCGCCTGACCGAAGCGCTATCCGATGAGATCAAAGGGCATGGGATCAACGTCAATGCGGTCTTGCCGAGCCTGATCGACACACCTCGCAATCGAACCGATATGCCGGATGCTGACCATGCCACCTGGGTTCACCCGGACGATCTCGCGCAGGTCATCTGCTTCCTGGCTGCGGATGCCTCACGCGCGGTCCATGGAGCGCTGATACCGGTGACCGGGCTGGTTTGATTTCGCCGGGGAGGCGCTGTTTTCGAGGAAGGTGAACGCGGGGGCGTTTGAGCTGCGCGGATTGCAGGGGGATAGATGAGAATTTTTCTGACCCGGCGATGGCCGGACGCGGTTGAGCGACGTATGGCCGAACTTGGGGAGGTCGTGCTCAACACCGACGATCATGCGTTAGATCGCGCGGAGTTGATCGAGGCGCTCAACACCTGTGAAGTGGTATGTCCTACCGTGACGGACAACCTGCGTGCGGAGGTCTGGGCCGCCGCGCAACCGCGGACCGGGCTGCTGGCCAACTTCGGGGTCGGATATAACCACATCGATCTATCAGCCGCGGCAGAGCACGGAGTGAAGATTTCCAACACGCCGGGGGTGCTGACCGATGCCACCGCAGAGATTGCGCTGTCCTTGCTGATGATGACCGCGCGGCGCACTGCGGAAGGGGAGCGTCACGTGCGCGCCGGTGAATGGACCGGCTGGCGGCCGACGCACATGCTCTCATCCCAGGTCTGCGGTAAGACACTGGGCATCGTTGGTATGGGGCGCATCGGTGTGCGTTTGGCACGCATGGCCAAGCATGGGCTGGGCATGCACATTCTGTATCACAATCGCTCGGCGGTCGCGGAGTCCGTCGCGCTGGAACTGGCGGCTGCACGCGTGGATCTCGATACCTTGCTTGGCAGCTCCGACTTTGTGAGCCTGAATTGCCCAGCGACCGCCGAGACCCATCATCTGATCAATGCGCGCACCCTTGGCTTGATGCAATCCCACGCCCATCTCATCAATACGGCGAGGGGCGACGTGGTCGACGAAGCGGCGTTGGCTGATGCGTTAAATCGCGGCGAGATTGCCGGGGCCGGTCTGGATGTTTTCGAAGCCGAGCCGGCGATAGCACCCGCACTTATGTCGCTTTCCCAGGTTGTGCTGTTGCCGCACATGGGCAGTGGAACCGTGGAAACCCGCGAGGCGATGGGGATGTGCGCGCTCAGAAATGTCGAGGCCTACATCAACGGCGAGCCGCTACCCAATCAAGTGGGCGCTTGACGCAAGCAAAATCAAACCAACGATGTTAGACAAATAGAAGAATAAAGGGGGCGATCTTGGCAGCCGCAGATGACGAACCGGAGGTAACAGAAGAGAACACACAAGTTGGTGGCAGGTACGCACACTATGTGCTGTTTGTCCTCATCATTGTGTATGTTTTCAACTTTGTTGATCGGAATATCCTCTCTATCCTCGCCGAGGACATCAAAGCCGACCTGGGTATCTCCGATGCGCAGATGGGTTTCCTCTATGGCACCGTTTTCGCCGTGTTCTACGCCGTATTCGGCATTCCCCTGGCGCGCTTCGCCGACGTGTGGAATCGTCGTAGTCTGATTTCCGTCGGGCTGCTGGTCTGGAGCGCCATGACCGCGCTGTCCGGGTTTGCGCGCTCGTTTGTGCAACTCGCGGGGTTTCGCATCGGCGTGGGCATCGGCGAGGCGAGCGCATCGCCCGCGGCCTATTCGATGCTCGCGGACTATTATCCCCCGCGCCTGCGCGCGACGGTTATCGCGCTTTACTCATCCGGGGTATACATAGGCGGAGGTATCGGGATCGCGTTGGGTGGTTTTATTGTCGATGCGTGGAACAACGCCTATCCGATCGATCAGCCGTTTGGTCTGCGCGGCTGGCAGGTTGCGTTTCTAGCGGTCGGTATTCCCGGTATTTTCATGGCGGCTTGGGTGCGAACGCTCAAGGAGCCGATCCGCGGGATCAGCGAAGGGCTGGTCGCGCCCAAACACCCCAAACCCTTTTCCGTGCTCGCCCAGGAGATGATGACGGTCGTGCCAGGGCTCAGTCTGGCATACCTCGCGCGGCTGGAAGGCAGTGTGCGCAACAACTTGCTCGGAGCCGCAGCGATCGCCGTGTGTGTGATGCTCTTGGTGTGGTGGACCGGGAGTACGGCCCAGTGGATCGTGCTCGGGATCGGGGGTTACATCACCTTTACCTGGGCACAATCCCTCGCTCGGCGCGACCCGGCCACTTATCAGATGATCTTCGGCAGTCGTGCGCTGATCTATACCACGCTCGCGTTCCCGACCATCAGTTTTGCCTCCTATGGGTTGGGCTTCTGGGTCGCGCCGTTGTTGCAGCGAACGCATGAGGTGACCGCCACCGAGGTCGGGTTGTACATCGGTGTGGGGAATGCCATCGCCGGTTTGATCGGCGTGAGCCTAGGGGGTTACCTGGCGGATCGTTGGAAGTTGACCTGGTCGAATGGACGCCTCTACATTGGTTTCATCACCGTGATTGCGACCACGCCATTCGTGCTGGTCCTGCTGTATACCGAGTCTCTGGTCACGGCGTTCTGGATGAACTTCCTCTACCACATACCGATCAGCATGTGGGTG
>JBCCHL010000096.1:0-17559 GCA_039028775.1 Pseudomonadota bacterium | reverse complement strand
CGACGCCCTCTTTGCATGTTTTAACTTTTTAGGGGGTTGATAGATGCGGATTCCATGTACTTTCAAATGGCGTTCCAGATTGGTTGGGCTGCCGTGCCCACTCCCTCGCAAATGCGGCAACTATTTGCCGCAATGTAAGCACTGCACCGTCCAGCTAAGGGCGTTGTCCTGGCTGCAGGTCACAAACTTGAAGTGCTGCCAAACCTTACTTTTGAACTATGCCATCCGCGCAGCTTCCGCCTTTTTCAGCCGCTCGTGGGTGTCTTCTACAACTTATAGCACAAAGTAGTCACCGCCCAGCACCCTGCCAGCTGCAGCATCTGCTGCCGGCGCTCTGCGCCATTTTTTACGCTAACCTTGTCTGACGCGTATTGTAGCATCGTTGTCATCAGGTTCTAGGCCGAGCCTTTGCCAAAACTGGTGCTCCCGAGCAGCGCCGCGCGAGCATGATCGCGCAGGGCGCCCGCGACAATTTCCGAAGCGGAGGCTGAGCCACCGTTGATCAGAACGACAATCGGCATGCCTTCCATAACATCTCCGCCGGTCGCACGGTATTTGGCGAAACTCGACTTCAAGCGGCCTTCGGTGTAGACGATCAGACCCTCACTCAAAAAGTGATCCGCCACTTCCACCGATGACTGTAGCGTGCCGCCTGGGTTGTTGCGCAGGTCGATCACCAGACCCTGCAGGGGTGTACGCGCCTCATCCTGCAGGCGTGAGACGTTGCGCAGCACATCTTTCCCGGTATCTACCTGGAATTGTGAGATGCGCAGATAGCCGTAGCCGGGCTCCAGCATGCGTGATCGCACACTCGCCACTTCCACCACGGCGCGTTGCAGGTTGAACACCAGGGGTGCGGTGACCAGCTCGCGGCGGATCGTCAACGCCACTTCCGTACCTGGCTTGCCGCGCAACTGCTCCACCAATTCGATCAGCTTGAGACCCTCGACGCTGGCGCCATCGACCTCGGTAATGCGATCTCCGGCGAGCAAGCCCGCCCGTGCCGCCGGCGTGGCGTCGATGGGTGCGATCACGGTGAACCGACCATCTTGCAGCCCTAGTTCGATGCCGATGCCGCCGAACTGCCCGGTCGTGGTGGATTGCAGGGAATCGAAGTCGTCTTCGTCCAGGAAGGCGGAGTGAACGTCCAAACGATTGACGAGGCCTTCCAGGGCATTGCTGAGCAACTCTTCCTCGCTGATGTCGTCCACATAGTGGGTGAGCACATGCTCCAGGGCCTCGCTCAAGCGTTGGGCCGGCTCGGACGGTTCCTGGCGGTCGAAGCGTTCGTGGAGGACAACACCCAAGCCAACGCCGGTGACGATGCTGATGATGATACCGATGAGGGTGATGGGGCGTAACGACATAAGGTGAGTGTCGCACCTAAATCGGAATTTGCCCAGTACCGGCTCATCATACTGTGAAATGAGCGAGTTTATTGTCGATGTTCCTCGTTCAGATCGAAGCTAACGATAAACATCAGGTGTCAGGAACTTTTACACCGTGCCGTCTGAAGGGTGTCGAGAGATCTTACATGCTCGTCTGGACGGTGTGCTAAATAACTGAAAATAAAGGGTTTTGATGGTGGAACGAAATTTGCTTGTTGGCAGGCTTGTGAGTGTTTGCTGCGCAGGCTGGCAGCACGGACGGAGGGACTCGGTCTGAGTAGGGTGCACGTTTTGCGGATCGAGCCGTCGGCTATACCGATGCGTAAGCGCAACAAACACCGCCACGACAAATTCCCTACAACAAGGAAGTGAAGCATGCCTTCGAGCTCAATTCATCAACGGCGCGGCGTAATGCTAGCGGTGCTTTTGTTCTGGATACTGCCGTTTGCGGCCATACCGGTCCCCGCTGCGCCCGTGGCCAGTGCCCCCTCGTGCGGAGAATTGGTAAATGCGGGGGCCTGTCTGTCACCTTGCCTGTACGGTCCGCGGGGGTTGCGCTCGCTCTGAATTAACCCGGGCTCATACTGGCACCGAGGCTGGCGAGCTCAAACCAGTGTTTTGTTTTGAGCTTTAGCGCCTACCTAATTCACGGCAGGGGGTACTGTTTACTGTCCTCTTCGCGTGCCCCCTGAAAACGAATCCGCGGTGCGGGGGTGCGTACCTGCTCCAGCCAGATAACGCCATCGTAAGGTTCGCTGTTGCCGCGGGTGCCGATAAAGTCCAAGTCGCCGTCATCATCCAGATCTGCGTGGAGCCATTTGTCATACATGCCGCGCTGGCGTCGGGAAACATCATGCCGGGTGAAACGGGCGCCATCGCCGGAGTTTTCGAACCACGCGATACGACCCGAAGCTTCTTGCGCCCCGCGCTGCGGATCGTCTGCGTCGCGTGGACCGCGGCTGTAGGCGCCGCTCATGATGTCCAGATCACCGTCGCTGTCGATATCGGCCAGGCGCACGGAAACCAGCAGGTCCGGGAGTAGGTCGCCTGCGATGTTGGCTGGCCACGGCTGGGCCGGGTCCTCGGGTTGGTAAAGAACCACCGCATATCCGGGTGCTGCGGTCGATACGATGTCGAGACGCCCGTCCTGGTTGAGATCCGCATAGTCCATGTTGAAGCCGGTCAGCCAAATCTGCGCCGCGATACCCTCGGGTCGGATGGGATGATCGACAAAATGGAAGTCGCCGCGGTTTTCTAACCAGAAGATGCGCCCCTCGCCGCGCGAACCCGCGACCACATCCAGATCGCCGTCGCCGTCCAGGTCAACCGGCTCCGAGTTGATCGGGATCGCTACCTTAGCCAGGACCTGTTCGCGCCAGGCACTACCATCCATGGGATCTTCGGGGAGGTGGTAGATCGATACGTTGAGCCGCCTCGGATTGTCGATGTCCGGGTTTTGTTCGCCTTTGTTTGGGGCGATCACCTCCGGGCGTCCGTCGCCGTCGAAGTCCGCAAAGAAACAGCGGATGTAAGAGCCCCGGTCGGTAGTGATAGGCGGGATGGTGCGCGGCCAGGTCGCGGTTCTTTGCGCGGTCTTGGGGTTCTGGAAGTACACCAGGTGCGCGAGCTCAGCGGCGACCACGATGTCCGGCCAGCCGTCGCCGTTGGCGTCCGCGATGCTCACGTCCTCCGCCGCCGCAGCCTCCGCGCCCGCGGCAAGATTGGTGACTTCCCAGCGTTTGGGGTCGGCACTGCCCCAAGCGATGCGCACGTGGCCGATGGCTTGCCCGTCGTACTCGGTGTCAGACTCGTGGACGGACACAATGTCCTGGAAACCATCCCCGTCCAGATCCGCCATGGCGAGCCCGTCGGATCCGCTCAGTTCGAGCGCACCTATCTCGGAGTCGTCGATGCGATGCTCGTCCCAGGCGATGTAGTGACCACTCACGGTGCGGGCTTCGGTCGGCGTATGGGCAATAGGAATGTCTGCCGCGAGGACGCTGGTTAGAAACGTCAGAGGTAACAGAAACACCGCGCATGCTGCGCGCAGTTGGTGGCTGGAAGGTTCATTCATGGTTGGCGTGCGCCTGTGTTCGCTCGGGTGTTGGGGAGTTGATTGTCTGATTAGACCACAGGGCGTCTGTCGATCTCCACGCACCTCTCCTGATTCAGCGTGTCACCCATGCGATCGGGTCGCGAGGCTCGCCATGGTGGCGCAGCTCGAAATAGATACCTGGCTCCGGGCGACCGCCGCTGTTGCCGGTGGTCGCTATGGCCTCGCCGCTTTCAACGAAGTCGCCGACCTGCTTGAGCAGTGCGTCGGCGTTGCCGTACAGCGTCATATATTCGCCGCCGTGATCGATGATCGTCATGAAGCCGAAGCCGCGCAACCAGTCAGCGAACACAACCTGTCCGGCGAACACGGCCTGCACAGGCGTGCCGTGGGCGGCGGCGATCTCAATGCCCTGCCAGCGCAAACGGCCGTCGGCTCGACGCGAGCCGAACGCATGCCGCACCCGCCCGCCTACCGGCATGGGCATGTTGCCTTTGGCGGCGACAAAGCTCGTGCCGTCCAACTCGACGCTGCGACGGCGCAGTTCGGTCAGCAACTCCTGCAGGCGATTGCGGTCGGCCAGCAGCGCGTCGTAGCGCGATTGTTTGCTGCTCCGTTCGCTCTCCAATTGGGCGATCAGCTCCAAGCGGTTGTCGCGATCGCCGTTCAACTGGCTGCGGCGCGCTTCCAGCTTTTCGCGGCGTTCCTGCTGCGTCGCTTGCTGGACGACAATTTCGGCATCGGTGGCCGCTAATTCGGCGAGTGTGACCTGATAGTCTTTGAGGACCGCCAGCCGCGACTCGCTGAACAGCCGGTGGTAGCGGATCATGCGTTGAAACTCGTCGGGATTCTCCTGATTCAAAAGCTGCTTGAGGAAATCTTGGCCCGTCAGGCGATAGGCGGCCGCGATGTGTTCGCTGATGCGTCGCGCCTGCACTTGCTTCTCCCGCTGCAACTCTGCCTGGCGGGCCCGCAGCGTGGTCATCTGCGCCTCGAGTTCGGCCAGCGCAGCGACAATGTCGCTGACCTCCTTGTTGACACCGGCGATCTGCCGATCCGCATCGCGCAGTTGTGACTGCAATTGTGCCTCTTGTTTGTCTGCGCTGCCGAACCACTCATCCAGGGCGTTGATCTCGGTCAGGATGTCCTGCAGGCGCGCGGCGGTGCGCGCTTCATCCTCGGCGGCTGGCGCCGCAGCTGACAGGCCGGCCAACGGCAAAGCGAGCAAAAGCGCAAACACACAGACCCGGCTCGCAGGTGCGCGGACGGGGGCGTCTGTCGTGCAGCGGGATAGATCGGACGTCGACACGCGTCGGGCCCGGATCGCGCCTGAGGTGGGTGCAGGATGATCGATGGTGCGTATCAAGCGCTTCTCAAACTACGATGGGTGCGGCATGGCGGCGTCTAGTTTAGCCGCGTGTTTGGCGGAAAACTATGGCGCGGTGGGGATGCCAGGCGGTCCGTAGTCGCCATACCCGGGGGAGCACTGCTCCACGCGGCACCCGGCTGTCTGCTGCGCCTGGGTGCCCACTCGCAACAGTTCCTTCAGGCGCTGCGTCGGGTTTTGATCTCGACCAGAGAGCGCCCGGTCATCTCTCCGGGGATCTCGAGATGCATGAGATCGAGGAGCGTCGGAGCGACATCGGCCAGCGTCCCGCGGGTGTCGAAGTGCACTTCCTGTTCGCCGACATACAGCAGGGGTACGAGGTTTGAGGTGTGGGCCGTATGCGCCTGACCCGAGTCGGGATCGAGCATCTGTTCGCAGTTGCCATGATCCGCGGTGATCAGCATCTGGCCGTGGTGTTCACGCACCGCTTCCTCCAGTCGCCCGATACAGCGATCCAAGGCCTCTACCGCTTGTACGGCGGCTTCCAGATCGCCCGTGTGACCCACCATGTCGCCATTGGCGTAGTTGCAGATGATGACGTCGTACTCGCCGCTGGCAATGGCGTCGACAAGCTTGTCTGTCATCTCGGGTGCACTCATCTCCGGCTGCATATCGTAGGTGGCCACTTTGGGTGAGGGCACGAGGATGCGCTCTTCGCCACTGTATGGTGTCTCTACGCCGCCGGAGAAAAAGAACGTGACGTGCGCGTACTTCTCGGTCTCGGCGATACGCAGTTGGGTCTTGTTGAGTTTGGCGAGGTACTCACCGAGCGTGTTGGTGTAGCTCTGTTGTTCGAACGCGCAGCTCAGATCCAGATCGTCGGCGTAGCGGGTCAGCATGACGAAGTCCTGAACGGTAACGAAGGTACGTCGCTCGAAGCCGGCAAAGTTGCTCTGGGTCATGGCGCGGCTGATCTGTCGTGCGCGGTCCGCGCGAAAGTTCATGAACAGCACCGCATCGTCCTCGTGCAGGGCGATCGGCAGCGAATCGCCGGCGTGGATTGCCGTGGGTTGGACAAATTCGTCGTCTTCGTCGCGCTGGTATGCGTCCTTCAGAGCCGTAACACCCTCTTGGGCGTGGAAAGGTGCTTCGCCGCGGACGATCAGATTATAGGCGCGCTCCACCCGGTCCCAGTTGTTGTCGCGATCCATGGCAAAATAGCGGCCCACAACCGAAGCGATCTGGCCGCAGTGCAGGTCGTCGAACAGATCCTGTGCCGCCTGCAGGGAGGCCTGCGCGCTACGTGGCGGAGTATCCCTGCCGTCGAGGATGGCGTGCAGGTAGATGCGCTTGATCCCGAGTTGATGGGCCGCCCGGATCGCCGCAAATATCTGCGCCTCATGAGAATGCACGCCGCCGGGGGAGAGGAGGCCCATGACATGTAATGCCCCGTCCGTTTTGCGCAAGGTCTGACAGAGACTCTGCAAGGCGTGATTGCTGTCAAACTCACCCTGTTCGATGGCGCGATTGATGCGCGTGAAATCTTGATAGATCACCCGTCCGGCGCCGAGATTCATGTGCCCCACCTCGGAGTTACCCATCTGTCCGGACGGGAGGCCGACATCTTCGCCGGAGCCCGATATGAGCGTGTTGGGTTCGTTGTTCCACAGCCGGTCCCAGTTGGGCATTGCCGCCTTGGCGATGGCGTTGTGCTCCTGGTTGTCGGTGTGTCCGAATCCATCCAGGACGATGAGCAGATTGGTTTGACGCATAGCTAATACTCCTTTCCGAACCTCCACCCGCCTGACTGGCGTATCCCGGGAGCGCTCGGTGCGACTGGCTGCCTACCGGTTGGGATCAGGCTTTTGCCGCCTGCTTGAGGCCGCTGACGTGGGCCCGAAGTCGCCTATTTGCCGGGGTCCAGAAATAAGACGCAAATTCTACCAAACCTGAGCATACAGCGTGTGTATAATCGCGCGGTTTTGGTACGCGGGCGCTATTTTCATGGAACAGCTTTTCACGTTTATTGCAAACCACCCTTTCCTGGTGGGTGCATTCGTCGTGCTGTTGGGGTTGTTCATTCGCAACGAAATGAATCGTGGTGGCGCGAATATCAGTGCCCAGGAGCTGGTGCAGCTGGTCAACAACGACGACGCGGTAGTCGTGGACCTGCGAGATAAACAGGAGTTTGAGCAGGGCCACATCGTGGGGTCGTTGAACATCCCGTATGCCAATCTCGAATCGCGCGTCAACGAGTTGAATAAATTTAAAGAAAAACCGCTGGTGCTTGCGTGCAAGATGGGTCAGCACTCCGGCGCTGCGGGTACGGCATTGCGCAAAGCCGGCTTCGAAAACGTCAGCCGTCTGCGCGGTGGCATCGCGGAATGGCGGGGGCAGAGCCTGCCGGTGGTGAAAGCATGAGCGAAGCCCAGGTACAAGTGCAACTGCGCATCGAGCGAATCTACGTCAAAGATGCATCTTTTGAGTCGCCCGGCGCGCCGGAGATTTTTACCACGCAGGGGCGTCCCCAGATGCATGTTGATATCAACACCCATGCGAACGAACTCGGCGATAACCGGCACGAAGTGGTCCTGCGGGCCACCGTTGAGTCCAAGTTGCAAGACGACAAAGTGGCCTATCTGGTCGAGGTGCAACAGGCGGGTCTGTTTTTTATCGAAGGTCCCACCGGCGAAGCGCTGCGCCAGGTCCAGAGTATTCACTGTCCCAGCGCGCTCTTCCCGTACCTGCGCGAAACCCTCGATCATCTGCTCCTCAAGGGGGGATTTCCGCCCCTCGCGCTAGCCCCGGTCAACTTCGAGGCCCTCTACTCCCAGGCGGTGCAACAACGCCAACAGCAGGCGGCCGAGGGTGGTCCTACGACCCACTGACGGTAGGTATGGCGCTATCGAGCGCCGCTAAAATCCAACTGCCGCCAGCCTTCGAACAGTGCGATCGCCACCGCGTTAGCCAGATTCAAACTGCGCGACTCACCGCGCATCGGGATGCGCAGGCGGGCATCGGGTTCGAGTGAGTTCAGCACCTCATCGGGCAACCCTCTGGTCTCCGGTCCGAACAACAAGACATCGTCCCGGGCGAACTTTGCGTCGTGGTAGTGACGGCTGGCTTTGGTCGTAAATGCGTAGATGTTGGCGGGCTGCAGGCGGGTGAGGCAGGCGTCGAGGTCAGTGTGGCGGCTGACGTGAGTGAGGGTGTGATAATCGAGTCCGGCCCGGCGCAGGCGTTTGTTGTCCCATGCAAAGCCCAAAGGTTCGATCAGGTGCAATTGTGCACCGGTGTTCGCGCACAGGCGGATGATATTGCCGGTGTTGGGCGGGATTTCCGGTTCGAACAGCACAACGTGGAAAGGCATCGGTTTAATGTAACGTGGATCACCCGGGAGATGAACCTTTCGCCCCGCGAGGTCGCCTGCCCGGACCATAACCCGTGGGGCCGCGCACATGCGGCAAATTCTCAATCCATTGCTATGCTTATGGACGCAGGTGGCCCAGGGCTGCGGCCGCTTTGGAAATACAGTGTCAGAGAAGATAGTGCTTTGAGAATCGAGCAATCCAACTTAGTCGCCGGATTCAACGTTATAGAGTTGATCGTTGTCATTCTCCTGTTGAGTTTTCTGGCGGTGACGACTCTGCCGCGCATGCTCGCGGACGATGACGCAGCGCATGCCGCCGCGTTTGCCGGTACGGTGGATGGCTTTCAAACCGGGCTTGAACTCTATCACGCGCACTGGCTGCACAACGGTGGGGCCCAGGCGGGCATCGCGCTTGACAGCTTTGCGGGGTTGCGCGCGACCCCGCAAGGATATCCGCATGGACTGGCTGCCAGGGAAACGCACCTGCCCGTGCTCAGCCGAGACTGCGCCGACATTCTGGACCAGCTGTTGCAGCGCGACGGTCCGACTGAGGTGGCGGATTCGGTCGCCCACGCGGTTGGGCGCAACGCCTTGTACGTTGCTGTGCAAGCGGGTAACGACTGCCACTACTACTATCTGGCGCAGACCTCTCACAGCGGCGCTACGGTGCCGATGTTTTCCTATCTGACCGCCACCGGATCGCTGACCACGGGCGAAGTCAAGCTGCCCTGACTGGGTGCGGAGGTCCTTGCGCATGCTGCGCAGGGGGGTGGTTTTCGTTTCATCTTAGCCGTTGAGGCTGCTGAACTTCTCCAGTTCTTGGAGTTTGCGCGTCAATGTGTTGCGGCCCCAGCCGAGCAATTCCGCCGCGTCCTTCTTGCGGCCCCCGGTGCGCTTCAGCGCCGCCTGGATGATCACACGCTCGAAGCGGGGCATTACCGTTTCCAGCAGCGGTCCTGCCTGAGGCTCATCCAAGGCCTGTTGGGCCCACAATTCCAGGCTGGATTCCCAATCCGAGCTGGTGCTCGCGTTGCGTTGTTCCTGGCGCAGTTCCGGGGGTAGGTCTTCGACCAGAATCGTGCGCGAACTCGCCATGACGTGTAACCAGCGGCAGGTGTTTTCCAGTTGCCGGACGTTGCCGGGCCATGGTAACAGCTTCAGATAGTCTTCGGTTTCGGGCGCGAGCCGCTTGGTCTCGTCCCCCAATTCGCGCGCGGCGTTTTCCAGAAAGTGCTGGGCCAGATTGGCGATGTCACCGCGCCGTTCGGCGAGCGCGGGTACGTGCACGCGGATCACGTTGAGCCGGTGGAAAAGGTCCTCGCGGAAGGAACCCTCGGTCACCAGGTGTTCGAGGTTCTGGTGGGTGGCGGCCACGATGCGGACATCGACCTTCACCGAGTGATGACCGCCGACGCGATAAAACTCGCTCTCGGCCAGTACCCGTAGCAGCCGGGTTTGGGCGGTGGCGGGCATATCGCCGATCTCGTCGAGGAACAGCGTGCCGCCATCCGCCTGTTCAAAACGGCCTACCCGGCGCTGATTGGCACCGGTAAACGCACCCTTTTCGTGCCCGAAGAGCTCGCTCTCGATCAACTCATCGGGGATCGCGGCGACGTTCAAGGCGATGAACGGGTTGGTTGCGCGCGGGCTGTGGCGGTGCAGCGCCTTTGCCACCAGCTCTTTACCCGAGCCGGAAGGTCCGTTGATCAGCACCGAAACATCTGACGACGACAGGCGGCCTATCGCGCGAAACACTTCCTGCATCGCGGGTGCCTGGCCAATGATCTCCGGTACCGGCTCGCTGCTCGACAGCTCGAGGCTCTCGGACTCCTTGGTGTGGGCGATAGCGCGCTGCACCACCGCCACCGCCTCGTCGACATCGAAGGGTTTGGGCAGGTATTCGAACGCTCCCTGTTCGAACGCCGAGACTGCACTCTGCATGTCCGAGTGGGCGGTCATCACGACCACCGGTACCTGAGGGTGGCTCTCGTGCATGGCAGTCAAAAACTCGAAACCGGACATGCCGGGCATGCGCACGTCGGTGATGATCGCCAATGGCGCGTCGTCGTTGATGTGATGCATGGCCTGATCTGCTGTGTTGAACGCCGTGATCGGGATGCCCGCCTTGCTGAGCGCGCGGTCCAATACCCAACGTATCGAGCGGTCATCGTCTATGACCCAGACAGTTTCGTTCATAGCGCGGTTTCCTTGGCCGGTGGGACCTGAGTAAATGGGATGTAGGTAGTAAATGTGGTGGCGCCGGGTCGGCTGGTCACCTGGATCGAGCCGCCATGCTGGGAAATGATGTTCTGCGTGATCGCCAGACCAAGCCCCGAGCCTTCGGCCCGACCGCTGATCATGGGGAAGAAGATCCGATCCTCTAGTTCAGGATCGATACCCGGGCCGTTATCGGAAATATCCAGCCGCAAAACCAGCTTGTGGCGCACGCTGCCGAGGGTAAATTGGCGGACCACTCGTGAGGCGATGGTCACTTTGGGGTCGTCGTGATCCTGTAGCGCCTGGCAGGCGTTGCGCATGACGTTCAGCAGCGCCTGGATGAGTTGCGCTTCGTCGCCCTCTATCTCCGGCAGGCTGGGGTCATAGTCGCGGATCCAGGTCACCGAAAAGGCCGTTTCCGCCTGCAACAGGCGAATCACGTGCTCGCTGACCTTGAGAATATTCAGCGGGCCGATTTCAAGGCGACGTTGGGGTCCGAGCATACGGTCCACCAGCTCTTTGAGTCGATCGGCTTCGTTGATGATGACGCTTGTGTATTCGCGCAATTCCGGCTCGGGCAACTCGTGCTCGAGCAACTGCGCCGCCCCGCGAATTCCACCGAGCGGATTTTTCACCTCGTGGGCCAGGCCGCGGATCAAGCGTTGGGTGGTCTCCTGGCGATCGATGGAGCGGCCGTCTTTATCGATCCGATTCAGGCGGTCCCGGGGTTGTAGTTCCAGTACCAGATAGCGTTGCTCCAGTTCCAGGATCGAAACCATAAAATCGACCTCGAGCTGCAGATTATCGGGCAGCCGCAGGCTGGCCGCACGCTCGGTGAAAGGCTGATTGAGTTCCATCGCATGGCGCAGGGACGGTAGCAATTTATCGGCCCGCACGATCAGCTCATCCACGCTCTGATCGCAGGCGTGGCTGGCCGAGGTCTGCAGCATGCTCTCAGCGGCAGCGTTTATATGGCGAATTTTCAGCTGTTCATCCAGCACGAGCACGCCGGTCACCAGCGCATCAAGGATCTGCCCGCTGTGATGTCTGAATGTGTCTGCGTCGCTCATGAGGTATACGAAAACAATGTCCTGCCGGTGGGTGTTGTACCCACACCCCAATTAGCACTGTCCAAGCAAAATCCTTACCAGCTTTGTGTCCTCAACCGAACTGCTCAGGCCGCTTAAGTAAGCGCTTACAAACCCGGAAGACTACGTCGCTGGATTCAGCTCGGCCGCTTGTCGGAGCGGCCGGCGCTACGAGAGAAAAGTGTAGCGCACCATTATAGTGCGCGCACCAAAAATGGTCGCTAGGGTGCCGGGCGGCTGAACAGCACCGAGTGGCGCAGCATGTGAAAGGTGATGGGGGTAGCGTTCGCCAGCACCTCGCCACTGCCGCTCAGGATACGCGCGGACAGGCCGTGGGTGCCGCGATCGATATTGGCCAGGGTGACCCGAGTGCTGGCACTGGTCTGTACCAGCGTGCCATCCAGGAACACCTGGATAGAATGCCCGCGGGTGGCATCCCATGCCGGAGAAACCTGCAGTTGAATGGTCAAATTACCAGCGTTTTCGCGCACGGCCTCATCGTTGGCAGGACTGACAATGCTCAACTGGCTGTAGCCCACCTCTTCCGGCAAGTATTCAGGGCTGTCCTCCGACGCGGTTGCACGCTCGGGTTGTTGTGCGATCGCGCGTGGCGCGGTCGGCGCGCGGTAGTTGGTGCCCGGGGACAGTTGCACAGCGTCGGTCTGATCTTTCGGAGGCACATCGGTAAAGACCACATTGCCGTTTGCATCCACGGTTCGGTAGATCTTGCCCTCGGCGGCGAGCGCGTGGCTGGCGACCAGGCACAGGCTTATGCAGCAGACGATGCGCAACATGACTTTTCCTTTTACGTTCTTTTTTGCGTTTGTGGGCCATGCTAAGCGCAGCATGGACAGGCAAATATCTGCCCGATCACGTTTTGGGATCGAAGGGCCATATTTATAGCCCGTAACCCTGTCGCGGAGCGGGGTGCGGGTCGATATTACCATCTGCGGGCATAAAAAAAGCCCCACACGAAGAGGGGCTTTGTTGCTCGAACGATCCGGGCACGACGGCGTGGCGCCAGCGGGAATGGCGCCTTACGGTCGATGCGCGTGCGCTTAGCTGAGCGCCTCTTTGGTCGTCTTGATGATCGCCGCGGCCACCTTGTAAGGGTCTGCGTTGGATGCGGTGCGGCGGTCTTCCAGGCGGCCTTTCCAGCCGTCGGTTACAGTGCCTACCGGGATACGGATAGAGGCGCCGCGGTCGGAGACGCCGTAGCTGAACATGTCGATCGACTGCGTCTCGTGGGCACCGGTCAGGCGCTGATCGTTGTCAGCACCGTAGACGCTGATGTGACGCTCGATATTTTTGCCGAACTCTTCACAGATCTTGGTGAAGGTGCCTTCTTCGCCGGAATCGCGCATCGGACCGTTGGAGAAGTTGGCATGCATGCCGCTGCCGTTCCAGTCGAGGTCGCCGAGCGGCTTGGGATGCCAGTTAATGGAATAGCCGTACTTCTCACCGCAACGTTCGAGGATGTAACGGGCAACCCAGGTCTCATCACCCGCTTGGGCTGCACCCTTGGCGAAGACCTGAAATTCCCACTGGCCCGCCGCCACTTCAGCATTGATGCCTTCCACGTTGATGCCCGCTTCTAGACACAGGTCCAGGTGCTCTTCAACCATGTCGCGTCCGTAGGCGTTCATGGCGCCGACCGAGCAGTAGTACGGCCCCTGGGGACGCGGAAAACCGTTCTCCGGAAAGCCGGGGGGCAGTTGGGTGTCGACATCCCACAGAAAATATTCCTGCTCGAAACCGAACCAAAAGTCATCGTCGTCGTCATCGATGGTCGCGCGACCGTTGGACGCGTGGGGCGTGCCGTCGGCGTTCAGAACTTCGGTCATGACCAGGTAACCGTTCTTGCGATCCGGGTCCGGGCAGATGTAGACCGGCTTCAACAGGCAATCGGAATCGCTGCCGTCAGCCTGTTCGGTGGAGCTACCGTCGAATGACCACATCGGACATTCTTCCAGGGTCCCCCCAAAATCTGATTCGACGCGGGTTTTGCTGCGCAAGCTTTGCGTAGGCGCATAACCGTCCAACCAGATGTATTCTAGTTTTGCTTTCATGCTTTTTTTGCTCCTCAAGAAAAAGAGTGTCGCTGTATCGACGTGTTGTTTATGACTGTAGTGACTCGTGAGCGACCGTTCCTGCGCGCTGGCGAATGCCGTGTCGGGCCGGGGACCCGCCCACTGCTTGCGTCTGATCGCCACCGCTCATGTAAGAACGGTCGGGTACCCCCTTTGAGAGCAAGAAGTGTGCCACGGCCTGGGCCGGATTTTAAGGGCTCTGGGTGGCGTTAGGTCAAATTTGTGCACGCAAAGAGTGCGCGCACAAATTTCCGCACTGTACTGGTGCGCGTATCCTCTCAGGCCACCTGGATCAGAAAGGTGAAGCGCTGGCTTTCTTCGTCGACGCGCACCACTGTATGACCGTGGACCCGACACCAGGCCGGAATATCGTGCATTGTACCCGGGTCGGTGGCGGTGACCGTCAGTTCATCACCGGCGTGTAGCGTACGGATCGCATCCTGAGTGCGGATTACCGGCATCGGGCATAGCAACCCGCTGGCGTCCAGGTGCTTCACAGCAGCCAGTCCGCGCGCACATCGTCCCTGGACATGGGCGCGATGGTCTCCTTGTGGGTGGTGCCATCCGGGAAGCGGATCTGCACCTCCACCTGGGCTGCCTCGCGTCCCTGGCTGTAACGCCCGAGGATGCGGGCGGCCTGGGTCACGTCCGTGGCATTGGCCGAGCCGTCGATCAATGCGAGCGGTCCCATGTGGGAGACCGGTTGGATGGACAGGAACTGCTTGCGATAGCCTTCGAGGTAACGGTTTTCGCCTTCCTCGCGGCCGATGATCATCTTGAAGTGGGGTGCCGGGCGCAGGTGGCGGCCCACCTTCAGCAGCATGATGTCGTCGAGTTCGTATTCCCGGGCGCCGCGGGCTTGCCACAGATCGGCGAGCTTGGTGGTGTAGGCCGCGTTGGTCAGAAAGCAACAGCCACCCGCGGGCTGCGCCCAATCGTCAAAACCGAATTGCCGTGCCAGCTCGATCTGCGGCTTGCGGTTGCGCCCATGGAAGTTATACAACCGCTCGCGGTCGATCCAGCCTTCGCGCTCGGGTAAGGTCTCGGGTAGGTGCCTGGCACTCAAGGGGCGTACCAACAGATCATCCGCGCCGGACTCTTTGGCGATCAGCGGCAAGGTCTCTTTGCGCTGGCTCTTCGGGCGTTGCCCCATCACCTCGCCGGTGATGATGAAATCGAACCCGTTTTCTTCCATGAACGACCAGGCCAGGGCTTTGCGCACCATAAATACCTTGCAATCGAGGCATGGGTTCAGGTGCTGGCCGTAGCCGTGTTTGGGATTGAGCAGCACATCTTTGTACTCGTCGATCACGTCGACGATATGTAATTTGATGCCCAACTGCTCCGCCACCCACAGGGCGTTGTTACGCTTCGGTTTGGCCTGTTTTTTCTTGCGGATGGCGTGGGTATGGCCTTCCACGCAGAAGCCGGTGAAGAAATTCACACCCTCCACATGCACGCCCTGGTCCATGATGACACGGGCTGCCAACATGGAGTCCAATCCGCCGGATATCAGCGCGACAGCGCGCTTTTGTTCGGCCATAATCCGCGCCTTTCATTTTTCGGTCGCGCAGTCTAGTGCCCAACCCTAACGTTCGCAACGTCGCCATTATCGCCCATGTCGACCACGGTAAAACCACGCTGGTCGATCGCCTCCTGCAGAATACCGGCCTGCTCAGCGATCATAGCGCCGAGCGGGTGATGGACAGTAACGACTTGGAGAAGGAGCGCGGCATCACCATCCTCTCCAAGAATACGTCGATAGATTACAACGGCACCACGATCAACATCGTCGATACCCCCGGTCACGCCGACTTCGGTGGCGAGGTGGAACGGATTCTGTCGATGGTGGATGCCGTGCTGCTGTTGGTCGACGCCGTGGACGGGCCGATGCCGCAAACCCGGTTCGTCACCCAGAAGGCGTTTGGCTTCGGGCTGCAACCGATCGTGGTGGTCAACAAGATCGACCGGGACGGGGCGCAGCCGGACCGCGTGATCGATGAGGTCTTTGATCTGTTCGATAACCTCGGCGGTAGCGACGAGCAGCTCGACTTCTCGATTATCTATGCGTCCGCGTTGCAGGGCACCTCCGGGCCGGAACCGGATCAACTGCAGAACAGCATGGCGCCGCTCCTCGACCTGATCGTCGCGGAAGTGCCGCCACCCCAGGTCGACGCCCAAGCGCCGCTGCAGATGCAGATCAGCTCCCTCGACTACTCGACCTACGAAGGGGTGATCGGCATCGGTCGCGTGACCCAGGGTCAGATTGCGCGCACCCAGCAAGTGGTGGTCATCGATCGCCACGGGGTCGAGCGCAAGGCGCGCATCGCGTCGGTAAAAGGACATCGTGGCCTGGAGCGTGTGGACGTCGAATCCGCCAGCGCCGGCGACATCGTCTGTATCACCGGCATTGAGAGCATCGGCATCTCGGACACCATCTGCTCACCCGACGCGGTGCAACCGTTGCCTGCCTTGTCAGTTGATGAGCCGACCCTGTCGATGATGTTCTGCGTCAACAATTCACCCCTGGCCGGCAAAGAAGGAAAGTACCTCACCAGCCGTCAGGTCCGTGAGCGGCTCTTTACCGAAGCATCGCATAACGTGGCGCTCAACGTGGAAGAGACCGCCGACCCGGATCGGTTCAACGTCTCTGGCCGCGGCGAACTGCACTTGTCGGTGTTGATCGAGACCATGCGCCGGGAAGGCTATGAGGTCGCCGTCTCCCGCCCGCAGGTCATCTTCCACGAGAACGAAGACGGCCGCATCGAAGAGCCCTACGAGACGCTCAGCGTCGACATCGAAGAACAGCATCAGGGCAAGGTCATGGAGACCCTGGGCGACCGGCGCGGGGAACTGCAGGACATGCAGAGCGACGGCAAAGGCCGCGTGCGTCTGCAATTTCGCATTCCCACCCGCGGCATCATGGGCTATCGGCCGGTGTTCCTATCCATCACCTCCGGTACCGGCATCATGTCGTTTGCATCCGCCGGGTTTGGCCCACGGATCGACGATCTGATCGGGGCGCGTAACAACGGTGTGCTGATCTCCAATACCGACGGCAAGGCGGTGGCGTTTGCGCTGTTCAACCTGCAGGCGCGCGGCCGCATGATGGTCAGTCCCAACGACGTCGTGTACGAAGGCATGGTGGTTGGTATCCACAGCCGCAACAACGACTTGACCGTGAACCCGATGAAAGAGAAGAAGCTCACCAACATCCGTGCGGCGGGCAGCGACGAGAACGTGATCCTCAACTCGCCGATCAAGATGACCCTCGAACAGGCGTTGGAATTTATCGCCGACGATGAACTGGTGGAGGTCACCCCCGCAGCCATCCGGGTACGCAAGGCGCTCTTGAAAGAGCATCAGCGCAAGCGTGCCTAATTCATGAAAGCGCTCCTGCAGCGGGTCGGCCAGGCCTCGGTCAGCGTCGAGGGCGAGATCATCGCCGAGATCGACCGGGGCTTGCTGGTGTTGTTGGGGGTAGCGCAGGGTGACACTGTCGAGCAGGCGGCCTGGTTGGCCGACAAGACCGCCGGTCTGCGGATTTTCCCCGATGCGGACAAACCGATGAATTGCTCGGTGGTTGATGCCGAAGGGGCCGTGCTGGTGGTCTCGCAGTTCACCCTGGCGGCGGACACGAGCCGCGGCAAACGTCCGGGATTCTCCAGCGCCATGCCGCCGGAGTTGGCGGAACCCTTGTATCTGGAGTATGTGCGCCTCCTCGGCATGCAGTGCCCGGTCCAGACCGGCCGGTTTGGCGCGGACATGCAGGTGGCGTTGGTCAATGACGGTCCGGTGACATTTCTGTTGGAACGCTAGGAGTCTGTTGAAACACTATTTTGAGGCTCAGCGCGCCAGAGCTGCGTTTCCGCAAGGCGCTCGCTGCCGCGCAGGTCGGGTACCTTCGCAAAGCGGGCAACGCAGCGCAAACGCAGCTCTGACGCGCCCTGCGGGTCAAACGCTCCGATCCTTGGCCCGCGTTGCGCCTCTTGCCCCGCATTTGCCTCTTGCCCCGCGTTGGCCTCT
>JBCCHL010000095.1:0-17744 GCA_039028775.1 Pseudomonadota bacterium | reverse complement strand
CGTAGAACAAGGTCTCCCACGTCTACGTCAGGCATTGACGGACGCGGGTGTGAACCTGAGTCAGCTGGACGTGCGGCAAGAGCACCGACAGCCTGCTGATCAGGAGCGAGCCGCGGCCGATCGCTTGATCGGGACCATGCGTTCTACGATCCATGAAGATGAAGACACCACGCCGCTGGTTGGACATCGCCAGCGTGACCCGGGCGGTGGTCGATTTTACGTCACGGCCTGACCACCCGCACCAGCCCGCACCTTAGCTCTCATCACTTAGTTTTCGGGGACGGACTTGCGTGAGCGACGTTGTTTGCCGCGCTCGACTGAACATCCAGCCATTTCTCAAATCCTTACTACACTTGCCAAGTAGGCGGCTTTTTGACGCCGTTTGTACGCAATTTTAGACGGGTATTTGACATGGCAGATGAAAAAGAGAATCCGGAAGAAGGCGAAGAAGAGAGCGGCGGTGGCATGAAGAAGATGCTGCTGTTTGGTGGCGCAATTATCGTCGCCATCGGCGGCGGCATCGGAGGCACGTTGTTTTTCCTCGGCGGCGACCCGGAGCCGGTGGCGGAAACCCCGGTGGTGGAAAAGAAGAAGACGGCGGTTTATCACAAGATGCGGCCCGCTTTTATTATCAACTACATCACGGGGGCCAAACCGCGTTTTCTCCAAGCGGAGTTCACGCTGATGGCGCGGCACGAAGACACGCTGGAAGCTGTGGTCCTGCATATGCCCCTCATTCGTAGTGAGGTGGTCAGTTATCTGACCGAGCAGAACTTCCTCGAGCTGCAAACCCAGGAAGGTAAAGAGAACATCCGCGGCGGGATCGTCGATCTCGTCAATCGGGTGCTCACCTCCTACAAGGTCGAAAACGGCGTCGAGTCGGCGCTGATCACCAACTTTGTTCTGCAGTAGGCATCGGGCCCGTGGTTGATAGAGAAGTTCTGACTCAGGATGAGATCGACGCGCTGCTCACCGGCGTCGATGAGGGTGGTGTGGATCTTGGCGATGGCGTGGACGATCTCGATGTCTCGCCTTGGGACCTGACGAGCCAGGACAGGGTGGTGTTGGGTCGCTTGCCGACCGTCGAGTTGGTCGCAGAGCGGTTTGCGCGCCACCTGCGACACGAGTTGCCCACCAGCCTCAAGTTTCCCTTTGATATCGGTCAGGGTGGCGTGCAGATCATGAAGTACTCGGAGTACATCGAAATGCTCGGTGTACCCACGTGTATCAAGATGTTGCGCATCCCCCCGTTTTTTGGCACTTGCTTACTCACCATCACAGACAGCGTGGTGCACTGCCTTGTCGATCGGTTCTTTGGTGGCAGTGGCGATGTGAGCGAGTTGGAAGGAAAAGACTTCACACCAACGGAACTACGGGTGATCGAGCGCGTCACCGATGTCATTCTGAACAATTTCCGAGTTGCATGGGAAGACGTGTTACCCATCGAGTGCGAAGTACTGGCCACCGAGGTAAACCCAGGATTGGTCAACGTAATGGCACAGAACGACGCCGTCATGATCTGCAGTTTCAGGGTGGACATCGAGGAGTTGAGCGGTGAAGTGCACATGGTTTTTCCCTATGCGGCGCTGGAACCCTACAAGAGCATTCTCGATTCGAAGAAGCCAACGCATGAGGATTCAGCGGTCGAGTACCGCGCCGGCATGGAGGCGGCGATCATGGATGCTGAGATGCCGCTCAGCTGTGTCATCGGCACCACGGTCTTGCGCCTTCGCGACCTTCTACAGCTTGCCCCCGGGGATGTGCTCGACCTCAACGTCGATGAGCAGCATGAGGTCCGCGTCGCTTCGGTACCGAAGTTTGTAGCCAACCTGGGCGATTCGCGAGGACGTTTTGCTCTGGAGTTTGAAACGTTTATCTAGTTCGCAGGTGGGCTGTGAGCAGCTCGGCGCGAAGCTCTTGAAAACAGATCTGAGGAATAGAGATGGCAGAAGAAGAAATCGAAGCCACCAATGAGGAAGATGCCGCGCAACCGATTACATCCAATGCGCTGCAAAATCTCGAAGTGGTACTGGACATACCGGTGCGCCTGTCGATGGAAGTCGGCAACACGAACATCACGATACGCAAGCTTCTGCAACTCAACAAAGGGTCGGTCGTCGAGTTGTCGAGGGCCGCGGGTGAGCCGCTGGATGTCCTGGTCAACGGCACTCTGGTCGCCCACGGCGAGGTGGTTGTGGTCAACGAGAAGTTTGGGGTGCGTCTACTGGATGTGATCAGTCCGGAGCAGCGCATCGCCAGCATCAATCAGGCGTGAACGTGTCTGAATTGTGGCAACTGGCTGGATCTTTGCTCCTGGTGGTCATGCTAGTGGTTGCTCTCGGGGCCGTGGCCAAGCGCCTGCGCGGGGTCCCCACCGGCGGCGGCTCCAGCGTTAAGATTGTGGAGAGCGTTTTTCTCGGACCCAAAGAGCGTCTGGTGGTGATCGAATACGATCATCGGCGCATCCTGCTGGGCATCAATCCCGGTTCGATCACGCGGATTGGCGAACAGGATGCGCCGGGTCTAAGCCAAGATACTGTCGGAGACTCGCACGGATGAAAACCCTGAGTGCCCAGCGGGTCGTTGGCCTTACATCGCTCCAGCGACTTAGTCTGCGATCATTCGCGCCGCTGCTCGTCACTTGCCTCGTGCTGGGTGGCGGCACCGCATATGCAGATGTGCCCGCGGTCACGCTGTCAACCGGCGAAGATGGCACTACCAGCTATAGCGTTAGCATCCAGATATTGGCGGTGATGACGCTGCTGACGCTGTTGCCTTCGGCGATCATTATGCTGACCTCGTTTACGCGGATCGTCATCGTCTTCGCCATTCTGCGTCAGGCGATCGGGATGCAGCAGACGCCATCAAACCAGATCCTCATCGGCATAGCCCTGTTCCTCTCGGTATTTGTGATGGCGCCGGTGTTTGATCGTGTGAACGAGGTTGCGCTGCAGCCTTACCTAGAAGAAACCCTGGCACCGCAAGAGGCATTGGTAGAAGCCTCGATACCGTTTCGAGAGTTCATGCTCGAGCAGACGCGTGAAGCCGATCTCGACCTGTTCATGCGTCTGGCGGAGCACGAAGCGGTCGACGACGTGGCTGACGTCGATTTCTTTGTTCTCGTGCCCGCTTTTATGACCAGCGAACTCAAGACCGCGTTCCAGATCGGCTTCATGCTTTTCGTGCCTTTCCTTGTTATCGATATGGTGGTGGCGAGCGTGCTGATGTCCATGGGGATGATGATGTTGTCGCCGCTGATCATCTCACTGCCTTTCAAGATTATGCTGTTCGTCCTGGTCGATGGCTGGGTCATGATTATGGGCACCTTGGCCGCAAGCTTTGGGATGAACGTATGAGCATGGCCGATGTGCTGCATCTGTTCGGCTCCGCACTCAGCCTGATCGTGATCGTGGTGGCTATACTTGTGTTGCCGAGTCTGGTCGTCGGTCTGGTGGTATCGGTATTCCAAGCGGCTACGCAGATCAACGAACAAACGCTGAGTTTCCTGCCCCGGCTCCTGGTGACGCTGTTGTCGATCATGGTCGCAGGTCCGTGGATCCTGGGCGAGATGCTGGATCACTTCCGGGAAGTGTTCGAACTGATCCTGGTGTTCCTGTAGCGGTGGATATCCCTCTTGATCAAGCGTTGGCGTATTTAGGTGCGTGGATGTGGAACGTCCTGCGCTTGGGCGCGTTTTTTTTGGTCGTACCGATCTTCGGTAACCAGCTCGTACCTGCGCGGGTGCGCTTGGTGATGACCATTGTGATCGCCCTCGCCCTGACACCGGTGTTGCCGCCAGCCCCGGAGCTCACCGCATTCCACCTCGGCATGCTCGTTCCGCTGATGCTAGAGATGTTGACAGCGCTAGGCCTTGCCTTCTCTGCGCTTATCTTCTTCCAGTTGTTCGTAGTCGCCGGGCAGTTTATCGGCATGCAGATGGGTCTCGGTTTCGCCGCCATGGTGGATCCCGGTAACGGTATCCAGGTTACGGTGTGGAGCCAGTTTTTCCTGATGCTGGCGACACTGTCCTTTCTCGCGCTCGACGCGCACCTGCTGCTGGTGCAGTTATTGGTCGAGGGTTATCGCCTCGCGACGGTCTCGGCTGACAGCCTCAGTATGCTCGCCCAGGGAATCGTCCAGCTGGGTGGGTGGATGTTTAAAGGTGGGTTGTTGCTCGCCATCCCGGCGGTGACAGCTCTTTTGATCGTCAACATCGCGTTTGGGGTCATGAATCGCAGTGCCCCGCAACTCAACGTCTTTTCCCTGGGTTTTCCGTTCAGTCTTTTGTTTGGCCTGGTGGTGATATGGGTGTTGCTGTTCGGCTGGATCGATCAGTTTGAAGGTTTACTGAGCGAATACATGAGCATCTTTCACGGGTTGCGAGGGCTGTAGAGAGTGGCGGAAGAACAGCAGGGACAGGAAAAAACAGAAGAACCCACACAGCGCAAACTCGATAAAGCGCGCGAGGAGGGTCAGCTCGCCCGTTCTAAAGAATTGAATACGTTCGCGATCGTTTTTATCGGCGCGACGATCGCTATTTTCTATGCCCCGATGGCGACCGAACAGCTGATGGCCCTGACCGTGGAAGCTTTTTCCTACCGCGTCGATAGCTCCACCTCGCTGGTGAACCAGATCAGTATGTTTGCGGGCGAGGCGATGGTGATCGCGTTGCCCTTCCTGCTCGCCGTTTTTATTGCGGGGTTGGTGGCGAGCGTCCTGGTTGGTGGCGTGGTGCTGGCACCGAAAGCCTTCACACCGAAGTTGAGCCGGATGAACCCGATCAAGGGGTTAGGACGCATGTTCTCGATGAAAGCCCTGGTAGAGCTCGGGAAATCGATCGCTAAGTTTGTTTTGGTCTGCGGCGTCACGATCGCGGTGCTCATGACGTTTATGCAGAACCTGCTCGTGCTCGGGGCGTTACCCCCGGAGAGTGCGATCGGACAAGCCAGTGCGTATATCGGCTTGGCGCTGTTGTTTATCGCGAGCACGCTGATCATCGTCGCGGCAATCGATGTGCCTTTTCAGCTGTCGGATCACAAGAAGCAACTGCGCATGACCAAGCAGGAAGTGAAGGATGAGTTGAAGGATTCCGAAGGCAAGCCCGAGGTGAAGAGCCGGCAGCGCAATCTCGCGCAACAGGTGGCCAATCGCAAGATGCTCGACGACGTCCCGCAGGCAGATGTGGTGATCACCAATCCAGAACACTTCTCCGTGGCGATTCGCTACGACGCGCAGACCATGACCGCGCCGATCCTGTTGGCTAAGGGTGTGGATCATATGGCGTTGCAGATAAGAACGGTGGCGACTCTGCACCAGGTGCCGGTGGTACCGATCCCGGTACTGGCTCGGGCCATCCACCACTCCACCCAGGTACAGGATGAGATTCCATCGGCCTTGTACCTTGCCGTCGCACAGGTACTCGCCTACATCTATCAACTCGAACAATACCGTCAGGGCGAGATCGAGCAGCCGCCGACGCTCGGCGATGTAGAGGTACCGCCGGAGTATGAGGTGAACCCATGAACTCGCTACAGCGTTTAGGCTCGCTCGCGATCCCGTTCCTGTTGCTGCTGTTGATGGCGCTGATGACCATCCGCGTGCCTCCGACGGTCCTCGACATTTCCTTCACCTTCAACATCACGCTTGCGTTGGTCGTCCTGTTGGTGTCGGTCTATGTCCTGCGTCCTCTCGATTTTGCGGCCTTTCCCACCATCCTGCTGGTCGCGACGCTGCTACGCCTGGCGTTGAATGTGGCTTCCACCCGCGTGGTCTTACTCGACGGACACAACGGCGGTGCCGCGGCCGGGCAGGTGATCGAAGCTTTTGGGGAGGTGCTGGTAGGTGGTAACTATGTGGTTGGCTTGGTGGTCTTCATCATTCTGGTCATCATCAACTTTGTGGTTGTCACCAAGGGTGCCGGACGTATTTCCGAGGTTAGTGCACGCTTCACGCTGGATGCTATGCCCGGCAAACAGATGGCCATAGATGCTGACCTCAACTCTGGCGTTATCGATCAGGACGAAGCACGCCTGCGGCGCGATGAGGTTGCACGCGAGGCGGACTTCTACGGGGCGATGGATGGGGCAAGCAAATTTGTTAAGGGTGATGCCGTCGCCGGAATCCTGATTCTGCTGATCAACATCGTGGGTGGGCTCACCATCGGTATGGTGCAGCACGATCTCAACTTCTCCGACGCCCTGCGCAACTACACCTTGCTCACCATCGGCGATGGCCTGGTTGCTCAGATCCCCTCGCTGCTGCTGGCTACCGCGGCGGCTATGATCGTCACGCGGGTGAACAGCCCGCAGGATATGGGCGAGCAGGTGGTCGAGCAGATGTTCTCCGAACCCAAGGCTCTGGGGATCGCGGCGGGCATCTTGGTGTGTCTGGGCCTCGTACCCGGCATGCCGCACGTGGTGTTTTTATCGCTGGGGTCGCTGGCTGGTGGCGTGGCTTATCTGATCTACCGGCAGCGCGAGCGCGAGGCGCAATTGCCAGAGGAGGCCGAAGAAGCACCTCAGGAGCCGACCAACACAGATGTCGGCTGGCAGGATGTGCAGCCGGTAGACGTGCTGGGCTTGGAGGTGGGTTACAAGTTGATCCCGATGGTTGACAAGAATCAAGACGGGGATCTCCTCGACCGCATTCGCAGCGTGCGTAAGAAGCTCTCTTCCGAGCTGGGGTTTCTCGTACCGACCATACACATTCGCGACAATCTTGACATGTCCGGTAACGGGTATCGTTTTGCCTTGACCGGGGTTACGTCTGCGGAAGGAGAGATCTATCCGGACAAACTCCTCGCGATAGACCCAGGCGAAGTGTTCGGGACCTTGGATGGTATCGCCACAAAAGACCCTGCGTTCGGGTTGCCTGCGCTGTGGATAGAGGAACGATTGAAGGATGACGCTCAGACCTTGGGTTACACCGTGGTCGACGCGAGCACGGTGGTCGCCACCCATATCAATCAAGTCATGTTGGATAACGCCGCAGATCTGATCGGTCATGATGAAGTCCAGCAGTTGGTGGATCTATTGGCGGAGACCTCGCCAAAACTGGCCGAACAGCTTGTCCCTGGCGCGATCTCGCTGTCGGGATTGTTGAAAGTTCTGCAATCGCTACTGCGGGAGAAGATCCCGATACGCGACATCAAGACCATCGCCGAGTGTCTCGCCGATGGTTCGGCCAGCAATCTCAACCTGGAAGAGCAAACGAATCTGGTGCGCATGTCCCTGGCGCGCATGATCGTGCAGAGCATCTACGGCAGCAGCAGCGCGCTGGAGGTGGTGACGCTCGACCCGGAACTTGAGCAATTGCTCATCCAGGCCAAGCAACAAGCGAACCAGCAAGGCGGCAGCGAACCCCCGGTTATCGAACCGGCGATGGCGGAGCGTTTACAACAGGCCGTACTGAACGTGGCCGAACAACGTGAAGTCGACGGCAAGCCCGCGGTGCTGCTTGTCAGCGCGGCTATCCGCGGGCTGCTCGCCCGGTTCGTGAAGTTTTCGAGGTCGGTGATCCATGTGCTCGCGTATGAGGAGATTCCCGACAACAAGCAGATCACCGTAGTTTCGACCATCGGCCGGGCGTAAGGCTGCGGTTGGGTTGATTACGGACGAGAGCCTTGATGAAGGCGTTGAGAGAGATGGGTTATGAAAGATACGAAGATAGATGTGAGTCTTGAGAGTAGCAGCGGCCACTACACGTTTACTGCGTCCGCGCTGCGGCATGCTCTGGCGTCGGTGCGCGAGACGCTGGGTCCCGATGCCATCATCTTGGGTCAAAAGCGTATTGGCGAGCGGATTGTGGTCACCGCTTGTCCCGAAAGCGAATTTGATGCGGTAAAAGCGGCTTTACTGGCCCAGCGTCCAAATGCGGATGACAGTCCGGCGGATCTGGACCTTCCTGTGATTCGTGAAGCCCAGGAGGCAGCTCCGGAACCCGAGCTCGAGCGCCCGCCTGAGCCCGGCCCCATCGAGGATGAGCTACCCTTGGCAGCCAATCATGAACGTAATGTGATCGCTGATCGAACCGCGCGCGGCTATGGCTACGTGGCCGCCACGCGCATCGGCGTCGAACAGGACATCGATGGATTTCGGCGCCATCTCGTAGCCGGCCTGCGCTTTGAAACACCCGCCATAGAGGACATGGGTTTTGCGTGGCGGGTGCTAGGCCCGAGCGGCGCGGGCAAGACCACCTTTCTTATGCAGCTCTTGCTGGCCCGCGTGCGCGCTTGTGGGACGAGTAGTGTGGAAGTGGTCACCAGCCGGGCGCCAACGCTAGCGGCCAACGAGGCCTTGCAACTTTGTTGCGAAGCTCTGGGAGTGCGCTTCACTGAAACCGATGTCCGCCAACTCCCTGAACATCTTTCGCGCTCGAGCGAGCAACGTCTCCTGCTGATCGATACACACGGCGATGAAGACATGCTGTTCGGCGTGCATGACCTGCTGGTGGTTTCCGCGCAGCTGGGCCCGGCGGCCTTACGCTACGCACTGAACGCGCCGCATGCGGACTATGTGGTCGTCCTATCCCACCTGGATCAAGCTATAGATGCGGATATCGTGCTCAGCGCTCTGGTTGATTGGCAGGCCCGGCCGGCGTGGTTGATGGCCTGTTCGGGTCTCGATCAACCTTTGCAGGGTGCTGATCCAGACGGACTCATGCGCCAACTTTTTGGCACACCTGGGTCGGTCGGGAGCCAAACCGACGGAGCCAAAGCGTTTCGCGCGCGAGCCTAGCGGTCAGTTCATTGACCGATTGGCAAGACCGACTATGTTTCTTATTGGAGGTCTTTTCTGATGTGTGATCGCGCGTCAACGGGTGAGAGCACTGGTCGGCAATTGACCCATTAATTTAAGCGGGAGAAGAGATGCAATCGATGTCCACAAAACCCATTCAGGTAGTCGCCGTCACCGGCGGGAAAGGCGGCGTGGGCAAAACCAACGTCTGTGTAAACCTGGGGCTTGCACTCACGCAATTGGGGCGCCGCGTGACGCTCCTCGACGCCGATCTTGGCTTGGCGAATGTCGATGTGCTCCTGGGGCTGAAGCCTCGCTATACGCTCAAGGATGTGCTCGACAACGAATGCTCCATGCAGGACGTCGTGGTGAAAGGACCGGGCGAACTGCGAATCGTCCCTGCAGCGTCGGGACTGCCCGAGATGGTGAATCTTGGTGCGCGGGAACATGCGGGTCTGATCAACGCATTCAGCGACATTGCCCATAACATGGATGTGCTTCTGATCGACACTGCGGCGGGCATTTCCGATGATGTAGTGAACTTCCTGTGTGCCGCGCAGGAGGTCGCTCTGGTGGTGTGCAACGAGCCAACTTCTATCACCGACGCCTATGCGTTAACCAAAATCCTCAATGCGCAATACGGCATCTCCAGAGTTCGTGTGATCGCCAACATGGTACGCAACGCGGAAGATGGAGAAGCCGTGTTCGCCAAATTGCAGAACGTGACCGATCGTTTCCTCGATGTCGCGTTGTTGTACTCTGGCGCCATTCCACTGGACGATCATCTGCGTAGAGCGGTCCGTAAGCAGCGCGCAGTGCTCGATCTCTATCCGAGCTGCAAAGCCTCGACGGCCTTCCGTGCGTTGGCCAAGGCAGTCGACAGTTGGCCCATTCCTAAGATACCGACCGGTCATCTGGAGTTTTTTGTCGAGCGCCTGGTGACAGAGCACGCTGTCCACTAAACACGCCATGAGTGGTAACCCCGTAGCTGCATATCAAGACGCCCAGGATCGTGACAAGCTGGTGGAACAGCACGCCTATCTGGTGAAGCGGATCGCGCATCACCTGATGGCTAAGCTGCCCAATAGCGTACAGTTGGACGACTTGTTGCAAGCGGGGATGTTGGGTCTGATCGAAAGTATCGGCAAGTACGACGCCAGCAAAGGGGCCAGCTTTGATACCTATGCGGGTATCCGCATCCGCGGTGCCATGCTCGACGAAATGCGACGTGGCGATTGGGCACCACGATCCGTGCATCGTAACGCCCGAATGGTGTCAGAAGCCATGCGTCGGGTGGAAAAGCGCAATGGTGGCGAGGCTTCCGATCGAGAGGTAGCCCAGGAACTGGGGCTGTCGATGGACAAATACTTCGCGATGGTCAACGACGCGACGGCGTGTCGCCTGAGTTCGTATGAGGAAGTGAGCGAAGGCGACGATGCCAGCGGCTTGCCAGCGTTTTTCGCGGACGATCACGGGGCGGAGCGGCAGGAAGTATTGGAGCGCGTCACCGAGGCGATTGGTGAACTGTCCGAGCGCGAACGTCTGGTG
The DNA here is from genome assembly GCA_039028775.1 of Pseudomonadota bacterium. Classification (GTDB taxonomy): domain Bacteria; phylum Pseudomonadota; class Gammaproteobacteria; order Pseudomonadales; family Azotimanducaceae; genus UBA4421. Next base: position 7,461 of record JBCCHL010000095.1, on the reverse strand, counting down.
ATTGCTCTCTACTACGACGAAGAACTCAACCTCAAAGAGATAGGCGCGGTGCTGGAAGTCAGCGAATCGCGGGTCAGCCAGATCCTGAGCAAAGCCACCCTGCGGCTGCGGGCCGTGATCGCCGATTGGCAGGACGGATAGGGTGGATATCCTTGCGATCATTGGCGCGATCATCGCGTTCAGTGCCATCATCCTCGGCAACGCCCTCGAGGGTGGGCAGCTCAGTGCGCTGCTCAACGGTCCTGCCTTCATTATCGTGATCGGCGGAACGCTGGGAGCGGTGTGCCTGCAGACACCTTTTGTTCAGTTGCGTCGTGCGGGGCGACTGGCTGGCTGGGTACTCAAGCCCCCGGTGGTCGACCCCGACAACGAGATCGATCAGTTCGGGAAGTGGAGCAAGACCGCTCACCGCGAGGGTGTCCTAGGATTGGAAGACATCGCCGATAACCTGGATGATGCGTTCAAGCGTAAAGGGCTTGAACTGGTGATCGATGGTGCCGAGCCGCACCACATCCGTCGCCTCCTGGAGATCGACAGCCGCGCCAGGGTGGAAAGCGATCTCGCAGCGGCCTCAGTGTTTCGCAGCTTGGGGGGCTACGCCCCCACGATCGGCATTCTTGGTGCGGTGATCGGTCTTATCCACGTAATGGGTAACCTGTCCAATCCCGACGAACTTGGCACGGGTATAGCCACAGCCTTTGTCGCGACGATCTATGGTGTGGGATTCGCCAACCTGCTGTTCCTGCCCGTCGCTGATCGCCTGAAGGCGGTGGTTCGTGCTAACAGCGTGGCGGACGATTTGTTTATCGAAGGCATTGTGGCGATCGCCGAGGGTGAGCATCCGCGCACTATCGGAATGCGAATGCGTGGCATGTTAGGCACCATCGGATAGCCGCCACGAGGTGGGGTGATGCGCAGAGACTGGCTGGAAGAGGAAGGTAATGACGATCGCTGGATGGTCAGCTACGCGGACTTTATAACCCTGCTGTTCGCGTTTTTTGTGGTGATGTATGCCATCTCGTCGGTCAACGATGAGAAGTATCGGGTCCTGAGTGACACGCTCAAAGAAGCTTTCGACAACGACGCCGCAAGCCTCGAGCCGATTCAGTTGGGGGAGCCGTCGCTGGTGAGTTCACCGCATGTGGTCGACCTCCCCGATGCGGAAGCTTTCGCAGATCTATACGAAGGCGATACGTTCATCGAACAGACCCCGGAAGAAGTCCCAATTCCCAAAAAGGATCCTGCCCATCAGAGCGGCTTTAAGGACGCCGAGGGTGTTTCATTGCACAGCAACAACAACTGGATCGAGTTTAATCTGGATGCCAGCCTGTTGTTCGGGGCCGGCAGTGCGCGCTTGACCGAACCCGCGCGCCGGGCGCTGGGCGCCACTTTGGAGACGCTGCGCGACAGTCAGAATCCGATCACCGTGGAGGGCTATACCGACAACGTTCCGGCCTCGTCAACGCTCTACCCGTCCAATTGGGAGCTGTCCGCAGCGCGGGCTTCCGCGGTAGCGCGCTTCTATGTGGAGCAAGGCATACGTGCAGAGCGCCTGACCGCGGTCGGTTACGGCGAGAATCATCCGTTACAAACCAACGCCACGCCGGGCGGACGGGATGCTAACCGACGCGTGGTGGTGGTGCTCGCCCGGGACGGTAATGCGGCGCGTAACCTCAACGGCGGCCAGACCTCTGCAGTCGCGGTGGTGCGGCAGGCCGCGGAGCGCTCGCTCGATGACCGCGTACTCCAGACCCGCACGCCGGAAGGTGGGTTGCGCTTCTCCAATGCACCTCCGGAAGAAGGTTGATGTGTCAGAAAACCGGCAAGTTCTGCGATATGGGCTATGCTCAAATTGACACTTTTTCCGCGCTCCTCGGTTGGTCTTTGAAGCGCACAACTTTGAAACGGTCGAGTTGATCTCAATGGAATCTGCAATCATGTTATTCATCTGTGTGCTCGCCATGGCGGGGTATGCGCTGCTGACGCTGCATGCAACTCGGCAGCAGCGACAGATCCGGCGATTGGCTGCGCAACTGGAGGTTTTCTGTGATACCTCCATCGCACTCGGTCGCAGCATGGATCGATTGACCACGCTGCGAGATGATGAGCGCGTGGTGCAGAATGTCAGTTCCCGGCGCTGGGTGTTGCGTGAGGCCCGAACCCGCCTTCAGGAAGGCCAGGATCTCGCCGACGTGAGCCACCGTCTGGGTCTGTCGCGCGACGAGGTGGGTTTGCTGGAAGTGGGTTTGGTGCGCTAGGCCTGCGACCGTGTGGGGTTTAGGTGTCCGCTGCGAGGTAGCTACCCGCACTCGCACGGATCTTACCGATCATCGCGGTCAGACCGTTACCGCGGGTCGGGGAAAGATGGGACAGCAGATCCAGTTCTCCAAACAGCTCATCGATATCGAACGCCAGAGTTTCCTGTGGGGTACGGTCCTGATAGGCCAGCAGCACGATGCTGATCAACCCGCGCACGATGTGGGCGTCGCTATCCATCGACAGCTGTAGGCGGCCGTGTTCGTCTAGCGCGTGGTACAACCAGACCTGGGATTGGCAACCGCGCACCAGATTTTCTTCGCTGCGCATCGCTTCGGGCAGGGCGGGGAGATCTTTGCCGAGATCGATCACAAAGCGATACTTGTCTTCCCAGTCATCAAAAAATGCGAAGGTTTCACGCAATTCATCGAGATCCATCAAAACAACCCCAGGTCGAGTTTGGCTTCTTCGGTCATCATCTCTCTTGACCAGGCTGGGTCGAATACCAGTTCTACCACGACGTCATCCACGCCCGGCACCGTGCGCACACGATCTTTGACTTCTTCGACCAGCACCGGACCCATACCGCAGCCCGGGTTGGTGAGCGTCATGCTGATCGATACCCGAGCGGCGTCGATGTCCACGTCATAGATCAGTCCCAGGTCGGAGATATTGACTGGAATTTCAGGGTCATACACGCTCTCAAGCGCGGCTCTGACGTGTTCGGGATCTACGCCATCGACGTCGGAGGGGGGGAAGTCGAGGGGCGGGACGCTCAGCCCGAGCGCGTCCGCATCAGCAGGGCCAACCCGGGCCATGTTGCCCTGATGCACCACGGTAAATGCACCGCCCAGATCCTGGGTGAGGGTCACAAAGGTCCCTGCGGGGATGGTGAGTGGATCGCCGGTCGGCACCAACCGAGCCGCGCACTCCCGCGTGGTTGTGACGATACGGCGTTCCAATCAACTGGCTCCGACGTCGGTGCCCAACTGATCCACATCCATATTGCCCGCGGCCTCGCCTCCGGCGGTTGTGTTACTCTCGCCTGCGGCTATTGTATTATTGTCGCCTGCGGCGAGTGCAAAACTCTCGCCACAACCGCAGTAGCTGGTCGCGTGAGAGTTCTTGAACACCAGCGCGGAGTTCAAGCCCTGGGTCAGCAGATCGATTTCAGTCCCCTCGACCAGCGCGAGGTCGGAGGTCCTAACGCAGATGCGCAAGTCATGCGCCACGTCTATGCAATGGTCGTCGCCTGTGGGGTCGTCGAGAAAGTCCAACATGTACATGTAGCCATTGCAGCCGCTCTCTTTGACGCCCAGACGCAAATAGCTCGATTGGGTCTGGGCGAGTTGCCTGGCGATGTGTGCATGGGCACTGGGGCTGACGGTGATGTTGGCAGTAGACATGTCATAACGCCTCATATGAAAGTGGTGGCTTTTTCCACCGCGGCGAGGAAGCGCTCCGCGTCCTCCTGGTTGTTATACAGGCTGAAAGATACACGTATGGTACCGGGTATCCCGAGGGTGTCCATCAATGGCATCGCACAGTGCTGGCCGGTCCGCACGGCAACGTTCTGCTGATCGAGCAGGGTACCGATGTCGTTGGGGTGGGCGCCTTCGACGAGAAACGAGATCGCCCCTGAGCGCTCCCGAGGTTCGCCGATGATGCGCACTCCGGGAATCTGTCTCAGATGGCTGAGCGTAAACAGCGTCAGATCGTCCTCTGCCTGGCGCAGGGTGGCAATATCAATGCTCGCGAGATACTCGATGGCAGCCCCTAGACCGACCGCGCCGGAAACGTTCGGCGTACCGGCTTCGTAGCGAAAGGGCGGTTTCTGATAGGTGCTCGAGGTCAGGCTCACTGTCTCTATCATCTCGCCGCCGCCGTGCCACGGCGGCAACGCCTCCAACAGCTCGTAACGTCCGTACAGTATGCCGATCCCCATCGGGGCGTACATTTTGTGGCCCGACATGGCGAAGAAGTCGCAGCCGATGGCCTGCACGTCGATATCGTAGTGCAGAGGGGCCTGGGCGCCGTCCACGAGGGTCAGCGCCCCGCTGGCTGAGGCCGCCGCGACAAGTTCCTTCACCGGATTCACCGATCCCAAAGCGTTCGATACATAGTTAAAGGCGAACAGTTTCGGCTGCAGCGTAAGCTTGTTATGAAAATCGTCCAGATCGAGATCGCCGTTGGCGTCGATGGCTACGGCTTCGAGGCGCGCGCCGGTGCGTTGCGCCAGCATCTGCCACGGGACGATGTTGGCATGATGTTCAAGCTCGGTCAGCAGGATGATGTCACCACTGCGCAGATGACCATCCAGCACGCCGGCCACGAGATTGATGGACTCGGTGGTGCCGCGGGTGAAGATAATCTCCCGTTCGCTTGGCGCATTGATAAAGGCGCGTGTCGTTTCCCGCGCTTGTTCGAGCATGCCGGTCGCCTCGTCCGCCAGGCGGTGGGCCGCTCGATGGACGTTTGCATTGTGCAGGCTGTAGTAGGCGCGCACCGCGTCCAGGACCGCTTCGGGCTTCTGGGTGGTCGCTGCGTTATCGAGATAAGCGATCGTCGAGCCGTTGTGGGTGCGCTGCAGAATCGGAAAGTCCGCGCGGATATTGGGGGTACTCATGCCAGCACCTGTATGATCTTGCGTTCCACGTCATCGGCTTGGGGACCGTTGATGCACTGTCGCAGGAAGGCCTGGGCAAGCTGGGCGCGGGCGCTGTTCCGATCGATGCCGCGGCTCAAGAAATAGAACAGCTGATCGGCATCCAGTTGTCCGACGGTCGCACCGTGCGCGCACTTGACGTCATCGGTATAGATCTCAAGTTCAGGTTTGGTGTTGAACGTCGCCGCCTCGTCCAGGGCGAGATTACGATTATTGAGCTCTGCCTCGACGCCGGGGCAATCACGATCGATATAAATGCGGCCGTTGAAAGTCACCTTCGCAGCGTGGCGCGCAATGTTGTGACAGCGGTGGACACTGATCGTGCGCGGTGCGAGGTGTTGGACGGTGAAGTTTTGATCCAAATGAGCCTGCTCGGCGATGTAAGCCGCGCTGTCGACCCGGGCACGCGCGCCTTCGAAGCGCGCGCGTAGGAGCGTGTCCTGGCGTTGCAGCGTACCGCCGGTAGCAAAGTTATGCAGGGTGTAGCTCGCGTCGGCGTGGATATCGACAACCAACCCATGCCATCCTTCGTCGGTATCGGACAGATCTCGGGCGTGCACCACCTCGGCATCGTCCCGCGCGCGGACATAGACCGCCTGGACGGCGCCACCGCGTTGTTCGCAGGTTAGTCGGGTACCGGGCGCGACGTCGATGTATACGGGGGCGTTGCCACCCAAAGCGTTCAGGTTCAGTCGGGCATCAGCGGTGGTCTGAGCGTAGATGATTTCACCGGCTTGCATGAAGCCCGCCAGCAGCATCGGTTGTTGATCGATTCCGAGGTCCAAGAGCTCGGCGAGCATCGCGTTATCGTGCGCCCAAGACAGCGATCGAAACTCAATCCCAGGGCAGGGGACGGGCGATTCACTCCGGGTCGGCCGCAACAAAGCGACCACTTTGTCCCACTTGGTGTATTTGTAGGCTTCCAGTTGCCCACGAGAGGTTGCAGCGTGCGCAAATGCGCGCTCCACGGTCGCGGCAGAGTGTTCCCGCCAGGGTTGAAAAGTCAGCTCATGCATCGCGTTCACGTGAGCCACGCATAGCCTCTCTGCTCAAGTTCGAGCGCCAGGCTTTTGTCCCCCGACTGCACAATCTTGCCTTCAGCCAGGACATGGACATAGTCGGGTTGGATATGATCGAGCAGACGCTGGTAGTGGGTGATAAGCACCACGCCGTTGTCGGCTGTGCGGAAGCGATTCACCCCGGCGGACACGGTCTGCAGAGCGTCTATGTCCAGGCCGCTGTCGGTTTCGTCGAGCACCGCCAGTTTGGGATCCAGGAGCAGAAGTTGCAAAATCTCGTTGCGCTTTTTTTCGCCGCCGCTGAATCCTTCGTTGACCCCACGCTTCAGGAACTCGAGATTGAGGTCCAGCGATTTGGCGAGTTCGCGCACATGCTTCATGAACTCGCTGGTCTTCGGCTGCTCCCGCTCGTGGGCGCGGGCGTGGCTGTCGAGCGCCGCCTTCAGAAACTCCATATTGGACACGCCGGGAATCTCCACCGGGTACTGAAATGCGAGAAACAACCCGGCATGGGCACGCTCGTCAACTTCCAGGTCGAACAGGTCCTTACCATCCAGACGCGCGCTGCCTTCGCTGACCTCATAACCCGGGCGACCGCTGAGCACGTTGGCCAGCGTAGATTTACCCGAGCCGTTGGGTCCCATGATCGCGTGCACCTCCCCAGGTTTCACCTCAAGGGATATGCCGTTGAGAATGGTCTTGTCGGCGACGGCCGCATGCAGGTTGTCGATGCGCAAGAGGCTCATCCTATGGCACCTTCCAGGCTGACCTCGAGCAACTTGCCGGCCTCGACGGCAAACTCCATCGGCAATTCTCGGAAAACATCTTTGCAGAAGCCATTGACGATCATGCTCACGGCCTTTTCGGCATCGATGCCGCGCTGCTGGCAGGCGAACAGCTGGTCTTCGCTGACCTTGGAAGTGGTCGCTTCGTGCTCGACGACGGCGCTGGGATTGCTGTTTTCTATGTAGGGGAAGGTGTGGGCTCCGCACTCGGTGCCGATTAACAAAGAGTCGCACTGGGTGTAGTTGCGCGCCTGCGAAGCGGTGGGCGAGACGCGCACCAGGCCACGGTAAGAGTTCTGACTCTTACCGGTGCTGATGCCCTTGGACACGATCGTGCTGGTGGTGTTTTTACCCATGTGGATCATCTTGGTGCCGGTGTCTGCCTGCTGATAGTTGTTGGTCAGCGCCACGGAATAGAACTCGCCCACCGAGTTGTCTCCGCGCAGGACCACACTCGGATATTTCCACGTGATCGCCGAGCCGGTCTCTACCTGGGTCCAGGAGATCTTCGCGTTCGCCCCGGCGCACAGACCGCGTTTGGTGACAAAGTTGTAGATGCCCCCTTTGCCGTTCTCGTCGCCCGGGTACCAGTTCTGGACGGTGGAGTACTTGATCTGCGCATCTTCCAGCGCGACAAGTTCTACAACCGCTGCGTGCAGCTGGTTCTCGTCGCGCATCGGTGCGGTACAACCTTCCAGATAGCTCACGTGGGAACCCGCGTCCGCGATGATCAGCG
>JBCCHL010000094.1:0-17849 GCA_039028775.1 Pseudomonadota bacterium | reverse complement strand
CGGATTCCGGCCATTCAGAAGTCAGACATCGACATGGAAGAGTTGTCCCGTACAGGCGCGCCGCTGGTCATGCCACCTGAAGTTGCTCGGGTTGCGGATAACTACAATCACTTGCATGAACAGCCGACGATTTTTTACGCGCTGGCGTTGTCAGCCACGCTGCTGGGTGCGGTGGATGACTTTCAGGCGGTGCTGGCCTGGGCGTACGTGGGGTTGAGGGTGGTGCACTCGGTGATCCAGGCCACACGGAATGTGATCCTGGTGAGGTTTATCACGTTTGCGATCACCAGTATGGTACTGTTGATCTTGTTCTTGAGGACGGTCTATCTTGCATGATGGCAGTCTGGCCTGGAAGCCTGGAATGAACTTGGTTCCTCCGAACTCGGATCACGGCTTGTTTTAGCCGAGACTCGACAATTCAACAGCAGTGTTCGGATGACGCGGCTCACTCGCATTTGCCTCGCATCTGGTCAATCCAAGTTGCGGTTACGTTAGTTCCTTCAATGTGTGTCAAGGCACGGCCTAGTTCCGGCATCATCTGCCCCGGATCTTGAGTTCGCATTCGATGGGTCATTATCGAAGCGGACGACTCTCCTGGCACGATGCTATACATAAACCCCCCTGAACCTCGCCCTGCCGCAATCGGCGGTTTACATTGCCCCATGGCGGCCAGGTCCTGATTGCCGTAGTGCAACAATAGACCGGACGTATCGGCAGCGCCCTCAGGGTTGTGACAATGTCCGCAGTTAATGTCCAGATAAGAACGGGCTCGATGTGCTAATTCCGCTTCAGGGTCTGAGTAGTCTGCGTTGGCCGGCAAAGCGTCGACTTCGGCGTTGAGCGTCAGCCATCCACGCTGCGTTAATTCAACCAATTGATTGGTACCGCTGACCGGGCTTGCCTTGTGCAGATGACGCACTTGTAAGCCGATCGGCTTAAGTTCACCCGTTGTGTGGTTGGTGGCGTGGCAGCTCGCGCACTGATTACGGCTGGGTACCAGGTAGGAGAATGCCGCTGGTTCACCGGTGGTGGCAAGTTCGATCAGTTCCCCCGTAATTTTGTAGTCTGCGTCGCCCTCGGCCCAGACATAGCTGTGGGGTTGCCAGCCTTGGTCGGTGTTGACCAACAGGCGAGTCTCCAGCAAGCGGGTCGAATTTGGGTCCAACTGGGCCGGGTCACCTTGCCAACTGTTGTCGAGGGAAACGTGTCCTGCTTCGTTGGTTTCGTAGAGAAATGTCTTGCTGACAACGGTGCCCACGGGAAAGATGAGTTCTCCGTCTTCGTAGGTGGCTTGCTTATCTCGAGGCACGTGCAGCGTGCGCAGCTTCGAGGCGTAGTCCGAGAAGAGTGCGGTGTTGAGGTCGTAGACCATGGCATCGTCGGCAATGCGTAGGCCGGATGTAGTTTTTTTCAGTACCTGCCAGGCACTCAACTTTTGTGGTGGCTGGTCAGGGTAGAAGGACGTTTGCAGGGTCTGCTCGCAACTGCCAAGCAGCATGGCGCTCGCCAGGAGCGCCAGTTTTTTGTGGGTGTGCACCGCGTGTTGAGGTCTATTCGGCGGCGGCGAGCGTGATCGGCGCGAGTTTATCCACCGTGCAGTTGTAGCGTTCCATATCTACGCCTGGGTTGGCGAACTCGTTGCCGGCGTCGATGCTGAGCAGCTGGGCGTTGCCGTTGTTCACGCAGATGATGGCCTCTGTAGCGATTTCTGGATTCACGATACCGTCCCAGATGATGTCCGGGAAGGCGCCGTCGGGGCCGTAGATGGCGTCGCGCAGTTGGACCAGGTATGCGGCGCCGGGGGCGGTGCCGCCGCCTTCGAAGTTGTTGTCGTAGATGTTGATGCCTTCGGGGTAGGGGTCGAACTCTTTGGCCAGTTCCTTTTGTCCCGCGTAGTTGGCGCTGAAGTAGCTGGAGATGACAATGTTTGCGGTGTTGTTGTTGGTGATGTTGTTGGCGAAAATCTCCACCTTATCGTTGGAGTTGACGATGACACCAGAGCCTGCCGGGACGCCGGAGACGGCGGTGCCGGGGGCGGCGAAGTTGGCGGTGTTGTTGTCGTGGACTTCGTTGTTAAAGACGCGGGTGCTGTGGCCGCGTTGGGGGATTTGCGGCATGTTGAAGACCAGGATGCCGCCGGTGTTGTGTTTGGCGACGTTGTCGTAGACGTCAGCGCCGATGGTGTTCTCAATCTCGATACCGGCGACGTTGTATTCGGCGGTATTGTTGCGCACGACCACATTCTTGGATTGGCCGACGTAGACGCCCGCGTCCGATGCGGCTTTGGCGACGCAGCCTTCGATCAACACGTTGGTGGTTTGGACCGGGTAGATGCCGTAGGCGCCGTTTTCGACGTCCGGGCCGTTGGTCCACTCGGTACGCACGCGGCGAATGATGATGTTATCGCCTTCGTTGATCTTGAGGGCGTCACCGACGGTGTCTTCGATAGCGAGGTCTTCGATGGTGAAGTTGCTCGCATTGACCGACAGGCCTTCAGCGCCGGCGATCTGGCCTTTGAAGCTGAGAATACTCTTGTCCATACCGGCCCCGCGGATGGTCACGTCATCCGTGTTCATCACCAGGCTGCGTTTGAAGGTGTGGGTGCCCGCTGGGACTTCGATGACGTCACCGGGAGTGGCGGTCTCCAGTGCCAGGCGCAGGGCTTCGCTGGGTGAGCTTTGTGGCTCGGGTGCGGTGGTGGTCTCAGAACCGCAGGCGGCAAGCAGCAGGGTGATGGCGAGGGTGGTTACAAACTTCATAGGTCATCTCTCATCCGATATGGGTTCAAACTACATCAACAGCAGGGTGCGGTCTATGGTCCAGTAGGCGGCCAGAGTGCCCATGGCGTAGGCGCCGTAGCGGGCGATGAGTTGCAGGTCGGTGATGCGTTTGGCGAGCCAACCGAGGACAAATAGCACGGCGATGATCATGATCTGGCCGACCTCGATGCCGAGGTTGAAGAGCAACAGGGAGAGCCACAGGCTGTCTTCCGGCAGGCCGATGTCGGCCAGAGCGCCGGCGAAGCCGAGGCCGTGCAGCAGGCCAAACACAAATGCCATGATCCACGGAGCGCCCTGGGTGAGACGGGAGCGGCGTTCGGGTTCCGCCGCCAGTTCGCGGGCCAAGAAGAGGATCGACAGGGCGATGATCGCCTCCACCGGACCCTGATCCAACTGCACCCACTTCATCACGGACATCACCAGCGTGATGCTGTGTGCGATGGTGAAGGCGGTGATGGTCTTCAACAGCATCCAGCGATCGCGGATAAACAGCACCAGGCCGAGCACAAACAGGACGTGGTCGATGCCGAACACCAGGTGTTCGATGCCGATGACCAGGTAGCTCGCTGCCGGTGCGGCGTCGCTGCGCAGATCGAGGGTGGCAGAGGCGGGGCGCAGGATGTAATTCTTGCTCTCGCCGCCGGCCACCACGTTGACCATGACGTCGGTCAAGGTGACGCTTAAGCCGGAGATGTGAATCGCACCGTTGAGCAGGTCGCACTGCAACCGCCATCGGTGGAGCAATGCGGACGGCGTGAATTCGGGTGGGCCGATCTCTTCGCTCTGACAATCTGACGGAAACACCGGGTCGATGGCCAGGCGGCCGTTCTGCACGATCGGCTGTTTCCACAACACGTTGAAGAGCGGGACGTCGGCATCCTCTGGCTGCGGCAGCTCCGTGATCTGCAGGTAGGCGGGACGCACCTCATGGCCGAAGGCGGCCGGGGTGGCCAGCAGCAACAGCAGTAACAAGCGTGTCAGTCCGCGTAGTATCACTCGGCGGCGTCCGCGGCGTCGTTTTGGGTGTCGCCTTGATCCGCCGGGGACAGCAGAATGGTCACGTCGTAACGCGCCTTCAGGTCTTCATAGTAGGCATCGTTGGCCGCGCTGCGGGTGGCGGCTCGGGCATCGCCGATGACCCGCTCGCGTAGCGTGTTGAACGGTGGGACATGGCTGGCTGCTTTGTCGGTGAGTTTCACCGTGTGCCAGCCGTAGGCGGAGCGGATCGGACCCTGCCAGCCCTCGGCGGGTTCGAGCGCGCTGACACCCTCGGCGAACTTGCTGCCGAACTGATCGGCGATCTCACGCTCCGAGCGCAGGGCATAACTTTTCTGCAGCATGAACGGGTCGCCGGTGGCGCTGTCATCGCGCAGCGCGGTGGTGGCGTCACCCTGGGCGTCCTGCCGGCGATCAACCGAGAAATAGCGGTGGGAGAAGCTGTAGCGTTCCGGCACGCGGTAATCTTCGATGTTGTCCTCGAAATACTGCGCAAGCGCCGCATCGTCCTGGGGGCCGGCGGTGGCGATATCTTCGGTCAGGAAGGTCAGTTTTTGCACCATGCGGCGGCGGACGATGGTGTCGTTGGCGTCCAGTCCCAGACGCATGGCCTCGCGGTAGTAGATCTCCTCTTTGATAAATTGTTCCACCAGGCCGTTCAGCTCGCGGGTGGTTGGTGGGCGGCGCATCTGCATGGCCCACTGATCGTGCAGGCGTTGAACGTCGGCTTCGGACACTTCGATGGCGTAAGAAACATCGTCACCCTCGAACAGGCCCGCCACCCAGAACAGAACCGCGCCGGTGATCAGAAAGTACAGCAGGGGGTCTTTCAGCCAGGACATCAATTCATCTCGAAGCCGCCGGCCACCGCCATGGCGATGCCGGTGACGTTGGGTGCGGTGGCAAGATAAAGGACCGCATCGCCCATGTCCTGGGCGGTCTGGGACCGGCCCAGGGGGATGGTCTCGCGCATCTGGGCCTCAAACTCTTCGGTTTTCTGATCGGTGCTGGTCGCGTTGGACGGTAACAAGTGGTCCAGCCACATGGCGGTGCCCACCATACCTGGGCAGATTGCGTTGACGCGGATGTTATCCGGGGCTAACTCGCCGGCCAGAGACTGGGTGATCCCGATCGCGGCAAATTTTGAGCCGCAGTAGGCGGACATGTTGGGGTACCCTTTTTTACCGGCGATGGAGGCGGTGTTCACAATCGCGGCCTGATCGGAGTCGCGCAGAGCCGCGAGCGCGGCCTGGGACATCAGAAAGATGCCTTTGCAATTCACGTCGAAGATGCGGTCCCAACTGGTGCTCGCAAAAGACTCGATGGGGCCGCTGTCGACCACGCCGGCGTTGTTGACCAGCAGGTCCAGCCGTCCGAAGGCCTCCAGGGTGGCGGCGACGGCGTCGGCGCAGCTCTCCGCATTGGTGACGTCGACGTTGATGGCCTTGATTTGGCCGCTCTGGCCTAATGTAGCAGCAAGCTCGTCCGCATTGGCAAACTCGTAATTCCAGTCGCCGCCATCCGCGTCCACGCCGATGTCAGCCACCATGACGCTGGCGCCCGCGGCGGCCAGGACCCCGGCGATACCGGCACCTATACCTCGGGCACCCCCGGTGACCAGGGCCACCCGGCCTTGTAACGATAAGCTCATCTCTCCCCCTGAATGCGCGCTATTGTGAGTACTCGGCAAACTTCTGCAGATGATAATCGCTGTTGCCGAATTGTGCATCGATCACCAGCAGACGCTTGAAGTAGTGGCCGATGGGCAATTCCTCCGTCATGCCCATGCCACCGTGCAACTGGACCGCGTTTTCGCCGATCATGATGCCGGCTTTGCCCACGTAGTGTTTCAGCGCGTGGACCGTGCGCAAGGCGGCATTCCCCTGGGTGGCTACCTCCAGAGTCGCGCGGTACAGCAGCGACTTGCACTGCTCGTATTCCACAAACATGTCGACCATGCGGTGCTGCAGTACCTGAAACTCGGCCAGTGGATGATCGAACTGCTCCCGCTCGCTGGTGTAGGTGACGGTGTCTTTGTACAGGCGTTCCATCGCACCCACGGCCTCGGCCCCGAGCGCGAGCATGCCGTCCATCGCTGCCGCCAGCAGCAGTGGCCAGCCTGCGTCCAGCGGGCTCAAGAGGGCGGTCTCGTCGAGTTTCACGCCTTCGAATGTGAGTTCGGCCGCTTGCAGCCCGTCCACGGTCGGAAACCCCTGTACTTTCAGACCTTCGGTGTCGCGGTCGACGAGAAACAAGCTGATGCCCGCCGTGTCGATCTGCGCGCCGCTGGTGCGGGCCGCGACGATGAAGGTGTCGGCGCTGCCGCCGTTGATGACCATGCTTTTCTGGCCGTTGAGCTCGAACCCTGGGCCGTCAGCGCTGGCGCGGGTCAGCAAGTTGTCCAGATCGAAGCGGCTCTGGGTCTCCGCGTGGGCGAAGGCCAGTTGGGTCGCGCCGGTCATGGCTTGCTCGATGAGGGCATCGCGCCGGGAGCGTGCGGGCGCGCGCAGCAGGGTGCCCAGACCCAGCACCGCGTGGGCAAGGTAGGGCTCCAGCACCAGGCCCTTGCCGAACTGTTCCATCACCAGCATCGTGTCGACCTGATTGCCGCCGAAGCCGCCGGCCTCGGCCGGGACGTTGAGCGACAACCAGCCGAGTTCGGCCATCTGCTGCCAGCGTTCGGCCGCAAACCCGCCTCTCATCTTGCTGGCCTGAGTGCGGCGTTCGAGGTCGTATTCGTCGCTGACAAACTTCTCGACGCTGTCGGCCAGCATCTGCTGTTCGGGGGATAGATCAAAATTCATCGGTACTGCTCAGCTCTACGTGTTCTTCAAGGTGGGGTGATATCAGCGCGACGTCTTGATGCCGAGGACGTTCTTGGCGATCACGTCTTTCTGCACTTCGCTGGCGCCGCCGTAAATCGTATAGGCGCGGCTGGACAGGTAGCCGGACATGCCGCTGTTGGCGAACTTGGGTCCGACGCGTGGGCCACCCCAAGCGGCGGAGTAGATGCCGCCGGCTTCTACGGTGAGCTTGGCGATGCGCTGCTGGATCTCCGTGCCCTTGAGCTTCAGGATCGAAGACTCGGGTCCCGGGTCCTGGCCGTTGGCCGCGCTTGACAGGCTGCGCAGCTCGGTAAATTCGGTGGCCATCAGTTCGATCTCTAGACTCGCGATCTTGCTGGCGTAGCCACTATCGTCCATCAGGTCGCCATTGCCCACGCTGACGGACTCGGCCTGCTCTTTGAGTTTTTCCAGCGCGACGATGGACTTGGAAATTCCCGCAAGCCCAGTGCGCTCGTGCTGCAACAAGCCCTTGGCGTAAGTCCAGCCCTGATCCTGCTCGCCCACGCGGTTTTCCACCGGCACTTCCACGTCGGTGAAGTGCACCATGTTGACGGTGTGGGAGCCGCCAAGAGTGATGATGGGTTTTACCTCGATGCCTTTCTGTTTCATCGGGATCAGCAGGAATGTGATGCCCTCCTGCTTCTTGCCGGTATCACTCGTGCGCGTGAGGCAGAAGATCCAGTCGGCGATGTGGGCCAACGTGGTCCAGATCTTTGTGCCATTCACGGTGTAGTGGGTGCCGGCGTCGTTCAGTTCCGCCTTGGTCTTCAGATTGGCCAGGTCCGAGCCCGCGCCTGGTTCGGAATATCCCTGGCACCAGTTGGTCTTGCGCGCGCGGATGTCGGGCAGGAAACGCGCCTGCTGCTCGGTGCTGCCGTAGTTCATCAACACCGGCGCGAGCATGGACAGGCCAAAGGGTAAGTCCCAGGGCAGGCTGGCCTCGGCCGTCGCTTTCTCCCAGATGTAGTGCTGGGTTGGGCTCCAGCCCGGACCGCCAAATTCCTCCGGCCATTTCGGGATGTCCCAACCGCCTTTGTCTTGTGCCTTGGCAAACCAGTCCATGCGCCAGGCGTTGTAGTCGGTGCCCGGTTGATAGGCGTTGTCGGTCAGAAAAGTCTCGACCTCTGCAGCGAATGCCTGGTCTTCGGGGCTCAGTTTTATGTCCATGCGGGCGTGACCTGTCAGCGAATAAGCGAGGCAGCTTAAAGCTTTCAGGGGACGAAGTTAAGGCGTAGGATGATGGGCCGTTTAAGCTCGATTGGATCTACAGGGGGAGAGTGAGTTTGAGTTACGAGACGCTTTTGTTCGACGTGGCGGACAACATTGCCACCATCACCTTCAACCGGCCGGATGCGGCCAACGCCATGTCGCCACTGTGTGCGGCGGAACTGAACAAGGTGTCGCTCGCCATAGACGCCGACGCCTCCGTGCGTGCAATTGTGATAACGGGTACCGGCCGTATGTTCTGTGCCGGCGGCGACCTCGGTGCCTTTCATGCGGCGGGGGACGGCGCCCGGCAGTTGTTGCTGGAGATGACCGGCGATCTGCACGTAGCACTGTCGCGCCTGGCCCGCCACAACGCGCCGGTCATCGGCGCGATCAACGGCACCGCGGCTGGGGCCGGGATGTCGATGGTCATGTTCTGCGATCTTGCGATCGCCGCCGAAAGTGCGGTGTTCACCATGGCGTATACCAATGCCGGGTTGTCACCCGATGGCAGCTCGACCTATTACATGCCGCGCAAGATCGGTGACCGACGCGCCCGAGAGCTGATGCTCACCAACCGCGTGTTGAAGGCCGACGAAGCGCTCGAGTGGGGGGTGGTCAATCAAGTCGTACCCAATGACGAGTTGGCCGACGCCACGGCCAAACTGGCGGCACAGATCGCCGCCGGTCCCACCCAGGCCTTTGGCCAGGTGAAAGCGCTGCTCAATACCAGCTTCGATCAGAGCCTTGAGACGCAGATGGAGCTGGAAGCTCGAGCCATTGCAGCGATGATCGCCACACCCGACGGACAGGCTGGGGTGGATGCGTTCTTGAACAAAAAGAAGCCAGAGTTTAAGGGGTAGGGTGATGAGTATTTCCGCAGCAGAACATCCCAAGAAAACGGTCGAGGTGCTGGGCTCTACCATGAGCTATGTCGAGATGGGCGAGGGGCGTCCGATCGTCTTCCAGCATGGCAACCCGACGTCGAGTTACTTGTGGCGCAACATCATGCCGGAACTGGCCGGGCACGGACGGTGCATCGCGCTGGATCTCATCGGCATGGGCGACTCTGACAAGCTGCCGGACTCGGGTCCCGACCGCTATACCTTTGCCGAGCATTATCGTTACTTCTCAGCCGCGCTCGAGGCGCTGGGTGTGACCGACGATGTGATCCTGGTAATTCACGACTGGGGCTCTGCCTTGGGATTCCATTGGGCCAACGAACACCGCGCAGCCGTGGCCGGTATCTGCTACATGGAAGCGATCGTCGCACCCATGCCGACCTGGGATGATTTCTCCAAAGATGCGGCACCCGTCTTTCAGGGCTTTCGCTCGCCGGCCGGGGAGGAGATGGTGCTCGAGAAGAATATCTTCGTGGATCGCGTGCTGCCGGGATCGGTGCTGCGTGGATTGACCGATGAGGAGATGGCCGTTTACCGCCGCCCGTTTGCCAACGCGGGTGAGGATCGCCGTCCGACCCTGACCTGGCCGCGCCAGATACCGATTGCCGGTGAGCCGCCGGAGGTTGTGGCCATAGCCGAGGCCTACCACGCGTGGCTGCAAACCAGCGAGGTGAAAAAGCTGTTTGTGAACGCCGAGCCGGGTGCCATTCTGGCGGGCAACATGCGTGAGATCGCACGTGCACTGCCTAATCAGACTGAAGTGACGGTGTCGGGCAGCCACTTTATCCAGGAGGACAGCCCGGCGGAGATCGCTGCGGCGATCAAAGCCTGGATCTGAACGGCTGCGAACGCGCGATGTCGCGCGGTGGCTACGGTGGGTTAAGCCCTAGGTAACCCGCACGCGCTGAGTGATCAACACACCGGCGACGATCACCGCCAGGGCCGCTATCGTGGTCCAGGTGATCGGCTCGCTCAACACAAAGTAGATGAGCAACATCGACAGAAAGGGTGCGAGGAAGATCAGCTGACCGAGGCGGCCAACGTTGGCGGTCGACTTCATTGCGCGCTGCCACAGCAGGAAGGTCACCCCCATCTCCAGCAGGCCCACCCAGCCGCCGTAGAGCAGGTGCTTGTCCGTCAGAGGCGGTAGTCCCGGCCCGAGCAGGACAATCACGGTGAGCGTGGGCACGGCCAGGCTGAAGCTCCAGAACATCATCGCCACGGGTTCCGCCCGGCTGCGGGTGTTGAGCAGCCAGTAGATCGCCCACAGCAGGGTGGAGATCAGGGCCAGCGCGACGCCGAACCCGTCCCAGTCCACATTGCTCTCCACCCGAGCGCCCACGAGCAGCCAGACCACGCCTGCGTAGCTGATGCAGATCCCGGCGAAAAGCGCGCGTGTGATGTTTTGTTTGAGGATCGGCACCGCCAGCAGTGCCAGCGTGATGGCCCAGGTGTAGTTCAATGGCTGGGCGATAAATGCCGGCAGGCGATCGTATGCGGCGAACAAGAGGAGATAGTAGCTGCAGGGGTTGATCAGACCGAGCAGCACACACAGCGGCCACTCTTCCCGGGGGAGCTGCCACTTTTTCCGCCACGCGGCAGCTATGCCAAATATGGCCCATGAGATCAGAGTCCCCAGCCACAGTAACTGGCTGACGGTCATCAGGTTCAGGCCCAACTTGAAGCCGGTGGCCACCGTGGACCACAGCAGCACCGCTGCCAGGCCAAGGCCTAATGCCCGCGCTTCGCTGGTGTTATCATGAGTGGCTGACATCGGCGGATAATACCGTGTCGCATCGACCTTAAGGAGTGTTTGTGCCGTTTTGTGATGATGCCCTGCGAAGCCAGATCCGGTCGAATTTTGAACAGTTCGAGCGCCGGGCCGTGACCGAAGCGGACGTGCGCCGTGCGGCGGTGGCGCTGGTGGTCATCGACGAGGGGGAGGGCGCGGATCTGCCCGGTGTCGATCAGCCGTCGGTATGGTCGGAGAGTGCTGCGCTGTTGCTCACGCGCCGCAGCCAATCGCTGCGCAACCACCCCGGACAGTGGGCGTTGCCCGGCGGTCGCCTCGATGGTGAGGAGACCTTCGAGCAGACCGCATTGCGCGAAACCCATGAAGAGGTGGACTTAGCTTTGCCTGCCGAGCGTGTGCTCGGTCTGCTGGATGATTTCCGTACCCGCTCGGGCTTTGCCATGACCCCAGTGGTCGTCTGGGGTGGACCCGGTCTTACGCCGCATCCGAATCCCGGTGAGGTGGCGAGCATTCACCGTATTCCCGTCGCCGAATTCATGCGCGACGATGCGCCGATGTTGGAGGCGACCTCAACCAGCGAGCACCCGATCCTGCGCATGCCCGTTGGCGACGACTACATCGCCGCCCCGACCGCCGCGATCCTCTATCAATTCATCGAGGTGTGTATTCGGGGGCGCGCCACGCGCGTCGCACACTACGAACAGCCCGAGTTCGCCTGGTCGTGAAACGGCGCGACTTGCCGAGTTTCTGACGAAACAAACTCGTTGTTTTGTTGTTCCTTTACGGGTTACAGATGCTGGTCCGCCAACCCGATTGGGACAAGTATGGGGCCAGCTGTTGCTGATGAGTTGATCGAGGCAGGCCATGCGTACGAACGTCTGTTTGTTCCTGCGCCGTTCTCGCATGGACCAAACATCTGAGTGCGGCCGTCCCGCCCGGTGGCGATGTGATGGATGTGGCCTGTGGCACCGGCGTGCTCGCCCGCAGCTTGCGCGCAGTGGTGAGAACCCAGGGGCGGGTGGTCGGTACGGACGCCGCGCCGGGCATGCTCGCAGTGGCGGCGGAACTCGCGCCGGACGTCGAGTGGGTGCAGTGTGCAGCGGAAGCGCTGGCCGTGGTGGATGCGAGTTTTGATGTGGTTGTCTCGCAATTCGGCATGATGTTCTTTGCTGATCGTGCGCAGGCTCTGCGCGGGATGCATCGCGTTCTGCGTCCGGGTGGCACGCTCCACCTCACACTCTGGCGTTCGCTGGAGGACAATCCCGCCTACGCGGCGGCCAGCGCGCTGCTGGAGCAAGAGGTCGTCGGTGCCGGCGGGGCTTACTCCGAAGAACTTTCCGGGCCGATCGGATCGCCGATGGCCACTTCCAAGCCTTCGGCATGCAGATCCTCGGGCTCGCGCATCTGTTCCACCGGCGGCGCCTGGGTGGCCAGATGGAAGGTTGCATAACCGGGCATCACAAACTGGTTCAAGGCCATGCCGATCACCCGTCCCGCATAGGGTGCTGCGATGTTGACTTGCTCATTGGTGATCGGGTCCGTCACCGACCCCAGTATATCTCCTGCTTTAACGCGCTTGCCGAGCTTGACCTTGCTCAACAGGATACCGCCCTGGTCGGCGCGCACCCACGTGGAACTGTGGTAGGTGGGTTCGGGGTTCCCCCACAGGCTGCGGCGGTTGTACATCTCCATGGTATCGAGCAACGTAAACAACGCCTTTACGGTATGCGCCACCGCATTTTCCTGGAGGCGGAGGGGTTCACCGGCTTCCAAGGTGACGGCCGGAATGCCTGCTTCGACCGCTGCACGCCGCAGCGTACCCTGTCCACCCTGGCTGTGCAGGATGACCGTCGCGCCGAATCCTTCGGTCAGTTCCAGGACCGCCGGGTTTTTCAGGTCTGCGCGCAATTGCGGCAGGTTGGTGCGATGAAATGAGCCGGTATGCAGATCGACCAGGCCATCACAGCGACTGATCACGTCGTGGAAGAAGTTGTATGCCAGGCGCGAGGCGGCACTACCGCGCGGGGTACCTGGGAAAAAGCGATTTAGATCGCGACGATCCGCCAGGTAC
Source organism: Pseudomonadota bacterium (assembly GCA_039028775.1). Taxonomy (GTDB): domain Bacteria; phylum Pseudomonadota; class Gammaproteobacteria; order Pseudomonadales; family Azotimanducaceae; genus UBA4421. The sequence continues at coordinate 5,295 of JBCCHL010000094.1, read as the reverse complement.
CGCGAGTGGCGCTGAAATCCCTGCAGGTTGACGATCGGCACGCCGATCACCGTGCCGGTGAGTTTTGCGGGGTTGATGTTATGCATCAGGCGCCGCACGGATTCGATGCCATTCAACTCATCCCCGTGCACCGCCGCTGTCACGCATAGCGTGGGTCCGGGCCGCGTGCCCTGCGCGACCAGGATCGGGGTCGGAATGCTCGCGCCGTGCAGGGTTTCGCCGGCCGACCACTCGGTGCGGCCCAGAGTGCCGGGTGCGACCAGGGTGGTTTTGAAGTCGGTGGGCGCGGGGGGTTTGTCGCCCGCTGATTCGGCGCTGGGATCGGTTTCGGCTGCGGCACTGACCACCTGTGGCGGCAGGACTTCTCGGCTGACGACCTGGGCGACCTCCTCACCGTCCTCGGTTTCGAACACTGTGGGCGGCTCGATAACGGGTGCCCGAATGACGATCTCCGGACGTACCCGTGGCCGTGGGATCGACGTGGGTCCGCTCCAATCCGCAGGTTCGTTAAAAATGATGATTTCCGGACGCGGTGGCAGCTGCGACAGTTCCATCGGCGGGTCCGCGGGTTCCAGCAGTGCCGGATCGATCGGCTCGGCGCACCCGCCCAGCCACAGCACCAGGCTGCCTATGGCGGCGGCGTAAAGGTGATGTGTGACGGTCCGATCCAGCATGCGCAGCGTACTTCCTGTCTGTCTTTGTTCTCTGTCTTTATTGTCTGGCCACTCTTGGCGCCGCTATTGGCTGACCGTTATGGGTTGGCCCCGGCAACTGCAGTTTTCACGCCTGCGGATGCCCGTTTGCAAATTCCGTTTGTGTTCTTAGCCGCGCGGGTGAACCACGTCACAAATCGATGCGCATGGATAGACTCTGACCGTCGGCGGGTGAGATGTATCCCCAATGACCCTGGCGGTGAGGTCCGTGGTCATTGATGCAGCCGCTAATTGTAATTGGTGGTACGGCCTGTTTCCTGGCGCATCGTCACGAATCCGATACGCGAGGCGTTGTTTGTATCGTATTCGGGGCTCGACCTCAAGGCAAAAATTCGAGCAAATTCAATGTAATAACACGGTTTTCTGGATTACGTCCGAGCATTGAAAATTTCTGACAAACTGCTTGTTCACGCACCCCATGCGTGCGCTTCTTCAGTGGGTTGCGAGTGCTGGTGGTCATGGATTTGACCGTCGACCGAGCGCGCCGCACAATGCGTGGCAATCACCTCACACATGAAGATTAAGGAGTCACAAGATGGCGATACAAGAAGGCGATAAGTTACCTGCTGCAACCCTGCACACGATGTCGGAAAAAGGTCCGAGGCCGGTCACCACCGACGATCTGTTCGCGGGGAAGAAAGTGGTCATGTTCGCCGTACCAGGTGCGTTTACGCCCACCTGCTCCCAGGCGCATCTGCCCGGCTACGTGGTCAACGCGGACGCCATCAAAGCCAAAGGGGTGGACAGTATCATTTGTGTATCGGTCAACGACGCCTTTGTTATGGGTGCCTGGGGTGATGCCGCCAATGCCGAGGAGATCATGATGGTCGGCGACGGGAACGGCGACTTTACCGAAGCCCTCGGCTTGCAGATGGACGGAACCGGGTTTGGCCTCGGCACCCGCTCACAGCGCTATGCGATGGTCGTCGACGACGGCACCGTGACCAAGCTTGCGGTTGAAGCGCCGGGAAAATTTGAGGTCAGTGCCGCTGAGGCCATCATGGCCGCGCTCTAGATTCTGTTGCGCATGTAGAATGGCCGTCTGCGGCCGTAAGCGACCGGACCTTGTGTCCGGTCGTTTGTTTTTAGGGGAAAGGAAAATGGAAATAGAACACAAAGTTGCGCTGGTGACCGGCGCTTCCGGCGATATCGGCGGGGCCGTGGCGCGTCGGCTCGCGTCCGCCGGTGCACACGTGGTGGTGAGTTACGTGGGGGCTGCCGAGGCTGCCCAAGCCGCGGTGGATGACATTGTGAGCCATTCGGGCAGCGCTAGCGCCCTGCAACTCGACCAGCGCGATCCGCAGGCGATCGAGGCCTGCATCGCCAGCATTGAAGCCAGCCACGGCCGCCTGGACATCCTCGTCAATAACGCCGCATGGAACATAGGCATCCCGTTCCCGCAGTTGGATGAACTCACGCCCGAGATCTGGGACCGGGTGCTGGAGACCAACCTGCGCGGTCCGTTCCTGCTGGCGCGCGCTGCGGCCGGATTGCTGAAAGCCGGGGATGGCGGACACGTCATCAACATCTCATCCGCCGGCGGGATCAGTCCGGGCAGCAGTTCGATCGCCTATTCGTCGAGCAAAGCCGGCCTGAACCACCTCACGCGGTGTCTGGCCGTGGCGATGGCGCCCGAGGTACAGGTGAACTGCGTCGCACCGGGGCTTGTCGAAGAGACGCGCATGGCGAAGCGCCTACCCGATAACGTGGCCGCGGGTGCACGCCGACAGGCGGTGCTGGGCAGGGTGGGGCAAGCGGAGGACATCGCCGAGCAGGTGGTGACCTTCGTGCGCTCGTCGTCGATCACCGGCCAGATTATGGTGATCGATGGGGGCATGCCCGGCGCTATGCGCTGAGCACGCTCTGCCGGTTCGAGGGGATGCACGCGTATCGGGTGTGGGAGGTACGGTCAGCGGGCGTCGGTATCAGCGGGCTTTAGATGCTCACGCGCCTTACCGATCGGCCGGATCAGACATTCCTGGGCTGCGGTCGCAACCAGTTCGCCCTGCCGGGTAAAAAAGTGTCCGCGCACAAAACCCCGGGCACCGCTGGCGTTCGGTGCCTGCTTGGCGAACAGCAGCCACTCGTCGGCGCGGAACGGGCGATGAAACCACATCGCGTGATCTAGGCTTGCGCCGCGCATCGCATCCCGGGTCAGGCGGCTGCGATGGGGCAGCATCGAAGTGCCCATGAAATCCAGATCTGACATGTAGGCCAACATGGCCAGGTGGACTTCGGCGTCGTCCGGAAGTCTGTCCTTGGCGCGCAGCCAGGTGTGCTTAACCGGGGGGTGGTCGCTGGTGTCGTTGAACGGGATGCGCTCCACCTGTCTGGAGTCTATCGCCTCGAAGCGGAAAGAAAAGCGCGCAAAGTCCGGAAACTCCCGGGCCAGAGCCTGGTGGACGACAAAATCCTCGCGCAGCGACTCGGGCGGCGGCACGTCCGGCATCGGCTGGGAATGGCTGTGGCCTTCCTCGTCCTTCTGCCACGAACAGGACAATGAGAAGATCGCCCGGCCATGCTGGATAGCTGCAACCCGGCGTGTGGTGAACGAGCGACCATCCCGAATACGATCCACCTCGTAGAGAATCGGTTTCTGCCAATCGCCGGCGCGCAGGAAGTAAGCGTGCATGGAGTGCAGGTTGTGCGGGGCATCCACCGTGCGATAGGCGGCCACCAGGGCCTGCGCCAGGACCTGCCCGCCAAATACGTGCTCGGTCTGGTGATTCTGTCCGCGATACAGGTTCTTCTCGATGTTTTCGATATCGAGCAGTTGCAACAGTTCCGTCAGCACGGCGTTCATGTCTGGTGCGTTTCTCCGCTTCCGGTGGACGATTGGTAAAGGGCGATCAGCCAGAGGAAGGTAAAGCATACACCCAAAAAGCCGCACCATTGTGCCGCGGCGAGCCAACTCCACCATTGCGCGATCGCGCCGAACAGAATAGCGCTCGACATGGCAAACAGCTCAACCGTCATGCTCGCCAGCGAGACGATGGTTGCACGGTTGTGATCCTGGGCCAGATTCTGGATTTTAGCGAGCAGTACCACGTCCATGCAGCCCAGCATGAAGTGGGTCAGGAGCAAGCCCAGCACCAACCATAGCGGCGTGGTGAAGGTGGTGGCCGTGTAGAAACCCATGACCGCCAGGAACACAAGCAATACCGTCGTCATGCGCCAGTCGCTCATACGATGGGCGAGGAGGCTGCCTACGGTGCGCGCTAACCACACGCCGGCGTAGATATAGCCGATGGTGACAAGCTCCAGGGTCAACTCCTGCATCAAGACCCCGATGTATTCCTCGAAGACCCACGGCGTGACCGGTACGGTCGCGAAGATTAAGACAAAGAGGGTCAGCCGTCGCGAGGTGCGGATGTGTTGATAGCCGCTCGCGAGCACCGTCAAGAATTTTGGGTTCTCCTCTGCTCCCTGGTCGCGACGCCGATGCTGATGGGGGAGGCCAAACAGCATGATGAGGGTGGCGATGAGGGGTGCGATGATCGACGCGATCAGCGGCAGGGTATAACCACTCTGAGCGGCGTAGCCACCGAGCAACAGGGCGCTGGCCAGTCCGGCGCCCGCCATGGCCTCGCTGCGCCCATACAACCTCTCGTAGTCGGCGGGATCTTCGATGGCCTCATACAGATACGCTTCAGACGTGCCGCTATACAGAGCGATGCTCAGGCTCCAGATCACAAACCCCAGCGCAAAACCAGCAAAGGCGGGCCATATGAGCCACACGGCAAATGCGACGGCATCGATCAAGCCGGCGATTAGGAGGATCGTGCGACGGGTGAACATATCGCCGATGACCCCGGAGGGGACTTCAAATGCCAGCCGCGAGGCGGACCAGATCACCATCAGCACGCCCAGCGCCAACGGCGTGACAGACTCTTGCATCATGATCGCATAGGTGGGGAAGATCAGGAGAAATGCCCGCAAAAAACTCTGCAAATACCAGACGGAGATGCGAAACTGTGTGGCGGAAAACTGCATGGCGGCGCATTGTAAGCCCGATTGGCGTCCAGCTGGTAACGAGCCGCTGCAACGAAAACAGTGACCACCGTATAGACAAACGAGCAGATCCTAGGGAGTGAGCAACATGGCTTTGGAAGTACACCAATTTCCGTGTCTGGGCGACAACTATGGATTCCTGGTGCACGACCCTGAGACCGGTGCAACCGCCAGTATCGACAGCCCGGAGGCGGACCGCATCAACGCAGCGCTGGAACATAAGGGCTGGCGTTTGACCCACATCCTGAATACCCATCATCACTTCGATCACGCGGGTGGTAACGAAGAACTCAAGGCGCAGTGGAACGCGACGGTGGTGGGCGCCGATTGTGACGCCGCGCGTATCCCGGGTATCGATGTGCGCGTGGTTGACGGTGAGACCTATACGTTCGGCAGTAGCACCGCCCAGGTCATCGAAACCCCCGGACATACATCCGGACATGTGTCGTACTACTTCGCCGATGATCACATTGCGTTTGTGGGTGACACCCTGTTTGTGCTTGGCTGTGGTCGCTTGTTCGAAGGCACCCCGGAACAGATGTGGAACAGTCTTAGCAAACTGATGGCTTTG
>JBCCHL010000093.1:0-17926 GCA_039028775.1 Pseudomonadota bacterium | reverse complement strand
CGGGGGCAGGGCTTCAAGATCGCCCAGGATCGGCTGGGACCCGGGCGTATCTTTCACTGTATGCGTTGGCTGGGTCAGGCCCAACGCGCGTTCGACCTCATGTGCGATCGCGCCAACCATCGGGTCGCCTTCGGCAAAACCCTGGCGGAGCACCAGCAGATCCAGAAGTTTGTATTCGACTCCGCCGCAGAGATTCAGGCCAGTCGGCTGTTGACTTTGCATGCGGCACAGAAGATCGACCAGGGGGACGAGGCGCGCATCGAGATCGGGTTGATCAAAGTGTATGGCGCATCCATGCTGCACAATGTGATCGATCGGGCGGTGCAGGTGCACGGTGCGCTCGGGGTCACCGAAGATACGCCCCTGGAGCGGATGTATCGGCATGCCCGCTTTGCGCGCATCTATGACGGTGCTGACGAAGTGCACGTACAAAATACCGGGGGACGTATCCTGCGCCGTTTTGCCAACGGTGAAGGCTTTGATTTTGGGCTGCGCTAGCGGCGCTGCACCCCGGCACACATCCGGATCGAGGAGACCACTATGATCGAACAAGAGCTCGACATCACCACCGGTGATGGGGCCATGAACACGTTTATTACTCGGCCGGATGGGGAAGGCCCGTTTCCGTTGGTGCTGTTTCTGATGGACGCGCCGGGCAAACGCGAGGAGTTGCACGATATGGCTCGGCGTATAGCGACCGTGGGCTATTGCGTCATGCTGCCGAATCTCTACTACCGCACGGCCCGGGAGTTTGTCATGACCGGCGATAACCGTGAGGAGATGTTCGGTCACATGAACGCGCTCTCCAACGCGATGGTGTGTGGCGACATCGAAGTGATGATGGCGCATGCGGCCCAGAGCGGGTTGGTGAGCAATGGCCCGGCCGGATGTGTGGGCTACTGTATGAGTGGGCCGTTCGCCTTTGCCGCTGCGGCCGCGTTTCCCGAGCGTATCAAGGCCAGCGCCTCCCTGCATGGGGTGCGGTTGTTCAGCGATGCACAGGACTCACCGCACAAGGATGCCCACAAGATCCAAGGCGAGATGTACTTCGGCTGTGCGGAAACCGACGAGTGGGCACCCCCGGAGATGGTAGAAGGCTTGGAGGCATACCTGCGCTCGACTGGCATCAAACACCAGGTGGAGTGGTATCCGGGCACCCACCATGGTTTTGTCTTTCCATTGCGGGCGGGTTTGTATGACAAAGCCTCCGCTGAGCGGCATTGGGAGCGCTTGTTCGCCCTGTTCATGCGCAATGGGGTGGCTCCCATGCATGCGGCGTAGGGGCCCGTGAGCTGGGAAGCGCTCGGCGCGCTGGCGGAACTGGTCGGTGCACTCGCCGTGATCGTATCCATTGTCTATCTCGCGGCCCAAGTCCGTCACACCCGGCGCCAGTTGATGGCCCAGGTCGAGGACAACATCACCGCTCGTGCTTTTGATGCCTATAACCCTGTCTATGAAGGGGACAACGCGCGAATCTTTCGCAAAGGTTTGCAGTCGCCGGAGCAACTCGATGAAGACGAGGCGTTTGTGTTTCGCCTGCTCATAGACCGCCAGCGCGGGGCATTTGCGGTCATCGTGCGGCGTCGGGACAGCGGCGCTATACCGGCCGTGATGGCAGAGTCTTTCCTGAAAGGGTATCGGCAGTTGTTCCTACACAGCGCGGGTGGCCAAGTTTGGCTTGAAGAGGCGCGACATGGCATGTCGCGGCTGGAACTGGAGACGTTAGGTACAGCGCAAGACTGACAAAAAAAAGCCGGCTGGGTGACCAGCCGGCTTCTTCAGTTCGCGTAAGCGAAGCTTAGGCTTTGGCAACCTTACGAGAGATTGCCAGACCAGCGAGACCCATCAGCAGCAGCGCGATGGTGCTCGGCGCGGGGACCGGGGTACCCGGGCCGGGGCCAACCGTCGGGCCTTGGCCGACGTTGACCAGGCCGCCATCAACACCCAGGGTGAAGTCGAAGAAGTTGTCGAACGGATCGACATCAAACAAATCGAAACTCACCTCGCCGGTGCCTGCGATCGTGTTGTAGAGCGTGGCCAGTTCTGCAGCGTTGTTGCTGTAGAAGAAGCCAGTGCTCAGGATGTTGTTGCCAAAACCCAGACCGGCAGACGCGATCTCCATGGTGCCGGTGTTGTTGGTGCGTTGCGTAGTAACAACGTTGAAGTTGCCGAAGTTAGCGCCACCGACGGACAGCGTGTTGTCGCCGTCGTCGAAGTTGCCCGGTGCGGTGTCGCCATCGAACAAGGTCATGCGTACAGAGGCTTCAGCAATCCCGCCGCCCAGAGCTGCCACGACAGCGGCCGTGAAGCCGGTCTGGGTGCCGATGGTGAAGGGGTTGGCCGCTGCGAAGCCTACGAACAGGCTGCTGGCTGCCAGCTGTGAAACCACGCGGGTACCGTTGGTGCCGACCAGGTCGAGGACCAGACCGCCAATCTCGGTCACGCCTGCGGGCAGGGCCCCGGCGCTAGTGGGTGATGTGACAGTGAACGGCGTAGCGTGTGCTGAGAAGCCAACCCCTATCAACATAACAGTCGCAATAAACTTACGAATCATGTGTGTACTCCTTGTATGCTGCGTCTCAAGTCACCTTAAGGTCGCAGCGTGCTTGTGTTGCTGGTGCGAATGGTAAACAGTCCTCCCCTCGCTACCTGAGGAATAATAAGCAAAGACTGTGCCATGGAGGATAGTCCAACTAAATCAATGAGTTACTGTTTTGAGAATGCCTGGTGTCAAGCATTCTTTACGCCTGCGGGATCGCGAGGAGGCATTCGTGTATCGAAATCTTTACACTACTGTTGGCCTCGAGGGTGTGTTTTTGTTAGTTAAACTGCCTAAACGGGAGGTGATCTCTGGTCGGTCTCCCTGTGCTGCGCAATCAGTTCGTGAGGCCCTCGATATCAGCGTCATTCAACCCCGCCCGTTGTGCAGCCCCCACCAACTCATCCCAACTGGTATCGTCGATGGGAATGCCGTCCTGTAGACGGGTGGCCATACTTGCGCGTTCCGGGTCGCCGGGAACCATCACCCGCTCAACCCCCTTGGCGGGGGTGGTGCTGTAGAGATAGTCGACCATCGCATCGACTTCGTGTTGAAAGGTCTCCAGGCCGCCAAAGGCGGCTGGGTCGACGATCAGCATGAACATGTGATTGACGATGTGATGGCCCCGCTCGTGTTCCGGCTGCGCGGTCCATTCGCCGGCCAGCGCACCCCCCAACAGTTCGCACATCACCGCCAGCCCGTAACCTTTGTGTCCGCCGAATGGCCCGAGTGCGCCCAGTGGGCGCTCGAACATGACCCCCGGGTTGGTGGTGGGGGTGCCTTCGTGGTCGACCAGCGCTCCTTCCGGGGCGGGATTGCCCGCATTGTATGCCACCCGAACTTTGCCCATGGCCACGGCACTTGTCGCCATATCCAGGATTACCGGGTCGCCATCCCGGCGCGGGACGCCGCAGGTGAACGGATTGGTGGTGAAACGGCGCTCGCGCCCACCGAACGGTGATACCAGCGGGTTGTGACCCACCACGTTGACCATGTGTAGAGACACCATGCCGGCTGCCGTGGCGTGTTCCGCATAGGTGCCGATGCGACCGAGATGATGGCAATTGCGTACTCCGGCGCAGACCACGCCGGTGTCTTTGACCCGCGCCAGCGCGATATCGACGGCCTGCCGACCCACCACCTGACCAAAGCCAAAGTTGCCGTCGATCACCATCACGGCCCCGTTGTCGACGCTGACCGCAGCCTGTCCGTCCACTTTGAGCAGATCCGCTGCGATGTTGTTCACGTAGGCTGGGACCATGCCGACGCCGTGGCTGTCGTGGCCTTTGAGGTTGGCGGCGACAAGATGGGTCGCGACTTCTTCGGCGTCACCCGAACCCGCCCCGCAGGTGATGAATATTTGCGTCACGAATTGTGTCAATTGCGCTGCGGCGATGGTCGGCATTGCCTCTCCCCTTGAATGCTCCTGAAGCGTTGGCGTGCTATCTGACAACACGCCAAACGCAGTCGATCTACGAAAGTCTGCACCATACCAGATGGCGCTCGTGGCGGTCACGTTAGGCGTCATATGGGCTGCGGGTCGCATGGGATGGGGGCATAATGAAGCTCGCTGGAGCGATCCAAGTGGATGGGAGGATAAATTGTGGATGCGTTGACCGAAGGCTATGGACTGATCGAAGGCCCGGTATGGGTGGCGGGGCGCGGGCTCATGTTCAGCGATGTACTCGGCGGGGGCGTGTTCTGCCTGGGCCCGGACGGCACGGTGGGGGAAGTGTTCGCGCATCGTCGCGGTATCGGTGGGATGTCCCTGCACGCCAATGCCGGGATGGTCGTGAGCGGACGCAACATCAGCTACAAGGCATTTGCCGGCGGCGATACGGTAGAACTGCTGCCGCGCGATGAAGCTGCTGGTCTGGTCGGCTTCAACGACATCACCACGGACAGCGCCGGGCGCGTCTACGCGGGCGGTCTGGGGGCGAGCCCGGTGTTTGCCGATGGGCGCGAGCCGGAGGCCCAGAACCTCTACCTGATCGACCTGGACGGATCGAGCCGGATTGTGGCCCGGGAGATCCTCCTGACCAATGGGCTGGGCTTTTCCCCGGATGGACGCACGCTCTACCACAGCGATACCTCTCGCGCAGCGATCTGCTGCTACGCGGTCAGCGACAATGGTGATCTGGGTCCGAAACAGACGTTCGCGACGTCGTCCCTGCATCCCGATGGGCTGGCGGTTGCCGAGGACGGTTCCGTGTGGGTGGCGATGGCGGGTGGCTCCGGGGTTGTGGTCTACAACGCCGATGGTAGCGAGCGTCAACACATCGAGATCCCGCACCCGATGTGCACCAGCCTGTGTTTTGGCGGTGATGACCTGCGCGATCTCTACATCGTCTCCGGCTCCAACGGTTTGGAAGGGGATCGGCGCGGCGGGGTATTCAAGGTCCGGACCGAAGTGGCGGGTCTGGCCGTGCCACCGGCGCGCATACCCCTCGCGTCCGCAGGCTGATGGACCAGACCGCTACCTGCACCATCGCGCAGATACAGGGGCACGGCCTGCATTCGCCGCTGGCCGGTCAGACGGTGGTAACTCGGGGGGTGGTGACCGGCGTCAGTCGCAAGGGGTTTTTCCTGCAGGATCCTGACACCCGCGACACTCAGGCGTCGAGCGGCTTGTTTATATTCAGCCGCGAGAAACTCGCGCCCGGTGAGGAATATGAGGTGCGCGGTGAGGTGGTCGACTATCTCGCCCGCGACGGGGACAAGCCGACTACCCAATTGAAGTTTCGGGAAGCGCATAGACTCGGGACCTACGACCGCAGCATCGCCCCCGTGGTTCTGGATACCGAGTTGCTCGCGTTGCCGCACGAAGCATTGGCTGCGCGGCTCAACGCTCTGGAAGGCATGCTGGTCACCATTCCACGCGGGGCTACTTTTGTCGCGCCGAGCAATCCGTTCGGCGACTACGTGGTCGCTCCGCCGGAGCTACCGGGCCTGCGCAGCCCCGAGGGGGGATTGTTGGTGGATGCTGCTCACCCAGAGCGTTGGCTGCCTTGTTTTCGGGTGCTGGAGTACGAGGCGGCGCCACGGCTGGACATCGGTGCCGCCCTGCTTTCAGATGTTACCGGGCCCCTGAATTACCGCAGCGGTGCCTATCAGATTGTTGCCACCACAGGCCTGCGCACGGCGGCGGCCCGCGCCTACCGACCCGGTGCCACGAACCTGCGCGGTGATGGGCAGAGTATGACGGTGATGACGCTGAACAGCTTCAATCTCGATCCCCATATCGAATCCAGCGTGCGGGTGTCGGATCCCGGCTTGGATATCGACGATGACGTTGGGGATGGTCAATTTGCAGGTCTGGCGCGTGCGATTGTGCGTGCCGGAGGGACTCCGGATGTGGTGGCATGCCAGGAGATCCAGGACAACGATGGCGCCGAACAGACCGACGTGGTCGCGGCGGACAAGACTTTCGGCCTGCTCGTCGCCGCCGTCAAAGCCCTGAGCGGGATCGAGTACCGCTTCATCGATGCCCCGCCCCAGCGCGGGGAGGACGGCGGACAACCGGGTGGCAACATTCGCAATGGCTATCTGTATCGGCCCGACCGGGTGGAATGGGTGGATGGCCAGGTCGAGCGCATGGGGACTCAGGCACCTGCCTATGAGGGTTCGCGCAAGCCGACCGTAGCGCGGTTTCGACTGCGTGGCGACGGTGGGGGTCGGGAGCTGACCGTGATCAACGTGCACCTCGCCTCCAAGCGCCATCAACACAGCATGTTTGCGGCCGACCTCCCGGGCTTCGACCCGCGCGAGGCCCAGCGCGTTGCGCAATGCGAACTGATCGCGCAGCGGTTGGTGGCGCTTGCCGCGGCGGGGGCCGACTATTATGTGACCGGCGATTTCAACGACTTCGAGTTCAGCCCTTCCCTGCGCGCGCTGTGTGCGGACCACAGCGTCAACCTGGTGGAGCGCCTGGCGGAGCAGGAACGCTACGATTACAACCATCGTGGTCAGTTACAGGTCTTGATGCATGGGGTGGTTTCCCGGCGCCAGCAGGAGCAGGGACGTTGTGCCTACGAGATCCTGCACGGTAACGAGCTGCGCGGGGTGCGTCCCGGGCGCATGGGGAGTAAAGCCTCAGACCATGCCTACGTGATCGCGCGTCTGACTCTGGGCGATCGATCGACGCCCTGACCGCCTCTAAAATTCCGCGCGCAGCGCCTTTGACGCCAGAAACTCGGCGTTGAATAAGCGCGACATGTATTTGCTGCCGTCGTCGCACAGGATGGTCACGATGGTATGCCCTGGGCCAAGGCGCTTGGCCACTTCGACGGCTCCGCAAAGATTGATGCCGGTGCTGGAACCGAAGAACCAACCCTCCTGGCGCAGCATGCGATAGACCATGCTCACCATGTCCTGATCCGGGATCTGCACCGCAAAATCGATTTCGGTATCCGCCAGGTTGTCTGTGACCCGGGAATTGCCGATGCCTTCGGTGATGGAGGGTCCCGGCGTCATGGTTGCCTCGCCGCTGGTGACCCAGTTGTACAGCGCGGAGCCATGGGGATCGGTGAGTACGATCTTCACTTCTGCGGATTCATCCTTCAGGTAGCGCGATACTCCGGCGAGGGTGCCACCGGTGCCTACCGAACAGGTGAAGGCGTCCACCTTACCGTCGGTCTGGTGCCAGATTTCCGGGCCGGTGGATTCGATGTGGGCGAGACGATTGGCGGTGTTGTCGAACTGGTTGGCCCAGATCGCGTTGTCCAGGGTGGCCGCGTATCGTCCGGCTTGTTTCTGATAGTTCATCTCGTCGGCGTAGGGTACGGTTGGTTTGATGCGCACGTCGGCCCCCAGGGTACGCAGGATGTCGACCTTCTCCTGGGATTGGTTGTCGGGCATGAAAATCACAGCTTTGTAGCCGCGGTTGTTGCAGACGTGGAGCAGGCCGATGCCGGTATTGCCAGCGGTACCCTCGACCACCGTCCCGCCGGGCTTGAGCGCACCGCTCTTTTCCGCTTCGCGCACCATCCACAGCGCCGCGCGGTCTTTCACAGAACCCCCAGGGTTCATGAACTCGGCCTTGCCCAAGATGTTGCAACCCGTCTCCTCGGAAAGACTCTCGATGCGGATGAGGGGGGTGTTGCCGATGCTGTCGATCAAGCCTGATTTCAGATTCATTGGTTGTTCTTATTTAGGTCGCTAGTGAATTGTAGGGGTTTGGGCTTTCGCGGGGCAATTGTATTGCGGGTACGGTTTTAAGATAACCTTATGCCCTAGTATATTAGAGCTTTGCCAAGGGGAGAGGGCATTAGCGTGACAAGGCAAGCAGCGGGCAATCTTGACAACGCGCAGGTCGAACGATTTCTGCAGGATGGTTTCCTCACGCCACTGAGGGTGTTCAGCGCTACCGAGGCTCGCGCGATGCGGCGTGAGTTCGAGGCCTTCGAAGCGCGCGAGGGCGAACATGCCGCGGGTCGGCGCACGGATCTGCATCTGTTGCAGGAATGGGCGTGGCGCGCGGTGACCGATGCGCGGGTGATAGACCCGGTGGTCAGTCTGATCGGTCCTGACGTCCTGTTGTGGTCGCTCAACTGGTTTATCAAAGAGCCGCACACGCCGGACTTCGTGAGCATGCATCAAGACGCCAACTACTGGGGGCTACAACCCCACGACGTGATCACCGCGTGGATCGCTCTGTCCGATGCGGGCGAGGCCACCGGCCCGATGCGCTTTGTTGCGGGCTCTCATCGCGAGACACTGTACGAACACGACAACACCTATGCGGGCGATAACCTCTTGAGCCGAGGGCAGACGATCAAGCGAGCCGTCCAGCGCGACGAAACGGTGCTCGCCCCCCTCGCGGCGGGGGAGATGTCGCTGCACCATGTGCGGATCGTGCATGGTAGCGGGCCGAACACCACCGCGGATCGGCGCATCGGAATGGTGTTGCGCTTTTGCGGGACCCACGTACAGCAGACCAAGGGCAGCGATACCGCCGTGCTGGTCGCCGGTGAGGATCGGTACGGGCACTTTGACTTGCTGGGTGCACCGGAGGCGGACTTTGCGCCTGAGGCTCAGGCCCGTCATCACGATGCGGTTGCTAAGATGGGCCGTATCATCATGGCGGATTGAGCGCGATGGCGGATTCAGCGCGGACAGAGACATCCTGACATCCAATCACACTTGAAATCGAAAGAGGGGAACAACATGCGAGCAGAGCGCCAGGCAACGCTGGAAGAATTGGGTTTAAACCCGGTCAAAGTGGAAGAGCTGATCACCCGGGTGCAGCGCGAGGTGGACGAGGGGCTACTGCCCGCCACCCAGGTGGCCTTGGCCCGGCACGGCAAGATCGGACTATTGCGCAGTTTCGGGACGGCGCAGGATGACTCGCTCGTGTGCATGTTCTCGGCCACCAAGGGGATAACCTCTGCCGCGGCATGGTTATTGGTGCAGGAGGGTAAGCTCGCAGAACACGAACTGGTGGTCGACATCGTGCCCGAGTTCAATACCAACGGCAAAGATGTGATCACGGTGCAACAACTGTTCACCCACACCGCGGGTTTCCCCCACGCACCTTTCCGCCCGGTGCAGTGGAACAGTCAGGAGGAGCGTTACGGCCGTTTTGCGCAATGGCGGCTGAGCTTTGAGCCGGGCACCCAGTTCGAGTACCACCCATCATCTTCCATGTACGTGATCGCGGAAATTATCGAGCGCCGCAGCGGTATGGATTACTTGGACTTTGTGCGGCAGCGGGTCCTGGACCCGCTGGGTTTAGACAGCATGTTCGTGGGTCTGCCGGAAAGTGAACGCCATCGCGCGTTACCGGTCGAGCATAGCGGCGACCCGCTAACCCCTGAGGATTACAAGAAGATGGGTATGCCGGTGCCCCCGGATACCGAGGTGACCGAAGATACGCTGCTCGCGTTCAACACCGCCGAGGTACAGGCGGTTGGAGTTCCCGGTGGCGGCGGGTTCACCAACGCGGCAGACCTGGCGCTGTTCTATCAGGCGCTCTTGCACGGTGGTCTGGACGGCGTAACGTTGTGGAACGCGGACACGCTGGCGTCGGTGAAAGAGATACGCTCGGGCGATCTGAAAGACCTGATGTTTCGCAAACCGGCCAATCGTGCCCTCGGGTTGATCATCAGTGGCGATGAGAGTCGCAATTTTCGCGGCTTTGGAAAAAACAACTCGCCCGAAGCCTTTGGCCATAACGGTGCTGGGGGCCAGTTGGCCTGGGCGGACCCGGCCACCGGGATTTCCCTGGCGTATCTGACTTCAGGGCATGATCGCAACAATATTCGCCAGGGACGCCGGGGGGTGGCGATCAGCAGCATCGCCGCGGAATGCGCGCTGTGACCGCCTAAAACGTGGGCCTGCCGCCTCACGTCGGGCGGGTCACGCCGTCGGTCAGAAATGTGCGGCAGCGCCATCCCAAGGGCCGTCGTGATGGCCTACCATGGGCCGATGGCTACCTGGATTGGCATTGAGCATCTGATCGGTCGATTGACGCTTCTGATCTGCTTGGGTCTGCTCTGTACGCTGCCCGCCAGCGCACAGTGGCACGAGCGCACCGAAGCGATAATGGGCACCCGTATCCACGTCGAATTCTTTTCAACCGCTCCCGATGCAGAGCGCTTGTTGGACCGCGCGATCGCCGAATTTCACCGCATCGATCACGCCTTCAGCCCGTACAAAGAAAGCAGCGAGTTGTCGCATCTGAACCGCAGCGCCCCCCAAGGCTGGGTGGATGTGTCCGATGAAATGTCAGACCTGCTGGCCAAGTCCCGTCGGATATCGACCATGACCGGCGGTGCCTTTGACATCACCTATGCCAGCGTCGGTCGCTACTACGATTATCGGGAGGGCGCAGCGCCAAACGATGCGACCTTGCTGGCGGCGCTGCAAGCGATCAACTACGCATATGTTGATCTGGACGCGACCGCAGGCCGGGTGCGGTATCGGCACCCGAAGGTCTATGTCGATCTGGGTGGCATCGCGAAGGGGCATGCGGTCGATCGAGTCGTTGACCTGCTTGTTGCGGAAGGAGTCGAACACCTGAGCGTCGCCGCGGGTGGTGACAGCCGCATCGTCGGCGATCGCCGCGGCAAACCTTGGACCGTGGGTATCCGACATCCCCGCCAACCCGATCAGATGTCCGCAATTCTGCCGCTGGTGGATACATCTGTCTCCACCTCGGGAGACTATGAGCGCTATTTCGAGAGGGATGGCGTGCGCTACCATCACATCCTCGACCCCAGCACCGGGCGTTCGGCGCAGGACGCCTGGAGCGTGACGATTCTCGGGCCGGATACCACCTTCACCGACGCACTTTCGACCAGCGTTTTTGTATTGGGTCCGGAGCGTGGTCTCGCTCTGATCGACAGTCTGCCCGGCATCGATGCGATCATCGTCGACCCCACAGGCAGGTTACTTTTCTCCGCGGACCTGCTCGAGCTCAACGCCGCCGACCCGTCTTCTTGACCCTGTTCTCTTTTTTGCCGCACGTCATGGTAGTGCTGGGCAAAGTGAGACGCGGGTCAACTTCTAACACATCTCATACAAGTAACGTGCGCAGATCACCGGGAGAATGCTCGCGTTTACGGATTGAGCGCAGATGGGCGTTTCGGTGATCAAGTCAAAGCGGTGCAAGTTACTGTCGCGTGAATGCACGTGGATCGCGCGAGCAGTCGGTAGCCTTCACCTTGACGCATGGCATCAGGATGAGCCAGGTCCACAAAGGGATAGGTGGACGATACGTCGCTAGAGGATAAGCGGCGCGCTGGATGAAGCCGGCAGTTCGAAGAAAGATCAGCAATGGATGCGAGACCTAATGGATGTTAGGCGTGGTAGATATGCGCAGTGGATGGGCATAGGAACACGATGGTTGAGACATGGCAGGGAGCTGTGTCGGACCCATCAACGTTTTTGACGCAGTTTTCTTCGACGGCTCTTTCAGCATTTCGTAGCGTTGGGCAATACGGCCAGCGCGCAGTAACCGGAGGTGGTGAAAATGTCCTGTGTTCGTAGTTTTGTGAAAGTGTGCGTGACCGTGGCCTGCCTGGCGATGAGTGCGGCGGGTTTTGCGTCGGTCAAAATTTCAGAGTCGGCTCCAGACTTCACTCTTAAAGAGCTGGGTGGAGGCAATTTGCGCCTCGAGGAATATCGCGGCCAGGTGGTGCTGATCAATTTCTGGGCGAGTTGGTGTGGTCCCTGCCGTCAGGAGATGCCGATTCTCGACCGTCTGCATCAACGTTATGAAGATACCGGCTTTGCCGTGCTGGGCGTGAACGTCGAGGGTGAAGTCGCCCCGGCGCAAAAGATCGTCGATAAGACCAATGTCACCTTTCCGGTGTTGATCGATGAAGGGCAGGAGGTCAGCGAGATGTATGACCTGGAAGCGATGCCGAGCACCGTAGTGGTGGATCGTGACGGTGTGGTGCGCTACATGCATCGAGGCTACAAGCCAGGCGACGAAGCCAAGTATGTAGAAGTCGTCAAGAAACTTATTCGCGAGTAGTCCCCACCAACCGACCCGCGCATCACCAGACAAGGACAGCGATATGTTCCGAACATTCAGGTTTATATTGTGCGCAGCCGCATGTCTCTCGATGCACGGGGCCCTGGCTGCGGACGAGGGAGCTGAGGTCGTGGAAGAGGTAGCCGAGGTCGCGGAAGAGGCGGCGCAGGTTGCCGATGACGTGGTGACCCCGGAACCCGCACCGCCGGTCGAGCTGGATCGCGAGATGGAAGACGTGAAGAAGGCACTGGTGGAGCTGAAACGCGACCTGGTGATCCTCGAAGAAGATCTGTTGTTTCCCGCCAGTTCCCAGGTGTCCGTGTTCCTGTCGATGGACATTGGAGACCTGTTCCAGCTGGATGCGGTGACACTGAAGGTCAACGGCAAAGAAGTCACCCATCACCTTTACACCGAAGCTCAGGTCGATGCGCTGTATCGTGGTGGCGTGCAGAAACTCTATGTGGGTAACGTCAAACAGGGGCAGAACCGGGTGACCGCGTTCTTCACAGGTAAAGGACCGAGCGGTAGGGATTACAAGCGCGCGACCACGGTCGAGTTTGATAAAGGCTTTGAACCGACGTTCATAGAGCTGGCCATCTCCGACGAGACCGCGGACTACCAGCCCGACTTTGCCGCCCAGGTCAGCAACTGATCCTGAGCGGTACCCGAGCAAGCCCTAAGCAGTGAGTAGTTGCCGATCATGAAACAGTTTTTTTGCGAACTGTTGTTCATCTGCACGGTGGCGGGTCCTGGCGCCAAGCCGGTCGATGAACTCACCTATGGTACGGTTCTCTACGATTACTACCAGGCCGACTATCAGAACGCCCTCGTCAATGCCCTGGTCGCGCAGAAGCAGGGGCGGCGTGGCGAAGACACCATACGTTTTGATCTGGCCACGGGCAGCTTCGCCTTCGCCGATGGCATGTATGGCTACGCTAGCGACATATTCGCAGCGGTCCCCGAAGGTGAACTGACCGATCTCGACAGCATGCGCCTGGCATTTCATCTCGCCCGCGAGTTTCACCGGCGGCGTGCCTGGGATGATTTGGATACCCAACTGGCCAGGATCGATCTGGGTAAGAGCTGGTTGGGGCGCGCACGCTACCACCCCGAAGTGGAATACATGAAAGGGGAGCTGGCGGTCGCGCAACAGAACTTCCCCCAGGCCGAGGCGTTCTTCGACAATATGGATCGCACCGATCCCCTGCGCGCATATGGACTTTTTAACCTGGGCGTCGCCTATCGGACCACGGATCGAATCAATGAGGCGCGCGCCACTTTTGGTGAACTCGCCGACCTGACCCCGTATTCGCAGGAAGCGTACGACCTGTCGCAGCGCGCCAAACTTGCCTTAGCCTTGATCGCGCGTAAGCAGCAGGACATGGTCAGCGCCGATGCCGTCTTGAAGGAACTCCCGGCGGACGGACGTTACCAGGAAGTGGCGATGGCGGCGTTTGGCGGCCTGGCTATGGATCGCGAAGATTATGAACTGGCCGCCCGCATCTGGATGACCCTGCAAGAGGAGGGCTATTGGACAGCGAGCACCGCAACGGCGCGTCTGGGTTTTCCCGTCAGTCTCGAACGCCTCGCCTTGACCAGTCAGCGTGCCTCCTCAGAACTCGCACTCCTGGAATACCAAAGGGCCGAACGCAGCTTCTCCGCGCGGCTGGAACATCTGCAGGTGCTGGAGCGAGAATCTCAAGACCCGGCCTGGGTGCAGGGTCTACTGCAGGTGTTTGCGAGTCACGATCGCGATCCGGAACAGATGCAGGTGATGATGGAACAGTGGCGCGAGCAGTTGGGACACACCGACTGGCTCGAATGGCTGGCCACCGACAAAGTCCACCAGGGCCTCGTGCAGTGGCGCGAGCTGAACGCGATGGAAGATTACCTTGGCGCGCTGCCCGAGCACCTGAGCTCGTTGCAGGAGGTCACATTCGAACAGCGTCGACGCGGTGCCGAAGCCAAAGCTCTGCTCGTCGATGATGGCCTGCTCGCGCGCAAAGCCGAGCTGGTCGCACTGAACCAGAGTCTCGCCGCGCAATTGCGCAGCGTGGCCACCTCAACCCCGGCCCCGACCCGCAAGTGGATGTATCCGCTGGCGACGGCGGACGAGCGGCGTACGCTGGACGACTTGGCGCAGATGCGCGGCATGATCGTGCACATGGCCGAACACGACCAGGCCAAGTGGTCTGGGCGCATCGCGCGACTGGAAGGCGTGTTTTTCTATCGCATCGTCGCCGCGCGAGCCGCGCGGGCGCAGACCCTGCGGGCGCAGCACCGCGAGATGCAACGGATGATCGCCGAGATTGAGGCTCGCATAGAGCGGGTCAGCGTTGCCGAGCGTAACTTCGCCGGTAGCGTCGGCGCAGATTTTGACGCCTTTACAACGCGTGCCACCGCGATCACCGCACAGGTACGCACCGCACGTGATCGCCGCGCGACCATGCTGGCTCAGGAGATTCGCGGGCGCATGCAACAGGAGATGCAGCAGGTGCAGCAATACCTGCTGGTCACCCGCATCGCCATTGCCCGAGCGACCGATCAACTCGCCGCCGTTATCGAAGGAGGTGGCTGATGGGTTGCTTGCGCGGATGTGCTGTGGCACTGATCGTTTTCAGCCTGAGCGGTTGCAACATGCTGGGTCTGGGTGACGATGAAGCGCCGCGCAAGATCAAGAGCAAAGGCCCGACGCTGGGCCAGAAGCTCACGCGCTTGCCCGATCTTGAGCTTGAACAAGTCGCTCAACGCAAACCCACGCGGGCGGAGGTGATGGCGGCGTATAACCGGGTGTATGGTCTGCTGGCCGACGGCGCACAGAATCATGCCATCGGCAAACGTCTGGCGGACCTGCATATGGATGTGGGACAGGACAAAGACATCGAAGGCGCCGACGAACCCTATGGGGATGCGGTTGCTCTGTACGAAAAATTGCTGGTAGATAATACTGCTGAGGGTACCGATGCGATCCTCTATCAGCTCGCCCGCGCCCACGATCTCAGCGGGCGGGTCGAACGGATGCGCGTATACCTCGACCGTTTGATCGATGAATTTCCCGACAGCGACTACGTACCGGAGGCGCGTTTTCGACGCGCGGAGCTGCGCTTTTCCGCGGAAGACTATCGCGCAGCTGCCGACGACTACCAATATGTGGTGCAGCTCGGCGGTGCCACGCCGTATTACCGCAACGCTTCCTACATGCTCGGCTGGGCCGAATTCAAGCGTATGCGCTTCGACGAAGGCCTGACGCAGTTTTTCAACGTGGTCGATGACCTGTTGGAGGAGCGCGCGGTGGTGGATCTGAGTAATACAGAAGGTGAACTGCTCAAGGACACGTTCCGCGTGGTCAATCTTGCGATCAGCTATTTGGATGGGCCTATCACGCTGGCCGACGAAATGCGCCGACGCGACAAGCCCGCGTGGCAGTACGTGGCCTACAAGAGCCTGGCCGATGACTTCTTCGAACGCGAGCGCTACCTGGACAACGTTGCCACCTGGCAGACTTTCATCGAGCACAACCCGCTGGACGCGCGGGCGCCGGCAGCCCACAAGGGGATGATCGTTACCCTCAAAGGGGCGGGATTTCCGTCGGACGTGCTCGACAAGAAGACCCAGTTCATCCGCCGCTACGGCGTGTACTCGGAGTTCTGGACCCATCACGACGACGCCGTCCGTGGCAGCTATCTGAGCGACCTTCACGAGTATCTCTCAGAGGTGGCCAAGCTCGCCCACGCGAGCGCGCAGCTGTTCGATGCTGACAAGAAGGCGCAACGTCGCCAGAGAGATCCGCAGGCGCATCGCACGCAGCTCTACCTGACGGCAGCCGAGTGGTACGAAGAGATGACGGTGACGTTCCCTGCAGACCCGCGTACTGCTGAATATCTGTTCCTCCTGGGCGAGACGTTTACCGAGGCACAGGAGCACGGCAAGGCGGTCGCAGCTTATCAACGGGTCGTGCGTGACTTTGTTGACTACGTTCAGGCTCCTGAGGCGGGCTATGCCGCAATCCTAGGCTTGGATCACCTCGTCGGCAGCGCCAGCCCGGGAGAACTGGAGTTGTGGCAGCGCCTTAAGATCGACGCGCAGATCGAGTTTGCGCTGTTGTTTTCCGGAGATCCGCGCGCACCCGCGGTGCAGACGGATGCGGCGGACACCCTGTTTTCCCTGGGTCATATGGATGAGGCGCTGGATCTCGCAGAGAACCTGCTGGCCGAATGGCCGGACGTGGCCGCGCCGTTGCGCAAAACCGCGTTGTCGATCATCGGTCATGCCCGCTTCGAGCGGGGTGAGTATGTGGCGGCTGAAACCGCGTACGTGCAACTCCTGGATCTGGCCGCTGATCGCGGTGAGCGCGATCAGGTGAACGAGCGCCTCCTCGCTACCGTATACAAACAGGGTGAACAGGCGGACGCTGATGGTGATGTTGAGCTTGCGGTCTCCAATTTCCTGCGCCTGGCGAGCATCGCGCCCGCCAGCCAGCTCGCGGCTCAGGGCCATTTCGACGCGGTCGCGGTGCTGGAGAGCGCCAAGGCCACGGCACGGGCGGCCGAACTCCTGCAACAGTTCCGCGTGACGTACCCGGGCCACAAACTTGGCCGAGACATCGACCTGCGTCTGGCAGCGATGTATGAGGAGACGGAGAATTACGCGGCGGCTGCGGTGGAGTACGTAAGCCTGTCCCAGGGCGGGCAGAGCGAAGATGTGCGGCGCCAGAGTTTGTACCGGGCCGCCGAGCTCTATCTGGAGATGCAGGACACACAGAACGCGATCGCCTACTTCCGTGATTACGCCCATACCTACAAACAACCCGCCGATCTGCGTCTGGAAGCCATGCATCATATGGATGAGCTCTATCAGTTGACCGGTGAGCTGGACAAGCGCGCGTTCTGGCTGCGCCAGAAAATCAAACTTCACAAAGACCTGGGTGGAGCGGCGACCGATCGTTCGAGATATCTGGCCGCCAGCGCGCAGTTCTTTTTTGCCGGTGAGGCGCAGCGCGGCTTTGCAGCGGTCACGCTCAAGCACCCGTTGCAACGCAGTCTGAAGAAAAAGCAAAAGGCTCTGAAACAAGCGCTGCGTGCTTTCGAAGCCACGGCCAAGTACGAAGTCGAAGAGTTCACCACGGCTTCGACGTTTGAAATTGCCAATCTCTATGTGGTGCTCGCGCAGGACATCATGGCTTCCTCCAGGCCGAAGAATCTGAACGAGCTGGAACTCGAGCAGTACGAGATCCTGCTCGAAGAACAGGCTTTCCCGTTCGAAGAGCAGGCCATCTCCCTGCATCAGATCAACATGCAGCGCGCCTGGGAAGGGGTCTACGATGATTGGGTGCAACGTTCGTTCACCGAGTTGGCCCGGCTGATGCCCGGCCGCTTTAACAAGCCCGAGTTGGAGGTGCAGTATGCGTCGGCCATTCACTGATTCGCTGTCGCGCCCGTTGTTGGCGTTTTGTGTGACCTTGTTTGTCAGCGCCTGTGGCAGTATACCCCTTCCGAACCCGCTCGGTGGAGGTGCAGCACCACAGGATGCCGCGCCGCAGGCGGAACGCGAGGTTGCTGCTACCGTAGCGGACGGGGCGCAAAGCCCGGCGCTCGTAGCAGATGGGTTGCGGCCCGAGGTCATGATCCCCACCCCCAATCTCAACCCCCATACTCGGACGGTGTACGAAAGGGCCCTGGCACTTGCGCAGGCGGGTGAATACGCAGCGGCGGATGCGTTATTTCTGGAACTCAGCGAAGATCAGCCCGAGTTGGCCGGTCCCTGGGTAAACCTCGGTCTTTCGGGAAAAGGCGAGGGCGATATGGACCAGGAGGAGAGCTACTTTCGGGGGGCGCTCAAGGCGATTGCGTACTTTTGCGACTCTTTTAGAGATCTGGGTCTGTTAGAACGGCGGTTCTGACAGTTTGGTG
>JBCCHL010000092.1:0-18074 GCA_039028775.1 Pseudomonadota bacterium | reverse complement strand
GTCGTTGAGGATGGGAGAGGCGATCGCCATTGGCATCCTCGAGGAACAGAAGCTGACCTACGGGGAGAATTTCTCCATGACGGTGCCGCTGTTCGACGGGGGGTCGGTGCGCATCTAAACCGGTCTCAGCGGCGGTGGCGGCCACAGGCCGTCATCGACCGCACCCATCCGGTGGGCGGACAACCTCAGCCGCGACGTCTCGATCTACAGCTCACCGCTGTGCAGCGCATCGCGAAACTGGGGCGCGGCGACCTCGATGAGTGCCTCGCGGCGAGCCACGTTGGGCAGATGCTTGATGTCCGCCACCCCAAACTCGGTAACCACGATGTCTGTGTCCGTGCGCAGCGCGGTCACCAATTCAACCTTGCCAACAATCCGCGACACGCTACCGTTTCGCGCCGTGGCGTTCATCGCCACGATCGATCGCCCACCGGGCGACGACTTGGCGGCGCGCATGAAGTCCACCGATCCGCCCGTGCCCGAGATCTGTCGCCCTCCGGCAAACTCGGCGTTGACCTGTCCGAACAGATCGATCTCAACCGCCGAATTGACCGACACAAAGTTCGACAACTGCCGGATCGCGGCCACCTCGTGGGTGTGATTAGCGCCCCGGTACACAACCTGGGGTGTGTGTGCCAACCACTCGAGCAGCGCGGCACTGCCGAGCGCCATGCCCGCGACGTGCTGTCCGCGATCGATCTCTTTGCGCAGACCGTTCATGTTGCCTTGCTGTATCAGCGTCATACCGCCGTCGTCGATGAGGCCGCCATGCATGCCGAGGTCCTGCTTGTCCCCCAACCCCTGCAGGATCGCCGCCGGGATAGCGCCGATGCCGGTCTGCAGGCAGTCGCCGTCGTTGATCAATCCCGCCACCAGTCTGCCGATCTCGGCCGCCGCCGCATCGATTTGTGGCGCGGGCATCGGCACCATGGCCCGTTCCGTTTCGACGATCGCATCGATCCGCTCACGGGAAATCAGAGGCGCGCCGGCACTGGCGACAAAGCTGTGATTCAACTCCGCGATAACCACTGGTGCGCTGGATAACGCCGCATCGACGAAGTCGACATTGGGCCCCAGACGCAATTCACCCTGCGCATCCAGCGCTACCTGCAAGAGACAGACGTCGATGTCGCGGGCGACGTAGTCGTACACCGCGCGCATCTGCATCGGCAGAAAGTGCAGCCGCGCCGGGTCGGCGTTACGCAGCGACGGGGTCATAAAGAAGGTGGTGAGTTGCGCGGTGTCCTGCCACTGGGTGAAATCAACCTCGTTCAGCCCACCGATCGGGAACTGCACAAAATGCAGATCCGCGGGCAGTGACGCCTGGGACAGCGTATCGAGCAAGCCGGTGGGTTCGTTGGCGCTGCCGCCCACGAAGATACGCTGGCCGGGGCGCAATAGGTTGGTCAGAACATCGCTCATGTCTACATTCTCTGTGTGGTTCTTTGTTGTGATTTTTGTTTCATGTCTTTCGATTTCGCGGGGCAGTCTTGTCGGCGTGTCTGCCGCTGCCTACTTCTGCGTGCGCAACATGATGAACAGGAGTGCGCCGGCATAGTATGCGGCGGGAAACCACAACGGCCACAGGGACAGTAGAAAGTTCGGTCCCATGGGGAGGCCGAAGAGGATGTGGCGCACCGCAAGGAATCCCAACGCCAGCAACGAGCCTGCGGTGAAGGCCATCGAAATACCGTCACGCAGCGAGAATACGCAACACAGTGCCCCAGCTACCGCGCCCGCGGCTACCACCGGGATGATCAGCGCGAGGTAAGGGACGGGCCCTCCGGAATCGCCCTGCAGCAGATTGGAGAGGATAAACCAGAGCAGAAAACCCACGGTGATGGTGATCACCGTGCGCAGGAACAAGAGGACTGAATACATTCGCGTCCCTAGATTGAAAACGGCATCATAAACCCAATTACCAAGTCCGTCGCCAAGCGTCCATGCCCCAAGCCCCCCCGTCATCACCAGAGTTTCATCCCACCGTGCAAGCCTGGTTCGCGCGTAGCTTCGCGGCACCTACCGAGGTGCAGACCCTGGCCTGGCCGGTGATCGCGGCAGGACAACACGCGCTGATCACCGCGCCCACGGGCAGCGGCAAAACCTTGACCGCATTCCTCTGGGCGCTGAGCGACTTCGCCAAGGGGGTCTACCCGACCGGGGCAACATCGGTCCTCTACATCTCCCCGCTCAAGGCGCTGAACAACGACATCCAGCGCAACCTGCACGGGCCTCTGAACGAACTGCGCCAGGAAGGCGCGTTCCCCGATCTCAAGGTGCGCACCCGCTCCGGCGATACGGAACAAACCGAGCGTCAACGCATGCTGCGCAAGCCGCCGGACATCCTGGTGACAACCCCAGAAAGCCTGGCGTTGATGCTCACCACCCGCCGGGGCCGGGAGGCCTTATCCACCGTACGGACTGTCATCCTCGACGAGATCCACTCCCTGGTCGACAACCGCCGCGGTGCGCAGCTGGTCACCAATCTCGAACGCCTCGCCGATCTGACCCAGGAGTTTCAACGCATCGCCTTGTCCGCAACGGTCAACCCGCTGCAAGCGGTGGCGGACTATGTTGCGGGTATTGACGGCCGAGGCAACGCCCGCAAGGTCGAGATCGTCAACGCGCCAGGACAGAAGGCCATCGATTTCTCGGTGCGTTTTCCCGAGCAGGCCAAGAGCGCGGCAGACAACGGCCAGAAGATCTGGGAACCGTTATCCGCCGTGTTCAAAGACACGATCAGCGCCAACCAATCGACGCTGCTATTCACCAATTCGCGCCGCCTGGCCGAGAAGATCACGCTCAAGATCAACGAACAAGAACCGCAGCCGGTGGCCTACGCCCACCATGGTTCGCTCTCCCGGGACATTCGCTTTGAGGTCGAACAACGCCTCAAAGCCGGCGAGCTACGCGCCATTGTCGCCACCAATTCGCTGGAGATGGGGATCGACATAGGCCATCTGGACGAGGTGGTGCTGGTGCAATCACCCCCGTCCGTCTCCGCTGCGATCCAGCGTATCGGCCGCGCCGGACACAGAGTCGGCGAAACCAGCGTCGGCACCCTATTTCCCACCCACGCGCACGACATGCTCGAAGCCGCCGTGCTGGCCGAGGCGATCGCAGCGCGCGACATCGAACCCCAACAGTTGATGCACGGTCCGCTCGATGTGCTCACCCAGGTGATCATCGCGGTATGCGCCACCGATCCATGGCCGGTGGATGAAGTGTACGCACTGGTATGCCGGGCGGCACCGTATCGCAACCTCGCGCGCGACCTGTTCGACAACGTGATCGAAATGCTCGCCGGGCGTTATCAGGGCAGCCGTATCCGAGAGCTGAAACCACGCCTCATATACGATCGCGAAGCCGGCACGATCAAAGCCGCCAAAGGGGCGCTGCTCGCGCTGTACAGCTCCGGTGGCAACATTCCCGACCGCGGTTACTTCCAGATGCGCCACCTCGACTCCGGCGCGATGCTGGGCGAGTTGGATGAGGAGTTTGTGTGGGAGGCCACCACCGGCCAGGTGTTCACGCTGGGTACCCAGGATTGGCAGATCCACCGGATCACCCACAACGACGTCATCGTGCGTCCCGCCCCGCCCGGCACCCCCGCCCCACCGTTCTGGCGCAGCGAGTTTTTCAATCGACCCTATCACTTCTCCAACCGCATCACCGAGTACCTGGAGGACGCGGAACAGCTCCTGGCAAGCGGCGCGAGTGATGCGTTGCGTGAGGCCTTGGAGGTCGAACGCGGTTTCGATACGAGCGCAGCGCAGGAGTTGGCCGATTACCTCGAGCGACAGCGCGCTCATACCACAACCCCCCTGCCCCACCGTCACCACCTGCTGCTGGAACTGGTCAAGACCGGACCCGCCGGCTACCACGGCCCGGACGATCCACAACAGCTGGTGCTGCACACATTTTGGGGTGGTCAATTAAACCAGCCGTTCGCGCTGGCATTGCGCAGTGCCTGGCGAGCGACCTATGACCACGTTCCAGACATCCATGCCGACAACAATGCGATTGTCATCCTGTGCAAATCCGAACCCGACCCGGAAGCGATCCTCAGCCTGGTGACGCCGCAGAATCTGCTCGACCACCTGCGCGCAGCGCTCGAAACCTCCGGCTTTTTTGGGGCGCGGTTTCGCGAATGTGCGGGCCGCTCGCTGTTGTTGACCAAACGCAAATTCAACCAAAGATTGCCGCTGTGGATGAGCCGTATGCAGGCCAAGAAACTGCTGACTCAGATCAAGCAGCTCGACGACTTTCCCGTCCTGGTCGAGACTTGGCGTACCTGCATCGACGATGAATTCGATTTACCTAGCCTCGCCAAGCTGCTGGATGAACTACAAAGCGGAAGCCTGGAGTGGTCATTTGTTACC
Source organism: Pseudomonadota bacterium (assembly GCA_039028775.1). GTDB lineage: Bacteria > Pseudomonadota > Gammaproteobacteria > Pseudomonadales > Azotimanducaceae > UBA4421. The sequence goes on along the minus strand of JBCCHL010000092.1, from coordinate 13,692 downwards.
TCGCGCAGCCCGAGCCCCTTCGCGCACAATCTCACCTTCGGTCAGGTCAGTCGTTACATGTACGCGGACGATACGCCGGACGACGACCTGCTCTCCACCCTAAGTCAGGATGTCATCGGCAGCGCGTTGTACAACGACCGTCTAAGGCCGCGTATCCAACCCGAGATCATCGAGGTGTTCACCGCCAAACGGCAGCGTCGCGCCAGCGGCTACGCGCCGGCGGACGAAGAGGACTGGTCGCAGTGGCTGAAAGAACGAACGCTCGTTCCGGTCGAGGAGCTCGACGCGCCCTTAGACTACCACTTTGCGGTGCGCATCGAGATCGGAGATCGCGCCTGGTATGCGCATCGCGAGATGATCTACGGCCTGATCCAAGCCGGCACCATCCCCGCCTTGACCGGTGACTTCCCGGCCCTGCCAGACCCTCGTGACGCGCGTCAGATCGCGTTGGAGGTGTTGTCATTTTTTGGGCCCTTGAGCGCCGAGGAAATCGCCGCGCTGCTGCCGATCGTGCCAGAGGATCTGTTGTTCGCAGACAGTGCGCTGATCACCGGGACCCTGATCAAAGACAGCGAGGCGCTGGTCTGGTGCGACGCCGAAAACCTGGAGATCCTGCTGCGCATGCAGCGGGCCAGCCAGCGGGTCCACGTCGATCCCCTCCCGGCGCGGTCGCTACCCGGCTTTCTGGCCGCGCTCCACCACTTCGACCGACCGGTCAACGACGAGCGCCTGCTCGATAATCTGGAACTGCTACGTGGCTACCCGGGTCACCCGGATCTGCACCTGCATGACTTTCCGAGTGCGCGTCTGACCGGCTACCAGACGCATATGCTGGATTCGATGCTGGCAGACCATGGCCTGCAGTGGCGCGGCATGGGGCGCACACGGGTCAGCCTCGGCTACCCGGAAGACTTCGATCCACCGGATGCGGTCACGGCGGCGAAGATCGGCGCGACCTTTACCGATCCAGCCGCGAGCTACCCCTTCCAGCAACTGGCCCGCGCCTACGACGACGGCCAGGATATGGCCGCATTTAACGAACTATTCTGGGAATCGATCTGGGATGGTGCCATCACCAGCGACAGCATCAACGCGTTGAGACAGGGCAGCGAACGGAACTACCAGATCAGCAGCAGCCAGACCCGATCGCGCCGCCGCATCGCGCGGCCTCACGCAGCCTGGAGTGGCACCTGGATGCTGGTGAGCGAGGAGTTGGACGACGACCCCCTGAGCGCGTTGGAACGTGACAAAGATCAGGTGCGCCTGCTCCTGGAGCGCTATGGCTTCGTCTGTCGCGAGTTGGTAAACCGTGAGGCGCGCCAGCCGGGTGGCCAGGCCTGGCGCTGGCGGCACGCTTTTCGTGCGCTGCGGGTGATGGAGTTGTCCGGCGAGGTGATCGCCGGACACTTTTTCGAAGGACTCGGCACACCCCAGTTCGCGCCACCGAAGATATTGCAGCAATTGCGTAACCATCAACCACCACAGACCTGGTGGCTGGCCGCCTACGATCCGGCGGCGCCGTGTGGCCTGGGACTTGACTGGCCAGAGCTTAACCAGCGAAAGCTCGGTAACTATCTGGCGTTCCATGCTGACGCCCTGGCCCTGACGGTCAGCGCCAACGGGAAACAACTACACTATCACCTCGACCCCGAGCACCCCGCGATCGATGCGGTCAACGGCCTGCTGCACTACCTGGTGAACGGGCGTCGGCAGCGCCTGACGCTGCACACGATCAACGATCTCCCGGCGCGCGCCAGCCCTTATCTGGCCGCCCTCGAGCGTGGTTTGGCGGTATCGTCAGATCATCGCGCCGTGTATCTGGAGCCTTCGTTCTAGACGCGCGGCAAGGACGGCGAACCCAAAAATTGTGAACCATCGCCCAGGTTCAGGGGTGATATTGGCCACCCAGCCCACAAAACGACTGCCACCCCCGTGCCCTGGCCTACGGCTGTCTAGACTCAATGGATCGCACGAGAAGAAAGCTGTTATGCAAACCTCCATCAATGTCTGCGGCTATATTGCCGACGCGCAGGTCAACAGCCATCTGGCCCAACTGTGCGCGTTGGAAGGCTGGCACATCTGGCACTGGGATCAACGCGACGAAGCAGACGTGGAGCCTCGTCAACTGCCGATGACCGCCGACATCATATTCAGCGATCGCGTAGAGATTCTGCACAAGATCGAGGCGCGCAGCGGCGCCCACCTGATGGTGCTGCTCGCTTCCCCGGCATCGGGGGAATCGCCGGACCACTGGCTGGAGATCCCTCACGACGATCACCAGTTGGTTCAGACCCTGACCACCGCACTCAACGTGGCACGATTTGATTCGCAATTCTTCTCCGCGGAAACATCGGAACCCATCACCAAGTTGCCGCGCCACCCGGAACTGCTGCACTTTATCAACCGCTTTCGCGGCACCGCCATGGGCCTCCTGGTGATGCAGATCGATCACGCCGATCATCTGTACACCAATCTCGATCCGGTGAGTCGCACGGATCTGTTGGGATCGATCAGCGACTATCTGCTGAAACTGGTGCCCAGTCGTGCCCACTTGGGTATTTTCGACGCCACCTGTTTTGTCGTGTGGGTACCCCAGAGCGCTCCCTCCGACATGCATCAGCTGTCGGCCAAGCTCAATCAGGTACGCCATCAGAGCATCCACTTTGGTGGCGGTCAGATCCACATCACCTTCAGCATCGGCTGGAGCCACAACGCTTCGATGAACTCCCCCCAGACCATCTGGCAGGCCGCCTGGTCACACAAAGAACGCGCGGTCGGGCAAGGGGGCAACAGCATCATCAGCGACACCGAGAGCCAGCCGCTGACCGGACGGATCTCGGGCGCCCTGGAACGTGACGAATTCTCGCTGGTCCTGCAGCCGCAGTATCAGCTCGACGGCAGCGGGCTGACCGGCGTCGAGTCTTTGCTGCGCTGGGAAGGTGTGGAGGTCGGCAATCTGGCCCCGGATCACTTCATCCCGCTCGTCGAACGTGACGGACAGATGGCACGCATCGGCGATTGGGTGCTGGAACGTTCGACCTGTGAGTCGGCCACCTGGCTTGAACATCTGGTCACGCCGATCAAGCTGGGTATCAACACCTCTCCCCAGCAATTTGTGCACGATTCGATAAAGAGCCAAATCCAGCGCCTGGCTAGCGACAACTGGGTGGACCCGAACATCATCGAGCTCGAACTGACCCACGACAATCTTCTGCAGGTGGTCGATCAGAACCGCACGACCTTGTATGAGCTGCGCGACATGGGCGTGCGTATCGCGATCGATAACCTGGGGCTCGGCATTGTCGACACGACCAAACTCCTGCGCTGTCCGGCGGATACCTTGAAAATCGACCGCTCCATCATCGCGAAGATTCAGACCTCCGAGCAGGCGCGTGCGCTGGTCGACCAGATTTGCCGCGTCGGCCACCGATTTTCGCTGCGCGTGGTGGCGGTCGGGGTCGAAACCGAGGCGCAGCGCAATCTGCTGATCGACCTTGGCTGCACCGAAGCCCAGGGCTATTTGTTCGCGGAACCCATACCGCTGGAGCGTTTCCACCGCTACCTGGTCGACCCCAAGTACCGCCTGACATACCGGCACACGCGCACGACCGAGCGTTCACTGCGATAGAGAGGCGGTAAGCGCTTGCGCAGGCCTGCCAAACCACGGCTTGCCGACACCGCGCTCCCGGCGCCATGATGCACGGCGCGATTCCGCTGGCGAAACGGGAGCGACCTATGCGCGTGTACACCCACGAGATCTACCAACAACATCAGGTGGCCGATGGCCATCCCGAATGTCCCGCACGCCTCGGTGCGGTGCGCAGCCATCTGCAGGAGACCGGACTGTGGGCAGAGCTGGACGTGTGTGAAGCCCCTCGCGCGAGCGCCCAGATGGTGCTGCGCGCCCATCCGCAACACTATCTTGCCGAACTCGAAGATCTGCGCCCCGCGGAGGGAGTAATACCGGTCGATCCGGATACATGGCTGAGCCCCCGAAGTTTGGACGCCGCGTTCACCGCCGTCGGCGCGGTGTGTGCAGGTGTCGAGGCGACGCTGACCGGCACCAGCCCACGCGTGTTCTGTCTGGTGCGTCCACCCGGCCACCACGCCGAGGTGGCGGGTGCGATGGGTTTTTGCTTCTTCAACAGTATCGCCGCGGGCGCGCTGCACGCCTTGGCGCAGCCAGACATCGAGCGGGTCGCGATCGTCGACTTCGACGTCCACCACGGTAACGGCACGGTGGACATTTTCCGCTCCGATCCGCGTGTGTTGGTTTGTTCGAGTTTCCAGCACCCGCACTACCCGAACCGGCTGCACGATGTTCCCGGCGATCACTTGGTGTATACGCCGCTCGCCGCCGGTACGGACAGCTACGGATTCCGACGCGCGATCGAGACGAGTTGGGTACCCGCAATCGAGGCCCACCAACCCCAGGTGTTGTTGATCTCCGCGGGTTTTGATGCCCATGAGCGCGATCCCCTGGCCAACATCAACCTGCAGACGGAAGACTATGCGTGGATAACGGATCTACTGACCGATCTCGCCCGGCGTTACTGCGCTGGACGCATCGTCTCGGCTCTGGAAGGGGGCTACGACCTCAGCGCGCTGGCGGACAGCGTCGCTACCCATCTGCAACATCTGGGGACGTGAAACACCGCAGGACGAAAATCCGGCGGCGCATGGAATGACAGCGGGCCACCGCGGCTGCGGCCCGCAGGCGCAGCTATGCGCCCTTGAAGGCCGCGTCGCGTTTCTCCAGGAAGGCGGCAACCCCCTCCTTGAAGTCGCTGGAAGAACCCGCTTCGTTCTGCAGTTGAGATTCCAGTTCCAACTGCTCTTCGAACGAGTTCTGCCACGTGCGCCAGTAGGCTTTGCGGATCAGGCTCAGGGACTTCGGACCGTTGGCAAGTTGGGTAGCGATCCGCATCGCGCCTTCTTCCAGCGCATCGTTGTCCTCGAACAAGCGATTCACCAGGCCCCAGTCGTGGGCGGTTTCTGCGGGTAGACGCTCGGCCAGCAGAGACAACTCCATCGCCCGCCCCCAGCCGACCAGACGCGGCAGCATAAAGGTGGCGCCGCCATCGGGAATCAGACCGATGCGCGCAAATGCCTGCAGGAAGTAGCCGGTCTTGGAGGCACAAACGATATCGCCCATCATCGCAAAGCTCATGCCTACCCCGGCCGCGGCGCCATTCACCGCCGTGACCATCGGAATGTCCAGACCGCGCAGTTCGAACAGCAGCGGATGATAACCATGGCGCAGGGAATCGCCGGCGCCCTTGCGCTCTCCCCGCCCCGGGTCGGACAGGTTGGCACCGGCGCAGAAACCGCGACCCTCGCCGGTGAGCAGCAACGCGCGCGCACCGTTGGCCGGATCCTTGATCTCGTTGACCGCGCTCATGAAGTCCTGCAGCATTTCTGCGCCTATGGCGTTCATGACTTCCGGATGATTGAATTTCAGGACCGCAATACGGTCGACAAAATCTAGCGACATGCGTTGCATAGATAACTCTCCCAAAGAAATAAGCAGCGCGCAGGTTAACCCATGAGATGATCAATGTCAGGGGTCCGACACCCACGTCGGGGGTGCCTGCGTAGCGGGCACATCGCAACCAAATCCCCGCCGCAGCGAAGTCGCCCCTTGGCACTACAAGGCGCGCTCCGGCCGCCCGCAAGCCGGAGCGAACCCGGCGGTAGGTCGGCAAGAGTCGCAAGGAAAGAAGAAAAACCGCAGTGCATAAAATAAGCTGCCAGCAGCAAACCAAAAACCACGCTGCTGCGACATATTCAGACCAGCCACCATTGGGAATATCAGATGAGCCTGTTTATCCGCACCGCCACCGGCGTTCTCACCACCCTGCTGCTGCTCGGCAGCCAGGGGTGCGTCATCGTGACCGACGTTACCGCCACCGATTGGAATCTGGGCGCAGATTACAGCGTCCGTGAGCAGAGTTTTCAGAACGTGGAACGCGTCGAGTTCGAGGCTGCTGGCACCCTCTATATCGTGCAGGGCAGCAGCGAACGTTTGAAGCTGGAGGGGCACAAGCAGGCGCTGGCGCAACTCAACGTCGAGGAGCGTGAAGGCATGTTACGCATCACCCAGAGCGGCAAAGACTACCCCTGGTTCGAGCTGTCACAGACCGCGCGCGAGCCGGTCTACACCCTGGAGATGCCCACGCTGCAGAGTCTGCGACATCGGGGGCATGGCACGGTCAAGGTAGGCCCGATGACCGCGGCCCGGCTACAGATCGAAAGTCGTGATCACGCCGAGACGATCTTCGCCTCGATCAACGCTCGGGAGGTCTTCATCTTCGCCCACGACCACGCCGACATCCAGGTGCAGACACTCGACAGCGACGCGCTCGAGGTCATGAGCACCGATCAGAGCGACCTTTTCATCGCGGATGCCAGCCTGCTGGATGCCGACATGCAGGCCCGGGATCAGAGCGAAGTCTGGATCGAAGGCAAAGCCGACTCGGTGGCGCTCCGCATTGCTGACCACAGCGACATCGGTGCGGCACACTTCGCGACGGCCGTCGCCCGGGTGCGCGCCAGCGATCACGCGCAGGCTCAGTTGTACGTCTCGGACAGTGCCCAGGTAGAAGAAGCAGATCATGCGGATATCGGCATCAGCGGCAACGCGACGGTGACGCACAATCCCTGACGTCCCGCGCCGCGCCGATCGCGCAGCGTAAGGGCATCGCCCGCATGCTAGTGCGGGGCGCGGACACAAAAGTGCTTGCAAAGCCGCTGCGCTGCCGGGACGATAACGGCCCGTAACAGCTATGGTTCACCGCAACATATGGCCGACACGGGAACAGATTCGCAGCCGTCGCCCAGGCGCCGTCCGAGGGCGCCCGGATGGTCGACACTCCTGACAACACTCATCCTCCTCCTGCCGGTGGCGCAAACCGGCCGTGCAGATCTCGAAGATGGCGTGATCGGTACGCCGCAGAAACGCCAGGAACTGAGCGCCCTCGTCAGCATCCTGCGGCAGCTACAAACCGAGGGCGAGTTGCGCGGTGACCTCAGCACGGTCAGCGATCAACTCAACCGCAGCGACGACCCACAGCGCATCCGCGATGGTCTGCGTGCCCTGCTACCACCGCTGGCTCGACTCAGCGGCGTCCGCGATCGTTTCACCGGCAGGACCCCAACCCCGGATGCCCAACGGCGCAACCCCAGCGCACAAACCGTCCCGCCGGCCCGACAAACCACCTCCCTGGGAAACCTGTTGTGGCTGAACAGTACCGACCCCTTTACGCCGAGTACCCAGCTTTGGCTGGAGGCTTACAGCGATCGCAGCGAGAATCGCACCGACGATGTCTTCGAACGCTTCGAGGCGGACAATCGCGGCTTCAGCCTCGGCGCGGATTTCGGCCTGCGCCCGGGTTTGACGCTGGGTCTATCCGTGGGTAGCGGTCGGGGCGAGCTGGATTCGGGCCGCCTGGGACAGGACGATCTGATCCTCGAAGAATACGGCGTCAGTCTGAGTTTCGACCGCGGCGATCACGCCTTTTTCGCCAACCTCGCGGTCAGCAATACCGCCATCGACCGGGTGCGCGTCATGCTGATCGAAACCGAAACGGCGCGGCGCGTCTTCTCCTTGGGCAGCGAATTCGACACCCGCCAGACCGCCTATGGCGTGGGTTACAGCTACTTTTGGGACTATAGCCCGGCGAGCGCCCTGGTGCCTTTCGCGACGGTCAATCGCATCTTCAGCGAAACCGATGACTACATCGAGCGCGGCGAGGGCACTCTGAGCCTGGAGGTCGCGAGCGAGGATCTCTCCCAGACCATGGGCAGCATCGGCGTCGCTTGGAGCGGCAGCTGGAGCGCCGGCTCAAACTGGTTGTTCGCCCCCAACGCCTCGCTCAGCTTCGAGCACGACTTCCAGGCCGAGCGTAGCGCTACGTCCTACCGCTTCATCAACATCCCCCGGGCGCCGCGGCTGCGGATCGACGGCCTGGAATCGGATGCCGATCGCTGGCGCTTCGATATCGGCCTGGGTCTCATCCACAGCAGCAACTTCTCAATCGGCATTAACTACCAGGCACACCGCAAAGAAGATTATCGCTACGATGCCGCTATAATGAACATCCAACTGCCGCTGTAGATCTCGTTTTTTAAGCGACCATGGCCCACGCACACACCCATACTGACAAGACTCCCGACGAAGAGAAGCGCCTGGCATGGGCGTTCTGCTTGATCGCGGGCTTCATGCTCATCGAGTTAGCGGTCGGCCTCTACAGCAACGCGCTGGTACTGCTGGCGGATGCCGGTCACATGTTCCTCGACGCGACGGCCTTGGGACTTGCGTGGTGGGCCGCGCGGGTCAGTGCCCGCGATCCAGACCAACACCTGAGCTACGGTTACCACAGGTTTCAGGTGCTCGCCGCATTCATCAATGGCCTGACGCTGGCCCTGCTGGTGATCTGGATCGCGATCGAAGCCGCCGGGCGCTTGTTCGAGCCGGAGCCTATGCTGCCCCTGCCGACCTTGCTGGTGGCGTTCGTTGGATTGTTAATAAACATGGTCGCCTTCCGCTGGCTACACGGTGACCATCACAGCGCTAACGTCCGCAGCGCGGCCCTGCACGTCCTCGGCGACCTGCTCGGTTCCGCCGCGGCGATCATCGCCGCGCTGGTCGTATGGCAATTCGGCTGGTACTTCGCCGATCCGTTTCTGGCGCTGATGATCGTGCTCATCCTGAGCCGCAGCGCCTACCGGGTGATCCGCGAGTCTGCGCACATCCTGTTGGAAGGGGTGCCGCCAGGTGTCGATCTGGGCGAGATCAAGGCAACCCTCTGTCGTATCCCGGCGGTGCAGGAGATACATCACGTGCACGCCTGGGCACTGACCGCGGAAAAGCCGCTGCTAACCCTGCACGCCCAGGTCACCGAGACCTCCCAGGTCGAAGAAGCGGTCAGCGATATCAAGCGGGTGCTGAACGATCACTTCGGCATCGACCACTCCACTATCCAAGTCGAGTTCGGCGCCTGTCCGGATCACGACGACACCGGGCACGCATAAGGGCGAGAAACCTAACGAGGAAGCAGCACATGGCAAAACCAGGCGATACCGGGCTGACCCGGGTAATCAAAGCAGCGAGGTATTCGTGGCAGGGGTTCCGCGCAGCCTGGAATCACGAATCTGCCTTTCGTCAGGAATGTACGCTAGGCCTAATCATGCTGCCGTTGGCGTTCCTGGTCGGCCAGTCGATGTTCCAGGTAGCACTCTTGATCGCCGTACTCGCCGTGGTGCTGATCACGGAACTGCTGAACTCTGCCGTCGAGGCTGTGGTGGACCGCGTCGGGCACGAACACCACGACCTGGCTGGTCAGGCCAAGGACATGGGTTCGGCGGCCGTGTTTGTGAGTCTGGCTCTGGTGGTGACGGTGTGGACGATGGTGGTGATCAAGAACTTCTTCATGACCTGAGCTGAGGATCCGCACCGGGCTGACCAGCGCCCGATCTCGGGGCTGGCGGGCTGCGCAGGGAGGCAGCCCCGCGCCTTGAGACCGCAGAGGGCGACCTATTTTAGATAGCAGCGCAGCCCCTATACCGGGGCCGCATCGGGAAATTGCTCACGCAGCACCCGCTTCAAGATTTTACCGCTGGGGTTACGCGGAATTTCGTGGACAAACACCGCAGCTTTGGGTTGTTTATACCCGGCGAGCTTCCCCTGACAGAAATTGATAACATCCGCTTCGCTCAGAGCGTCGTCGGTACGCACAACGATGGCGAGGGGCGACTCTCCCCAACGCTCGCTCTCCTGCCCGATAACCGCCGCTTCGGCAATATCTGGATGTGAGGCGAGTACGCCTTCGATCTCAGCGGGGTAGACGTTCTCGCCACCCGAGATGATCATGTCCTTGATGCGGTCCTGGATGGCCACAAAACCCTCAGCGTCCATGGTCGCCACATCCCCGGTACGCAACCAGCCATCCACGAGCGTCTCGGCGGTCGCGTCCGGGCGATTCCAGTATTCGCGCATGATGTGCTTGCCTTTCACCCAGACTTCACCCGCCTCGTCGGGCCCGCATCCCTGTCCATCCTCACCGACAATCTTGATCTCCGTGTGAAAGAACGCACGCCCGGTCGATTCAGGCTTGAGCACGGCGTTGTGCGCATCCATCAAACAAGCGGGACCACAGCTTTCGGTCAGGCCATACACCTGCAAAATGCCGATTCCGAGCTCCTGGTAGAGTTGCGTGAGCGCCACCGGCACCGGGGCGGCACCGGTCATCATCCATCGCACGGTGGAGAAGTCGAAGTTCTCATAGTTTGGCACCTGAACCATGAAATTCAGCATCGCCGGCACCGCCAGACCGATCGTGATCTGCTCGCGCTGGATGACCTCCCAGGCGGCAACCGGATCGAACGAACGCATGACCACGTTGGTAGCCCCCCGCCATACGTTCACCGCCAGAGGGGTGAGCGCGCCCACATGAAACATGGGCAGGCAGGCGAGATAACGATCCGCATCGCAATACTCCGACGTTGCGCCGATGGTCATCAAACCCCAGATCGCCGAGTTGTGGGTATGCACCACACCTTTCGGCAGACCGGTCGTGCCCGAGGTGTACATAATGTACAGCATGTCTTCTTCCTCGGCCCCCACCTTTGGCTCAGCGCTATCGCCAGCATCGCGAAACGCCTGATAACTCTCGGCGAAGAACGCAACGTCCTGAGAGGTTTCCACCTGCAACCACTGCTTGATGTCGGTCTTGTCGCCACGGCTCTGCAGTTCGCCAACCACTTCGACAAATTCATCGCCGAAAATCAGACGCTGAGTCCCGCTGTCTTTGAGAATGAACTCCAGTTCGTCAGCCACCAGCCGCCAGTTGAGCGGCACCACCACCGCACCCACTTTGGCGAGCGCGTAGTAAGCTTCCATGAACTCTCGTGAGTTCATTAGCAACAGGCCAACCCGCTCCCCTTTTTCTATGCCCGCGCCCACAAACGCGTTGCTCAAACGATTACAACTGGCGTTCAGTTCCTGGTAGGTCAGGCGCAGACTGCCGTCACTTTCGACGTATCCCTCCAGGTCCGGGGACAGGAAAGCGCGTTTGGTGAGAAAAAGGCCGAGATTGTTCTGCATTATCAATGTCTCCAAAATACTGGGCGCTATCTTAGCCGTTCGGCTGCTCATTGCCATCCGGAGCGAGCGGTCTCAGCGGCCTGCCGCGCGCATCCACGCGGCACCCGCCAACGGGCCGGAGTTGACGCTCAAGCACTGAGCAAGCGCGAGACGAAAACAGCCGCAAGAGAAACATACAACGCGAGGACACTATGGCCGACCGCAAGACCGACGCGGAGCTGATCGAACACAACCGATTCGCGTGGAACCGCTTGTCAGACGAGGGGATACTGTGGGGGATACCGGTCGCAGACGATGCGGTGGAACGCGCACGCAACGGCGCCTGGGAGGTGCAACTCGCCGGGCGCAGCCCGGTTCCCCACCATTGGTTTGGCAAAGACGGGCAGATTCGCGACCGCGACATCCTCTGTCTGGCTGCGGGCGGCGGCCAGCAAGCGCCGCTTCTGTCCGCCGCCGGGGCCAGGGTCACCGCCATGGAGCTTTCCGATGCAATGCTGGCTAAAGACCGCGAGGTCGCCCGCCGCCACGATTTGCCGCTGCGCTGCGAGCAGGGCTCAATGACCGACCTGTCGCGTTTCGCAAACGACAGCTTTGACGTGATATTCCTGCCGGTCGCCATTTGTTATGTGCCAGATGCACACCAGGTCTGGCAGCAATGTGCACGGGTATTGCGTCCCGGAGGACGTCTTCTTGCAGGGATGATCAATCCGCTGGTCAATCTCTTCGCGGAGAATGACGGTACCACCGACGCTGGACTGGAGGTTGTCCACGCGCTGCCATTCGTCGAGTTGGAGACCCTGAGCAGCGCCGAGCGGGAAGCCGCTTTCAAACGGCGCATAGCCTTCGTGTGGAGTCATACGCTCACCGACCTGGTCGGCGGTCAGCTCAGTGCCGGCTTTCGCCTGCTCGAATTCAGCGAGGCACGTCGGACGGACGATCGGGCGCCCAATATCAACAAGTTTACAAACACGTACATTATGACCGCGGCTCGACTTGGGTGAACCCGATACCCAACTCGACGCAATCTCACAAACCGAGGCTGGACAGGCTACGGAATTTTGTCCAACAACACGTAAACGACGCTACTTAACGCGCAAGCCGCCCAGGTGCCGACTGTGTTGCAATTGGTCAACTTATGAAACACATTTTTACGCTTTGGGGCTTGCAATCAACACCGTTGTAAATAGAATTCGCGGCGTGTTCTCGACGTCAAGCCCGATGTTATGAACACAGGCGTGTGCGGTGTTCTCTCCCTTCCTCCCTATGCCGTGCACGCCCCTCCATTACCTTTACCTTTCCGTGCGCTCCGGTTCTGGTCATCCCTGTCTCGAATGATCCATTCTGCACACGAATCAACGCCGCTATCGTCTTAGCGTCCGGGTTATCCGCGTGCTGAAGGGTACAATGGCGTTTTAGGGGAGACTCAACGCAATTGCGAGTACTGGACATTGGCGGGCAATGGCTTAGAATCGTACAGATATTGTACCTATACAAGCCCTGCCATGGAAAATCTGGACAATCGAGACCTGTACCGCATCGGTACAGTAGCTTCCCTCACCGGCATTTCGGTCGAGCGCCTGCGCGCTTGGGAGCGACGCTACAACCTGAGCCCAGCGCACAAAGCGGGCAAGACCCGCTTCTACAGCCGCGACCAGCTCGAACGGTTGAAATTGATCAAACGCCTAATCGATCAGGGCCAACCGATCTCCACGCTGGCTACTCTCGATAGTGAACAGCTCCGCGGCCGGCTGGAGCTGGATGAGAAAGTCATACCCATCGGCGCCGGTGCCGAACCCCCCCAGGTGGGGCTCATCGGTGCCAACCTGCTGGGCCTGGAACAACGCGTGGCCCGCGCCGCGCAGCCTCAGCGCCTTGATGTGGTCGCACGATGGTCGAACCTCGAGGCCTTCGAAACGGAATTGGAGCATCTGCCGGAGCTGGCAGCGATTGTCCTCCAACTTCCCACTCTATCCAGTCAACCCATTGATTTAATTAAGGATATCTTACCTGACGTCGACGTCTTCGTGGTTTATCAGTTCGCCACATCGCAAATGATATCGAGCTTGACAGCGGAAGGCGTCGAACTCGCCCGCTGGCCTTTGAGCTGGCGCGAGATCGAGCACAGCGTGATCCGTCAGCGCGGTTTCCATCAGCCTGGGCGCCATATGGTACCCCGACGCTATAGCGACGAAGAGTTGATCGCCATCGCCGCCGGCTCGACCGATCCAAGTCGCTGTATCGACTATTTTGTGGAATCGATTCACCAACTCAACGCACTGGCGAGCTTCACCGAGGAGTGCCAGGAAAACTTGGCGGATCCGGAGCGCTATCAGCAGCCGTTTATCGACATCACCCAGGCTCGAGCCCAATTGGAGACCGCGCTGGGCGCACTCTTACAGGATTGAGCGCGCGCGGTTGTACAGCGAGCCGTCTATCTCTCGCCTTGAACTGTACAAAAACTAATTTTTTTAACTAAAAATTAAATAATTAGCTTGACCCGAGATATTGTCCTGTACATAATCTCTCTCATTGAAGGTTTTCGGCGTGCAAGCAACTTCGTGCAGTCCTCCCTTTCAAGTGTCCTTCCC
>JBCCHL010000091.1:0-18085 GCA_039028775.1 Pseudomonadota bacterium | reverse complement strand
GGCCAATGTCACGCTCGGGGGTGACGATGGGCGTGACATGTTCATCACCGCCCGTGGTTCGGTCTTCCACTTGCGCACGCTGTCCCCAGGCATCCCGAGGGGTGACTGAGGCAAAAATCGAATCCAGCTTCGGTTTATCCACACCCGCCAGTTGTGAAACAATAGGGACCGTTAAAACAACTAAAGGCATTGGCAGTTATGGCAGACTTGGAGGCATTCAGCCAGGAAGTCGGCGCTTGGATAGACGCCAACTTTCCGGCCTCCCTGAACGGCTACGAAATGGGTCTGGAAGGCGAGGTCAGCGAGACGCAGCAGGCTGATATGGAGCTGTGGCGAGAGCGCCTGGCGGAGAAAGGTTGGGGCGCACCCACCTGGCCGGTGGAGTACGGTGGCGCGGGGCTGACTCATCCCGAAGCCAAGGTGATCGGTCGCGAACTCGGTAAGCGCGGGGCGTTTAACCCGATCCCGATGTTGGCCGGTATGGGCGTCACCATGGTCGGCCCGACCGTGCTGGAATATGGCACCGATGAGCAGAAGACGCGCCATTTGCCCGGTATCGCCAGCGGTGAGATTCGCTGGTGCCTCGGTTTGTCCGAACCGAACGCCGGCTCAGATCTCGCCTCGCTCGCCACCAAGGCGGACGATCAGGGTGACAACTTTGTGCTCAACGGTCAGAAGATCTGGACCTCCGGTGCGGATATCTCGCAGTGGTGCGGCGCGCTGGTGCGCACCGACGGGCAGGCGAAAAAACACGACGGCATCTCGTTTGTGATGCTGCCGATGGATCAGGACGGGGTGGAGACGCGGCCGATCCGCCTGATCTCCGGCGCGTCACCCTTCTGTGAAACATACTTCAACGACGCGGTAGCGGCTAAGAGCGATCTGCTGGGTGATCTCAATGACGGCTGGAACGTCATCAAACGCCTGCTGCAGCACGAGCGCCAGTCGCAGACCAACTCCCGCCGTCCCGAGCCGGAAGACGTGGAGACGATTCAAGATACGGCCAAGCGCTATGTGGGCACCAATGCGGATGGCACGCTGGCGGACGCCGACCTGCGCCATCGTCTGGTGCAGAACATCATGGCGCAACAAGCGCATTCGCTGACCATCAGTCGTATCACGGCAGAGGCGCAGGGCCAGGTCAACGTCAGCGCCGCGGCGTCGATTCTTAAAAACTCCAACACCCGCGTCGCCCAGGAGCGCGCCGAACTGACCATGGAGATCATGGGCACCCAGGGTGTGGGCTGGGAAGGCCACCAGTTCAAGCGCGATGAACTCGGCCACGTCCGGGATTGGTTGTTCGGTAAGGCCATGTCGATCTACGGCGGTTCATACGAAGTCCAGAACAACATCATTTCCAAGAACATTCTCGGTCTGCCCGAGACCACCCAGAAGGACTAGTACGATGGCATTGTTGAGCGAAGAACAATCGATCCTCAAAGACCAGGCCAAGGCCTGGGCGAGTGAGCAGGCGCCGGTGAGCGCGTTTCGAGAGATGCGCGACAGCGGCGTCGCCACCGGTTATGCCGCACCCACCTGGGAGAGCATGGTGGAAATGGGGTGGACGGGTATCCTTGTCCCTGAGGCCTACGGAGGTGCCGACCTCGGTTATCTGACCTTCGGTGTGGTCCTGGAAGAACTGGGGCGGCAGTTGACCGCTTCGCCGCTGTTCGCATCCGCGTACGTGAGTGCCACCGCGTTGCGCTTGAGCACCAATACAGATGCACAGGCGACGCTGTTTCCTCGGCTGGTGGACGGTAGTGTGGTTGCCACCCTCGCCGTGGACGAGGGGCCACATCACAATCCCTCGAACCTTACGACCACCGCGACCAGCGACGGTGGGAGCATCACGATCAGTGGCGCCAAGACGTTTGTCCCCGAGGCCCTCGGCGCGACCCACTTCATAGTGGCCGCGACGTTTTCAGGCGACGTCGGTTTGTTTGTTGTACCGGCGGATAAAGCTGGCGTGAGCCGCAGCGCGCTCGCCTTGATGGACAGTCGGGGCTACGGCGATGTGACCTTCGATGGGGTACAGATCGACGCCGCGGCACACCTCACCCCGAGCGGTTCGGGCGCCGACCACCTGACGGCGGTCCTCGACTTTGCACGCACGGGGTTGACCGCCGAGATGCTCGGTACGGGTGCGCAGGCGTTCGATATGACGCTCGAATATCTGCAGACCCGTAAGCAGTTCGGCAAGGTCATCGGCTCTTTCCAGGCGCTGGGACATCGCGCCGCCGAGTTGTTTTCTGCAATGGAGTTGGCGCGCTCGTGTTCAGAGGCAGCCTTGCAGGCCATCGACGCGGATGCCGACAACGTGGCGGAGATGGCTTCGTTGGCCAAGGCCCAGGTGGGAGAATTTCTCTACACGATGAGCAATCAGCTGATCCAGATCCACGGCGGCATCGGCATGACCGATGAGTTCGATGCGGGTCTGTATCTCAAGCGTGCCCGGGTGCTGGACCCGCTGTATGGGAACCGCGGCTTTCACCGCGATCGGTATGCCCGCTTGTTAGGCTTCTAAGCGGGCTTTGTGGTCGGGACCGGCTTAGCGGACTTTGGAGTCCACCAAGTCGGTCGATGTGCGCGTTTCTCCCAGGCTAGCGATCGTAAACAACGCGCAGCCCGCTCAGCTCTGGCGCCGACGCCGAGCGGTCCAACCCTCTTCGGCACTGCTCATATCGAACAGTGTGCCCGCCTGGGCCGCCAGGTCTTCGTAGCTCACGTCGATCCCTAGATCCAACTCTTCGTTGTTGAAGATCGCACAGGTCGAGAACCGGCCGCCGGAGGCCTGGATGACCTTGCCTGTGGGTGCATCTTCGCTACACATCAGAATGACCGCTGGGGTGACCAGGCGCGGATGGGCGGCGGGGTCCGGGTTGTCCGGGTCCAGGTCTTCGCGCCCGGGAATGGTGGCGATCAACCGGGTGGCGGCACCGGGGGCCAGACCGTTGACGCGTATGTTCTTGGTAGCCCCTTCGATCGCCAGCACATTGATGAACCCCAACATCCCCATCTTTGCCGCGCCGTAGTTGGCTTGGCCGAAGTTGCCGTAAATTCCGGAGGTCGAACTGGTCATGACGATCCGGCCATAACCCTTGTCGTACATGATCGGCCAGGCGGCGTGGGTGACATAGGCCGTACCGTTGAGGTGCACGTCCATCACGATGTCCCAGTCTTCCAACGGCATTTTCTTGAAGCTCTTATCGCGGAGGATGCCGGCGTTGTTGACGAGGATGTCCACGGTACCGAATTCCGCTACCGCGTCGTCGATGATCGACTGCGCCCCGGCCTTGTCGGATACCGATGCCTTGTTCGCGATGGCCACTCCGCCGGCGCCACGGATTTCTTCGACAACCTGATCGGCCATGTCGCTCGCGCCGGTGCCATCGCCGCTGCCGCCCAAATCGTTGACGACCACCTTGGCGCCGCGCGTCGCGAACTCCAGGGCGTGAGCCTTGCCCAGGCCGCCTCCCGCGCCGGTTACGACAACCACTTTATCTTTGAATTCACTCATATCTGCCCTCTCTGCTCTTTGGTTTTATTCACTATGCCCTGGGTCCGTATGCGGTTTGAGTTGTGCTGTCTTGCCCGCGTGCCGGGCTACGTTCACTTGGCCGGTGGACCGGCAGCGTCACAGTCCGGGTTTGGCGGTGGCGGATAGACCTCGATGATGCTGCGCAGCGAAGCTTGGATCAAGCGCCGAGCCAGATCCGAGGTGACCCTTGTACCCACGTGAATGTGGCCCGCGGCCAGCGTGTGATCGTGGGTGCGTTGATAGTAGATGCCGTGCAGGCCAAGAAAACCTGAGAGGTAATCGCCGCTGGTCCCGTGGTCGATCTTTGTGACGGCCAGGCTCTTCGTTTTGGCCGCGATGTTGGACAGCGGCAGAGTTGAGGTCAGGCGCCGGCCAGCGCGGTAGGTCTGGATCGCCTGCCAACTGCGTGGGTCGATGGTCTGTTGCTGCGGCAAAGTCTCGGATCCGAAGCCGTCGTTGTACCAGTCCTGTGCCGGGTCGGCCTTTGTCGCCGTGCCATGACCACCTTCAACCGCTTCCAGTTCCCAGGCGATACCACCCCCGCGGCTGGTGGTGATGAGCAGCCTGGGTTCCAGCGGCGGGACCAGGCGCCAGAAATCTCGTGAGGTCGCCTGGTAGTCCACCGGAAAGGGTCCGGTTCCGGTGCGTCCCGGGCTGCCGTGTTCATCGTTGGTGGGGTCGCCGTCCGGCGGAAATTCGGGGAAGAAGCTGTAGATGTCGTAGCCGGAGTTTTCCCAATTGCCGCCCTGCCAATCATCCTGGCGGGCATCCCATGGACGTAACATCTCGTTGGTGGGAGGCCAGTAGCCGATGACCACAACGTTGGGCCTGGACTCGACGCCGCACGCTTCGGGGTTCGCAAAGGCGAACAGCGGGCTACAGAGCAAGCCAAAGAACAATAAATTACGCATCTCGATATGATCGGGTATCGAGTCGGTGATGTCACCCGTCGCCGGCAACAAGGTGGAGGGGGCTCTCGGTCCAGATGACTTGTTCGCCTTCGCGCTGGCGCTGGCGCTTGGCGGAGGCGGGGATTTGCCGCACACTGGGCTCAAACCGCAGGGAGAGACGATGGCTGACAAGAAGAAGATCCTGGTTGTGCAAGGGCAGGGGATGGAGATGCGCGGGCGGGTGCAGGTCGAGATTTTTGGCCCCGAAACGCTTGACGATATCAACGCCATGATCCAGGCGAGTGCGCAGCTGCACGGTCTGGAGGTGGACATCTACCATTCGAATGATGAAGCGGAGGTTGTCGCCTATATCAACGCTGCTCAGATGGATGCCTTGATCATCAACCCCAGTGGCTTCACCGCAACAACCGGGCCATTACCCACCGCCTTGTCGGAGCTGACCTGCCCGATCTACGAAGTGCACGCATCCAATCCGACAGCGCGGGGAGTGCGCTCCACGCTATTGCCCCACTGCGCCGGTGCGGTTTGTGGGTTCGGCTATGCCGGCTATAGCATGGCGCTCGGAGCACTCGCGGCCGGAGGCTAGATACTGATCGGCCGGGTTAACCCATCGGTCCGCCGCCGGGCAATGGACGTTCGCGCTGGCGCAGCACCCATTGGGCGTTTTCGTTCAGGGATGCCTCGCCCAGGTCGCGCAGAATGATCTTGATCTGGCGTTCTGCCGAATCCTGTTCACGCGCTTGTTCGATCAGGCGGTGGGCGTTGGCAAAAATCTCATGCATATGCGCATATTGGGCGACGAGTTCGCGCTCGGCCACGCGGTGAGCGTAGGTCTGTCGAGCTGCGGCGACGATCGGCAGCAGGCCCATCAGTGCCACCAGCCAGGTGTCCGCGCTGGTGACGAGATCACCCACCCCCAGCGCGAGTAGTGCCGCGGCCAGCAGACCCAGGACAAAGCAGCCGCGCGCCAGCAGTTGCGTGCGTTTATGCTGGTACAACTTCTCGCCGGCCTTGCGTTGGTAGTATTCCAATTGGCCCTGGTTCTGATCGCCCACCCAACCCCTGATCGCATCGCCCAGTTCCGCCGCACCGGGCTGGAATCCAGCGTCTGCCTGCAATCCGGTGTAGCGCATGACGTGGCGTATCCAGCCGAGTTCAAGGTCGCGGCCCTGCATAAAGCTATCGTGGCTGAAGCGACTCGGGTTGCTCATCCGCACGCCTGCGAGCGCCCAGTAATATTGTACGCGCAGGCTTTCCGCCAACACGCGATAGTCGAGATAGCAGCGTTGCCACTCTTGTCGCTGAGCCCATAGATAGCTGCCCAGCGCGAGACCGACAAACAGTAGATAGCCCCAAATCATGCTGCCTTGATCTTCGAAGTCCGCGTATAGAATGAAAAACAGCCCTGCCAGGACGGCAGCACCCAGCGTGGTCTGTAGGGCGCGCATGACCCGGTTCTGATACATACCGGCGAGGGCATCGCTGATGCCGTAGATCGTCTGGATCGGCTCGCAGGGATGTGGATCGGGCTGGTGTTGTTGCGGCTCCAGCCGATAGGCTGCCTCGATGGGTGGCTTCTGGATGTCCTGATTGAAACGATCCAGGCGGGTGAACACCTGGTGATAGCGGATTGGTAATTCGCTGGTGCGCGGTTGTTGATCGTCCCGGGTGAACCAGTAGGCGCTGCCGGCTCGCAAGGGACTGGCTGGCGCGCCGGATGACTGACGCCCGCATACGATGTGGTACACAAGATCGCTTTCGTCGTCGGTAATGTCCACTGCCGAACGGACCTGTTTTTCGTCGTACATCGGCGAGATGTCCCGCTGATGAAAGTCAACGACCTGGCTGGTCCCACCCGGGGCATCGATGTACTTGCCGTCCCACAGGGCTAACAGCACGTGACTGTGGGCGGTGAGAAAGCTGCCCAATTGTTCGTATTGGCGTTCGTGCGAGAACGCCACGCCCTCTTCGAGCAACGCCAATTCGGTGGTTGGATGACGGGCTACCATTGCCTCAAAGTGGTTGCGCGCCGCACCGCTAAAGTCCTCGCGATACAGATCGACAGGCATGGGTAGGATCAGCTGGATCTGACAACCCATGCGCTCTGCGCTCTCGACCACCAGCGTGTCCGCCCCTTCTGCGACGGCGCTGAGAATCATGATCGGCGAATTGGGGTACCGCGTTTGCAACTCGCGCAGAAACGCCTCGATGCGCTGGCGCACCTGGTCGATGTCTTGCTCGGCGAGATCCCTGTGACCGGTGACCCCGACCATCAGGGGAACGGGTGCTGCCATGTTGAGTGCCGCGGGTAAAGCCGGGCAAGTTTAGGGCTTGGCCCGCGGTGCCACAACCGTGGGTATGGGCGCAGATTCGGACCGGAAATTCGCAGCCTGAGCCCAAAAAGCGCGCGGCGGTCCCGAGAATTCGCGCGGACTTTAAGCGCAAGTAGGTTGACCCCGTGTTCAGGGGGTTGCTGGTTTTTGAGGGTAGGTCAGTATGTGAGCGGCAACTGTGTCTCTAACCGCCGTGTTGATTGTCTCAATGTGAGATTGCAAGGCGCACGTGGTTGCATATATCCGGCGCCAGGGAGGTGCCGGGTATTTTTTTCCTCTGCAAGTACCCCGTCTCGTAATCTCCCGCTTAGCCATACTCGGTGCTCCGCACACCTTTCGCGAGACATGATAATTGTCGACCGGGCGCCTCGTTTTGCCCGGTGACTTAGGTCCTGGGAGTGCCCGCCCCGACAGCGGGATCAAAGCCGATGCTGACCGAGTCGTTCCATTGGGGATGATCGTGATCGCGCAGATCTGGGTCGCCGGCCAGGATCGCGCGCAGGTTGGTCATGAAGTAAATCCAGCAACTACGGCAGTTCAGGTGTTGCCACGCGCGGTCGGGGTCTTCGGTGGCGCAGCCGGTTTGATGCAGGTGCACCTCGGTCGCGCTGCCACCATTGCGGGTCGAGTGGGGAGAAAAGTAGATATCCACGCGCATGCTGCCGAAGGTGAAGGCCAGATGCCGATCCGCTTCCGCCAGCAGAAATTCGCCGTCATGCGCATAGTCATGCACATAGGTCCACTGGTAGCGAACCCCGGCGCTGACCGGTTGGTCGATGGGGAGCGGAGCACCCTGTGCGGTGGTGTGCTGCGCTTCGTGGATGAAGAAGCTGGCCAACCCCTGGGCGGTGGCAAAGCGCGTATAAACTTCCGTCACGGGCGCTAGGTAGTACATGCGCAGATGAAATTGAGACCAATCGTACGTCATGGCGCGCTCCCCCGTGTCGCTGTGCCTTGCTCGGCTGGGTTTGGTGGTCAGGATTAGCCTAGGAGCGATACGTCGGCCGCGTCAAGAAGCCTGGCGCAGGTTTGCGCCCGCGGATTGCATCCCCGCAGTTTGTCCTAGCGCGTCTTGTGCTAGCGCTTTACCTTGCCGAACAACTCGATCAGCTCATCAAACTTCTCGCGCTGCTGGGCGGCGTCACCCGAGGCGATGGCATCGGCCACGCAGGTGGCGGTATGGTCTTTGAGCACCACGTCTTCGACCCTGGCCAGGGCGGCTTTGATCGCCTGCAGTTGTTGCAGGACCTCGATGCAATAACGTTCCTCTTCGATCATGCGCCCCACGCCGCGAACCTGACCTTCGATTCGTTTAAGCCGCTTGATCGTCGCGCTGTTGTCGCCATGCATGCTCTTCGTCCGTTCTCGAGGTGCGTTGCATTATACCCCCCGGGGGTATAGGGTTTAAGGACAATTTGCGAGGATTCAAGATGGCCGCTGATACTGCTGCCCGAGCTGCCGAAGCCTGTCATGGGCACCACGATGTCACCCTGCGGATGGCCGCCAGTTCCACGCTCCACTGCCTGACCGGTTGCGTGATCGGCGAAGTGAGCGGGTTGATGATCGGCGTCAGCCTGGGCCTCGGCGTGTGGCCGACCATCCTGCTCGCCACCGCACTGGCATACCTCTCCGGATTTACCCTAGGCTTGTGGCCCCTGGTGCGCACCCAGGGCCTCACCATGGTCGCTGCGTTCAAAGTCATCTGGATCGGCGAAGTGGTGTCCATCGGTGTGATGGAAATCGTCATGAACGCCGTGGACTATTCGGTGGGCGGGGTGCAGGCGCACTCGGTCATGGCGCCGATCTTCTGGCTCGGCATAGCGGCGGCCGTACCGGCCGGATTTCTCGCCGCGCTGCCGGTCAACTGGTGGCTGTTGAAGCGCAACCTCAAAAACTGTCACTGACGTGACCGCTGTGCTGGCAGCCTACTGCTGGCCTCAGAGCTTGCTCCCGGGCCAGACTGTCGAGGTGTTTGTCACCAGTAGCGCTGCCCAGGTTTCGATCGAGATACTGCGCGACGGTCCAATGGTGGAGATCAAGCAGGTCCACGAGCACATCGATGCAGGCGAGCAACCCGTGCCGCCAAATGCATCGGCGGTAGGGTGTGCCTGGACGCCCAATTTCGAATGCAAGGTGGACGAGAGCTGGCGCAGTGGCTTGTACCTCGTGCGCGTCCGCGCCGATGAACAGGTATGTGATGCGTTCTTTGTGGTACGCCAGGCTGCGCAAAACAGTGACGCCGTCGACGGAATCTGGGTGCTGTCATCTTCGACCTGGCACGCCTACAACGACTGGGGCGGCACCAGTTTCTACACCGGCGGGCACAGCGTCGCCAGACGGCGCCCTTTGCCACCCGGCTTTCTGAGCAAGGCCGATCCTGCCACCCATCGAATCGCACGGTATCAGGACTGGACCAAAGACGAAGCCCGAGCGTTTGGTCGCGCCGGCTACTCCGAGTGGTCTATGGCTGCCGGGTGGGCAAACTGGGAGCGTCTGTTCGCTTGTTGGGCGGAGATGAACGGGTACCGCTTGGCATATGCGCTGAGCGAAGATTTGCATGCGGATCCCGGCCTTTTGGCCCCCTACAGGCTCTACGTTTAGGTCGGTCACGATGAGTACTGGTCGTGCGCCATGCGCGACCACGTTGAGAATTATGTCGGAGACGGCGGACATGCCGCGTTCTTCAGCGGCAATACGTCTTTCTGGCAGGTGCGTTTCAGTGCGGGGACCGAGGTGCTTACCTCCTATAAGATGGCTTTGCATGACGATCCGTATTACGACGAAGTCTCAGCGCCGAATCTGTCGACGATGTGGTGCGACCCCCTGGTCGGTCGCACCGAAGCGCAGATGACGGGCGTGTCGTTCAGTCGCGGTGGTTATGCGCATATGCCGAACAGCCCCCGGGGCAGCGGTGGTTACGAGGTTCACCGGCCGGATCATTGGGCACTCGCGGGCACCGGACTGGGTCAGGGCGATCAACTCGGCGCTGCACAGATTGTGGTGGGATACGAATGTGATGGCTGCGCGATCGATGACGGTGGTTCCCATCCGATGGCCTCCGGCGAAGATGGCGCGCCGCCTCACCTGGAGATCATCGGCACGGCGCCTGCCCGTCTGTGGGAGACCGAGCAACTCCCGGAGACGTTGCGCGACGACTATGTGGGAGAACTCAACTGGGTGGCGCAGCGACTCGGCGGGGAAGACAGCGCGCCGCAGCGCGCGCGATTTTCCGACGGCCATGCGGTCCTGGCCAGCTTTGCGCGCGGTGCGGGCGAGGTGTTCACAACCGGGTGCACGGACTGGGCCTACGGCCTGAGCCAGAACGCGGAAAAAGACAATGATATCGACCGGGTCACGCGCAACGTCTTGCAACGTTTTCGCGTTGAGTCCACGTAGCGGCGGATAAACGTTACACTGACCTCGAAGTTGTTGATTGTGGGTGGTGAGTTTCTTGAAAGATAACGCGACAAAGCGACCCTGGTTTCTTGCATTGGTCCTGACCATCATCGGTGTCAGTCTCCTGGTGATGGGCGCCATTCTGATCGGTGGCGGTGGCACGTGGTACTACGGCATCGCCGGGTTGACGCTGTTTGTTATCGCCGTTTTTGTTTTCAACAACGATGGTCGGGGTGCGCTCATCTATGGCGCTTTTCTCGCCGTCACCTATGTCTGGGCCTTGTACGAGGTGGGGCCAGATGCCTGGGCGCTGATGCCGCGGGTGGCGATGTTCAGCGTGTTGGGCCTGTGGTTTTTACTGCCGGCGACGCGGCGC
This sequence comes from Pseudomonadota bacterium, assembly GCA_039028775.1. Classification (GTDB taxonomy): domain Bacteria; phylum Pseudomonadota; class Gammaproteobacteria; order Pseudomonadales; family Azotimanducaceae; genus UBA4421. The sequence continues at coordinate 7,531 of JBCCHL010000091.1, read as the reverse complement.
AAGCTCGGCTCTTCCATGCAACCGCTGCTGAGTCTGCCCAGCACCAAAATCGTGGGGTTTGCCGCCCTCGCGCTGGTGGCTGCGTTGTTCTGGGCGAGTGTGCCGGAGAGCGCGAAGTTACCCTCGGCCGCCGGTACGGGGACGGCGCCGCAGAACACGGACTGGGCGGCATATGGGGCGACCCGGGATGGCACCCGTTACAGTCCACACGCTGCGATCGATCGCGACAACGTTGCCGGCTTGGAACGAGCCTGGGTGGCACGCACCGGCGTGCCCGGTACCTTCAAAGGTACGCCGTTGCAGGTTGCCGATCGCCTCTATCTGTGTAGCGGTCAGAACGTGGTGTTGGCGCTCGATCCGGATACCGGTGTCGAACTTTGGCGCCACGACCCTGAGATCAACACGCCTAAGTTTGGCTTCTGGGATACGTGTAGGGGTGTGACCTATTATGCGTCTCGATCCGTACCCGAGCGCGATGCGAACTCGGAGACGGCACTGTGCAGCGAGCGGATATTTACCGCCACTACCGACGCGCGCCTGATCGCCCTGGACGCGGCTACCGGTGCGCGCTGTCCGGATTTCGGGCAGGTTGGAGAGATCAGCCTGTTACCCGGCATGGGAGAGGTCAAGCCAGGTTTCTACTATGTGACCTCGCCGCCGACCATTGCCAGCGGGGCGGTGGTGTTCGGGGGTTGGGTGGTGGACAACCAGGAAGTGGAGGAGCCCTCCGGCGTGGTGCGCGGTTTCGATCCGCTCAGCGGAGAGTTGTTGTGGGCCTGGGATATGGGGCGCGACGACACGGGGTTGCCGCCCGAGGGCGAATCCTACACCCGGGGCACACCGAATGTGTGGAGCCTGACCAGTGCCGATGACGAGCTGGGCTTGGTCTATGTGCCGACCGGCAATGCGACCCCGGACTACTTTGGCGGTCATCGCTCGGACGCGATGGAAAAGTATGCCAGCTCGGTGGTGGCCATCGACGCGACCACCGGCAAAGCGCGCTGGCACTTTCAGACCACCCATCATGACATCTGGGACTATGATGTACCGTCGCAGCCGACCTTGGTCGATGTGCCGGTGGATGGGGTGGTGCGCAAGGCGCTGATCCAAGCGACCAAGCGGGCGGAAATATTCCTGCTGGACCGAGAGACGGGTGAGCCGTTGGCCAGCGTCGAGGAACGCACCGTGCCGCAGACGACCGCACCGCAGGAATGGACTTCGCCCACCCAGCCGTTTTCGACCGGCATGCCATCGTTTGCCCATCCCCGCTTGACTGGCGCGGACATGTGGGGCCTCACGCCGCTGGATCAACTCGTGTGCCGGATAAAGTTCGCGCGCCTGGACTACGATGGCCCGTTAACCCCCCCATCCATCCGCGGCGCGCTCTACTATCCGGGCATCGCGGGTGGCCAGAATTGGGGAAGCGTCGCGGTTGATGTGGTGAATCAGTTGATGGTGGTCAACACCCTGCACATGCCGTTCGAGGTCCGGCTCATACCGCGCGACGAAGCCGACCAGATGGAGCAGCGGCAATTGGGGCTCGGTGGCCAACAAGCGGGCACACCCTACGCGGTATATTCCATGCCGTTTCTGTCTCCGCTCTTTGCGCCTTGCCTACGCCCGCCCTACGGTGAGATGGCAGTGGTGGATCTTGCCAGTCGAGAGGTGCTATGGCGGCGTCCGCTCGGGACCGCCCGACAACAGGGGCCGTTGGGAATTCCCAGCGGTCTGCCGTTGCCGATGGGTATGTTCTACAGCGCCGGCAGTATTGTCACCGCTGGTGGGCTTATCTTTATCGGTGGCGTGATGGACAGCACTATGCGTGCGATCGACCTGTACACCGGGGAAGAACTCTGGCAGGACCGACTGCCGACTTCGGCCCAGGCCACGCCGATGAGTTATGTCAGCCCCGCGACAGGAGCGCAGTACGTACTGGTGACGGTGCCGGGCGGCTCGCGGGGGCCTCTGCAACGCGAAACTACGGAGCTGCAGGAAGTGGCTGCGGCAGATACGGCTGAGGCGGGCGGTTATGTGATCGCCTATCGCCTAGCCGATCATCGGCTAGCCGGCGATCGGCTAGCGGACTGAGACCTGCGCGCTGACTGCCGCAGCGCGCCATTCCCATTGCACCTCTGCACTTCTGCGCCTTCCGGCGGACGCTAGCCGGCGGAGACCGGTTTCGGCCGGGACGCCGGTACGATGTCGATCTCCGCATCGGAGAGCGGTGCCCGCGTTGGGCGTCTCGCCACAGCGGCTTCGATGTAGGGCGCTAGACGTTCTGCCTTCTCGGCTTCGCGCTGCTCGCGACCTTCGGCGAAATCGTCCAACACGTCGCTGTTAAACCGCTCGAGGCTCTCACAGATGTGCTCGTGTTTATTTTTGCCGCCTTGTTGCAGGAAGATGACCTGGTCCACCCCGGCATCAGCAAAACCCTGCATGTGGGTGCGGAACTGGTCAGGCGTGCCGATCCCAGGAGATGCCGTCATGCTGCGATTGGGATTGACCTCTCCGCCGCCGTAAGCGGTGTCCTTGACCTTCTCGCCGGCAGCACGGGCGGCTTTGCGCGCGGCATACTTTTCCCACAGCTCGCTGCGCCCCGGGCGCACGTCGTCGGTCACCAGAGCGCCGATGGCGTATTCAAAGAAGCGGAAGCCGTCTTCGCCACGGCGGGAAGCTTCCAGCGCATCATCGTGGAGTGAAAACGCAGAGACCATGGCGATGTTGGCGTTAACGGTATGCCCGAGCGGGACGCACTCTTCTGAGCAGATCGTGTCGTAGTAGATTTTGCTCCAGGTCTTGGCTTCTTCGGGGTCCAGGAAGCTGAATGCCAGCACCCCGAGGCCGTTGCGCGCCGCCTCTTTGATGGTGTCGCGGTTGGTGCACGCCATCCACATGGGAGGATGCGGTTTCTGGATCGGCTTCGGCAAAATATTGCGGCACGGCAGCGACCAGTCCTCACACTCGTAGCCCGGGTAAGGTTCCATCACCATCATGTCGGCGATCTCGCGAGCCGCTTCGAGACACATCGCTCGCTTGCGCTTGGCGGGGATGCCGAAGCCGCCTAACTCGAGACGGGTTGCCCCTTCACCAATGCCGAATTGGGCACGGCCGTGGGAGATCAGGTCGAGCATCCCCACCGCTTCGGCGGTGCGGGCCGGATGATTGTAGTTGGGGATGACCTGACGTATACCGAAGCCGATATTGATGCGTTCGGTCTTGGCCGCGATGGCTGACAGAAAGACCTCGCTGGCGGAGCAGTGGGAGTATTCTTCCAGGAAATGATGTTCCACAGACCAGGCATAATCTATGCCTAACTTGTCACCCAACACACACTGCTCGATCGCGTCGTCGACGAGGCGTTGCTCGCTGTCTTCCGCCCAGGGTTTCGGTAGTTGCAGTTCATAGAGCATACCAAAACGCATGAAGATTCCCCCTTTGTCTGTTCTCTCCTGGCGTTGAAATCTGGCGATTGACGACTTGCTCTCTGTTTACCGCGAATACTCAGATAGCGCGAATAGTCGCTTATCGCGAACACTCTGACATTGCGAATACTCGCGAGTATCAGGCAAGCCCTGATTGATCAACACGCATCAACAACTCTTATGGCACTACATACTACGCGGGCAACCCGGTTATGCAATGTCTCGGGGACATCGGCTGCAGCCGCGCATCCGGTGGCCGGAGAGGGTTTGTCGAAGGCCGCGCGACGACCTGGGATCAGATCGGGGTGACGAGCAGGGTCAGCGTATCCGTGTAGGTGTCGGGCGTTGCCGCGGCGAACGTGGGTGCATGGATCTCGATGATAAGGCGCGAGTTCACCCCACCGGAACAGGTATCGCTGACGGTGTCTGCGTTGTTGTAGGTCGCCGACGGGACGTTGTGGGTCAGCACATCGCCGTTCTGGCTGAACGTGTCGGGCCGATACTCGACCAGATAACGAACGAACTGGGTGGTGGTGGCACTGAGCATGCGGAATTGTGGGCCGCCGCTGCCGTTACCGTTGCTGCTGGCGGTGATCGTGTACGAGCCGGTGGTGGAGTAGACGCAGATGTCGTCGTGTTGTTTGGGGGGCAAGGCCGTCCCGGCGCCGAAGAACATGTCGTCCAGATCGGAGATGCGTACCGCATCACCCTTGGTCAATTGCACCGTGATCTCGCCTGTTGAAGTCGGGCCGACCGAGCCGTCGTTTGCGGCGAAAGTCTGTAGCGCGCAGGCTGCCATCCACAACATGGCGGTGGCTCTGAGCGTGTGGGATGCGGTGCGTTGCTTCATCTTGTTTCTCGCTACTTCTCGCTACTTCTCGCTACTTCTCGCTACTTCTCGCTACTTCTTATCGCGCTGCGGTCTTCGGTCAGCCTGCCTAGGCTACGGCTGTTTGGCGGCAAAAAACGTGACACGGCGCAGAAATTTGACGCAATTTACAAACATGTCCGTCAACTTCACGTCGCTTTGGACCGTCGCAACCGACTGCCGGCGAAGTCCAGCCTATGCTACATTCGTGCGCTTTGGAGGAGCATGGAAGGGGAAAATGTCCTGGCAATCGGAAATTGAAGAAATGGCCCGCCGTCAAGCCTTTGCGGAAGAGATGGGCGGCAAGACTGGCATCGACGTGCAGCACGGGCGCGGTAAACTGACCATACGTGAGCGGTTGGATCTGTTCTGCGATCCAGGCTCGTTTCAGGAGATCGGGCGTTTCGCGGGCGCGGCAACCTACGAAGACGATGCGTTGGTCGGTGTGCGACCGTCGAATACGGTGATCGGCACCTGCGACCTCGACGGCCGCAAGGTGGTGCTCAATGGCGGCGACTTTACCGTGCGCGGCGGCGCAGCGGATGCGGCCATCGGTAACAAAGGTGGTCACGCGCAGAACATGGCGGGTGATTGGCGGCTGCCCTACATCCGGCTGCTCGATGCAACCGGTGGCAGCGTCAAGACGTTTGAGCAGATCGGGCGCACCTATATCCCTACCAATCCGGTGACACCGGGCATCGAAAAGTTGCTTTGTGAAGTCCCAGTGGTGTCCGCGGCGCTGGGTTCGGTGGCGGGATTGCCTGCGGTGGATTCCTGCCTCGCCCACTTCAATGTCATGGTCAAAGGCATCAGTCAGGTCTTCGCTGGTGGTCCGCCGGTGGTCAAGGCGGCGCTGGGCATAGATATCAGCAAGGAAGACCTTGGCGATGAGCGCACTCAGGTATTCGGTTCAGGGGTGATCGACAACCTTGCCGAGAGCGAAGAGGAAGCTTTCGCGATGATCAAGCAGTTCTTGAGCTACCTGCCGGCCAACGTCTGGCAGATGCCGCCGCGGGTGGCGAGTGACGATGATCCCGAGCGTCGTGAGGAGGCCCTGCTGTCTATCATCCCGCGCAACAAGCGGCAGATCTACGACCCGCACAGGATTCTGGATGCGGTATTGGACAAAGATTCGTTCTTTGAGATCACCCCCCACTATGGGCGCTCGCGCATCGTCGGCCTCGCGCGCCTGAACGGCTACCCCACCGGTGTAATGATCAACAACCCGAAGCGCTGGGGCGGCTCGATGGATGTGGCGGCGGGGACCAAGGTCATCCGCTTCCTGCAGATGTGCGACACCTTCCACCTGCCGATGGTGTACTTCGCCGACGAACCCGGTTTTCTGGCGAGCCCCGATCAACAGGCGCAGGGGATTGTGCGGGCCGGCGCCAAGATTGTCACCGCCACGCTGCGCACGCAGATGCCCTGGGTGTCGATCATCATCCGCCAGCTTTATGGCGTTGCGGGTCAGTGTCACGACCGGCCGAGCGGCATGTTCAAGCGCGTCGCCTGGCCATCGGGGCATTGGGGGTCGATGCATATCTCCGGCGGGGTATCCGCCGCCTACAAACGGGTGATCGAAGAGGCGGACGATCCCGAAGCCAAGCGCGCCGAGATCGAGGCCCGGCTCGATGCGCTGGCATCGCCGTTCCGCACGGCTGAAGCGTTCAATATTGAGGACATCATGGATCCGCGCGATACGCGACCGATGCTGTGTGAATTCATCGAGATGGCGCAGAGTATGATCGCGACGCAGTTGGGACCGACCTCGACGCCGTACATGCCTTAGCCGCAGTTGCTACTAACTCTGCCGGCCGCGCAAGAGTCGAGGTCTTAGCCTTGCGGCGATGGTGCGGACGGCATGACGAACACCAAGGCCAGGCGTGCGCTCGCGAGGAGCACCGCCAGGGCCATCGCTGCTACGGTGACGAGCGTCAGATCAGGAAAGTGCCGCCAGGCGGTTCCAAAGCCTGCATCGACCAGCCGGGGATACGTAAACCACAGCGCGACCGCGCCCGCCAGCAGCAGGATGCTGGCGATGATATTGAGCGCACGTTTTGTCTCGCGCGCGGGGTCCCGCAGTTGTCCGGCGGTCTTGAACAGCAGGAGCAGGAGACCCAGCGGTGCCGCCAATGCCGACCAGATCGCGATGCGTGCGCCAAGGAGTGCAGTGGCCTCGACGGCTTCCCACCCGAGCACGGTGTGGGTCGCGGCAGCCGGCAGGTTACCATGCGCGAACCCTGACATGTTAGTCAACACCACGACTACCGTCTCGCTATCCGGCACGATGGTCGCCAGGGAAAGAAAGCCCGGCGTGAACCCGGAGTGTTGCAAGATCGGTCCCGTCTCTCGTGTGCTGTCGGTAAACCAACCATAGGCATAGCCGTGGCCGGGGGCGAATTCCAGCGGCGTGAACAGGCGTTCGCTGTCCGCCGGCACCACGCGAGAATCTCGGCTGCGCAATGCTTCTAAGAAACGGGCAAGATCTTCGCTGGAGGTCCACCAACCACCAGCTCCGAGCCAGCGTCTGTCCGTCCTGACTGCCGATGGCGGATGCCAGCTGACCGGCTGGCCGAACCAGAGTCGGTAGGGCACCGCTGCGGGGATGCCGGATGGTGGCGCGCCTATATAGCTGCGGTGCATTCCCAACGGCGCGAAGATGCGGGTTTGTGCTGCCGCTTCGAAAGGGCGGGCCTCGAGGGTCTCGATCAGATCGGTTAACACAGCATAGTTGGCATTGGAGTACTGAAAGGCGGCCCCGGGTGGTGCGTCCAGTTGCGCGTCCGACAACGCCTCCGTCACCGTGGCAGGCCCGGTCTGGTCGCCGGTGGTCGGAGCGTCGCGATTGCCGTCGAGGGTGGTGAGGCCGCTGCGATGGGTGATCAGATGCTCGATGGTGATCGCATCGGACAGGGTCTTGTTGCGGGTGCGAAAGGCGGGGAGGTGCGTCACCACCGGATCATCGCTTTGCACGCGATCTTCCGCAATCAATTGTAGGACGATCAGGGCGACCAGTGATTTGGTGACTGAACCCGCCCGAAACAGGGTCTCGGAGGAGACCTCATCGCCATAGCCGCGGGACAGGGTGGTGTGTCCGCGCCGTAGGACGGTGACCGCGAGGCCGGGGGCAGCGCTCGACCGGTGGTCGGTTTTATTGTTGTTGGGCTGCATTAGTAGCGGGATAGCATTTGTAGCTGCAAACGCTGCTGAATGAGAGCTCGCTGCAAAAAAGACGGCCAGT
>JBCCHL010000090.1:0-18143 GCA_039028775.1 Pseudomonadota bacterium | reverse complement strand
GGAATTCCGATTCCGAGAATCAGTAAGCTCTGTTCTCGCGGAAGGGTTGTCCACATATCGCGAATAAACTGACCACCTATTCCAAGGGCCATTGGTACCCAAATCAGTCCAGCTAAAAAAGCAAGAAGACGCTTCCCCTTAACTACACCTACCATAAAAAGCAGAATGAGACCCAGGAAGAAAAGGAGCTTAAGCTCCTGAGGAATCAGGAAGGTCATTAATCTAGCAACTAAGAGTTCAGCAAGAATCGACGGGGGGAGCCGGAAAATAAATCGAAACGAATTCTAAATTAACATAAACATGAGGCAAAAAGCTACATCCCTTATTCTTTAGTCTTCTCCTGCCCACACAAACACAGAATATAATCCCAAAAGTTAAACACGGTTCACCTATACTTGTCAAACCAGGCGACAATATGATCCACCTTGGTGATCAGCTGGCTTGGCCGGTTCGCAATATTGTGATAGGCACCCCACACCTGCACCAGGGCCGTGTCGATTTTCCGAAGCTTCAAGGCGTGATACAACTGCTTTGCTTCGGAAAGCGGAGTACGTAGAACGGCGCCCGACGTTCCACCACCTGTATCCGAGCCGCATCAATCGATATAAAAATCTTATCTTTCAGTGCTTTACTGGCTTTTACTTGACACAGCGCAAGGTGTTCATCGAGGATGCGCTCGATTAAGACTTCGACCTTACCGCCACTTTCTTTGTTGCCGTGGAACCGCGCTTTGATGACTTCGGTATTGTTCAACACCAAGAGATCACCGGGGTGCAAGCGATCGGTGATATCGGCAAAAGTCTCGTGGTGCAGTCCCTGCCCGACGTGCAACAGGCGAGCGTCGCGGCGCTGGAGCGGCGGCGTTTGAGCGATCAGCTCATCCGGAAGTTCAAAATCAAAATCTGCGAGTTGCATTGGCTGTACTGGACCAACTTTTGCCGGCGAACCTTGTCGGCGTAGGAACTCCCGCTCCTCAAGAAGCTATCAATGATGTGGTACCTGGGGTCGGAGTCGAACCGACACTCCCGTGAAGGAACCGGATTTTGAATCCGGCGCGTCTACCAATTTCGCCACCCAGGCAAGCAAGACCCTGTCTTGAGCGGTCGCTATTATGGTCATTTCACGTGCGAATTCCACCTCTTGCCCGATTTTTGCGGCTAGCTCATGCGGACCGGCGTCTGTGCCGGTATGCGCAGTTGGTGTGACCGATGGCATCGGATTGGCGAGTCGCGCCAGACTGCGATCAACACACCGATCTCACGTTCCAGGGACAAGAGCTTCAGATGATCTCCCCAACCGCGCGATGCGCCTGGTCGATCGCCTCATCCAGATACGCGCGCCCGCCAGCATCCGAGTTGGCGATGGCGATATTGCCAAAGGTGGCCCGGCCGATTTCGTGCGGTGCCTCACCCGGCGGATATTCTGGGTCGAACAAGGGGCTCGGCGAATAGGCATAGCCATGGGGCCACCGATTGACCGTGATTCCCGCGATGTCCCGCCCAGGATCAAACTCCGTCCCCTCTAACACACCGACCAACGTCTGACGCAGGTCGCGTTCGATGTCCGTATAGGTCGTGGCCAGCAAGCGTGCACGCCCGGCCCGATGCTGATCGCGCGCCGGCAAACCCGGCTGGATGAGCGCTTCCGAAAAGTGCAACACCATCGGCTCGTCGGGCGTGCGGGCGAACTGGTAGGCACCCATGCTGACCGGAAAGTCGACCATGAAGTACGAGTGGAAGCTGTTGGGCGTATGCACAAACCCGGCGCGTTTGGCCTGCAGGGCGCGCCAGTTGCGCAGGACCACGTTGCTATAGACCAGGGGCACTTTCACGCCCATGGCCAGAGCCTTTTTCTGTGACGCAGCGAGCTCGGGGGCGAGATAAGGGATCATCATGTTGTAACAGGCGAGCACACCACGCTTCGCGCGCGCGCGACAAGTCTGACCAGCACGACGATACAATACTTCTACCCGACCATCGATGTTCTGCACCCGCACCGCCGTGCTCGACAGGCGCAGGTGCACGTTGTGGGTGGGCACATCCAACCTGCTGTAGTCCAGGCGCGCATGGACCATGTCGTGTCCCGGCCGGTCGGATACCTCCGGGATCAGCGAACGCACGAGCAGCCTCGCCACCGTCGCATTGCCATCCGGGAAATGAAATATGTAGGGCTCGGCCATGCCTACCGCACGTCGCGCGAGCCACTGCGCACCCCAGACGCCGTTTTTGTTAAGTCCTGGCAGACCTAAGACCATCGACTCTATCGCGGTCGAGGCATCCGTGCCGAGTCCGAAATAACCGGTTGTCATGCGCCGCAGTAACGCCAACAGTTGCGGCGATGTGACTCCCACATGCCGGGTGAGAAAGGTCTCGTAAGAGATGCTCCACAGATAGTCCATCGCCGCGCGTATCCCCATATCGGATAGCGCATCTCGTCTCGCTTCAACAAGATCGAGCAGTTGTGCCCGGGCCTGCGCGTCCAGCGGCATACGCGCTATCGCCTCCGCCGGACTCAAGCCCGCGCTGTCCACCCCCAACATCCCGGAGCTTAGGATAGACTCGGCCGGCACCAGCGCCGCCGCGCCGTAGGTTTCCTTGTCAAAGTAGATCTGGCTGGTCAGCCCGTGGCGGCTATAAAAGTCCTGATCGAAATGCTCATAAAACTCATCGGGCTTGATACTCAACTCACGCAACAGGCGTTGGGATACCTCGCTGTAGTCACCCGGCGCTTCGAGGGACTGACTGCCACCGTAGGCGATAATCTCCCGACCATCGACCTTGAACTCATTGCGTTTGGCATGGCCACCAAAATCGTCGTGATTATCGAGGATCAGGATTCGAGCATCAGGCCGTTCACGCCGATAGAAGTAGGCGGCGGCCAGACCGCTGATTCCGGCACCCACCACGATGAGATCGTACTGGGCATCAAGATCGACCACCGCGCCGCCGCCGGCTTGTTGACCCTGCCAGGTGTGTGCATGGGCTTCTTCGTAGGAGCCTTCGTGGCTGCCGCGCAGACCCGTCTCACCCGGCGGATAGTAAACCGGCGTCTCGGGTCCGGTCTGCGCCTGCACCCCACTCGCCGCCAGCGTGCCGCCCGCCAGGGTCCCCTGCACAAAATCCCGGCGCGAGATGCGCCGCTCCATACCTAGTTCACGGTCGCTGTTGTGCACTGATCACCCCTTTTCCGGCTGGCGCCGCTCGTCCTACTCGTCCCGCCTGACCTGTTCTAATCGCTGTGGCATTTGCTGGTCGGCAAATCGAGGGTCGGATTGCGGTCGAAAAAGCCAACCGGTATCAGGTGAAAGCCACAGTACTCGACGGGCATGACCGGCCAATCTTCAGGTCTCGGGGTGTGGTTGAGTCCGAACGTATGCCACATGACCAGATCGCATTCGCTGATATCACGATCCTGCTGGGTGTAGGCATCAAGCCCATGCATGCCGTTGTGCATCACCGTGTGCGGACCGGCCGCGCTTTCCTCGCCCTCGGCATAAGCCGTCGCCCACAGATTGTGCGTGGCAAAAACCGCGCGTTTACCTACCGTCGAATCCGCATCCGCCAACAGCGTTGGCGTGGCGCCTGGCAACAACTTGTAAGCCACCGGCTCTCCCCACCCGTTGTGCGAACTCGGGTTGGTGACCTTCCAATACCGGGTAGAGGCAGGATTCACATCCCGTTGCGCCGCTTGTTCGCTGCGCAGATGCTCTGCCACCATCGCAAACTGTGTACCCCAAGGGTTGTCATCACCCTTCGGCAACGCCTGCATATTGCATTCGTAGAGACTGTTGGCGCCACCGTCGAGCGCCCAGTCCAGCCGGAAACAAAACAGGTGCTGGTGTACCGGCGAAACCAGATTCGCCGCAATGCGCGGCGCCTGAGACGGGTTGGGAGTAGGCCCATCTGGAATGGCGCTGACGCCGACGATACCCGTGAGCTTCACTTCCATCTGAATCGTCCCGTCGAGATACAGATACCAGTAAAAACCGTAATCATAGTTTCCGACGGTGTGGATGGCGCTGACAACCAGGCGCCGGGAGCGCCGCACCTCGCTGGTCTCGGACAAACCGTCCGAGTGTTTCCATTGGATGCCGTAGTCTTCCTCGTGGATGCAGATCGCATTCTTCACGGTCCGCGCTTTACCCTCCCAGGTGATCAGGTCGATATCGAGGTAAGCGATCTCACCGAGACAGTCACAGCCGAGTTGCAGCGAATTGAGCAGCGTCCCCATACTGTATTCGCTGGCGTCCATGACGTGCTTCCAGGTATGCATGCCGTCTTTGTCCCCGTAGGGGACGATCATCTCGGACAGGCTTGCCCGGTGCAGGATGGGTCGCTCGTGCAGCGCGAGCTGATGTAAGACAAGGCCGTGCACGGGATGCACGGTTACCCTCAGATCCCAGCCCTGCCAACTGATGCGATGACCATCGATGCTGAAGCTGGGCCCCTCGGGCTGCTGGATGTCCAGCGGTCGCAACTGCTCACGTACCGGGCTCACCGGGGTATCGTCGTAGCGACCGGGGGCATCCGGGATAGGCACATCGAGTGAATCCTCGACATGGGCTACCTTGCCAAGCGTGAGATCCACCTGCGCGATCAAACCCTGGATGGGACGCGCATACCCGTTGTCGCTCTTGTCAGTGCGGATGAAACTGATACAACGCATCGCCCGGTGACCAGCGGGGATGCTCTCATGGACAAATCCGCCGCCGGGCCAGGGGTCGACCTGAACCAACTCGAGCTCGGTGATACCCCGGCGTTTGAGCGCGGCCTGCCAATCGGGATCTTCCTTGGTGAGCTTGGCCGCCACACCGTAATCCCCCATACCGTACGGTACCTGAGCATCGGTCGGGAGCCGTTCGTAACAAGTCACTTCACCGGCATCAAGATCGATATCCGCCAGAAAACCGCCGTCGGCCGTTGCGTCTCTGCCGAGCAGCCGCGCCGCCCGTGCGACAGTGGTCCCAGGCCAATCCTGCAAAGCGGCTTTGTCCGGTTCTACCAGCGCCACGGAGCTGAATAGAGCATCCTGCGCCGTTCGCGCATCCGCCCGAAACAGTTCGACGGCTGCGCCAATCTCTTGTGCCGTCAACGGCGCCAGGGGGTGTGACATATCTCACTCCTATTGTCGAAAGTCTTATTAAGTCATTGTTTTAAATGATTTTTATTCGATCAGTTTGCGCATCTGCTCACCCAGGCGGGCCACGCTAGTTCGGTACATAAATCGGTCCCAGCCGATACAGAAGTGTTTGACGCCCAGATCGAGGTAGCGTTGTGCCTGCTCCACCGCACCGATTTCGATACGCGGGTGGATGCCGTATTCCAGACTCTTGGCGATCACCAACTCCTCATATTGCCGTATCGCTGGCGTCGAGGACATCCTAGGCTCACCGCGGGAAAAGCCGAAGTCGGCGGGGCCCCATTGGGTCATATCCACCCTTTTGTCCCGCGCGCGCTCGAGGATCTCATCCAGGTGGTCGACCGCCAGGTCTTTCTCGATCATGATCGCGATGACATTGCGCTGCAGCTCAACCGCGTACGCCTCGACATCATAGGCACCGAGCGCAGGACGGCGTAGCTTGACGCCCATCGCCCCACCCTGCCCCGGGAAATCCGGGCGCATACAGCGGTAGCACTCATCCACGTCCCCCGGATTGCGAATATCGGTAAACAGTACCGCGCTGAAGCCTGCGCCCAGCGCCGCCTGGGCCCAGAAGCCTTGCGCTTCCTGATCGAGCTTGATCATCAGCGGCAGATTGCCACACTGACCCGCGCGCGCCATGTGATACAAGAGTTGCATATCGAACGTGGCATATTCGGCGGTGAACTCGGCGTAATCGAAGAAACCGGTGTCGCCGATAAGCTCCGGGATGTCCGGGTCGACGAACATAAAATGGGTCCCCAGGGTGGGTTGATCGGCCTCCAGACGCTCTCGCAATGTATTGTTGATGACCATCGTGCTTACCCTCCCGTAGTCAAGTTATGTTAGGCACTCGCCGCGCGATGTACAATGCGCGCCGCCAGCAAGCCTAGCCTAAGCAACCCAAATCACAGGAGCACTTATGTCCAGCCCGATTCCCGTCATTGTCGGCGTCGCCCAACTCGAGCAACGCGCCGCCGATCCGCAGGCCGCCAAGGAACCCATCGAGTTGATGATCGATGCCGTCCGCGCAGCAGCGGAGGATGCCGGGAGCGTAGCCCTGCTCGGCGCGGATTCGGTGCGCGTCATACGCGGCATCTGGCCCTACGAAAATCCCGCACGCGCGGTGGCCGAAGCCATCGGCGCCACCGGCGCGGAGACCACGCTGAGTCCGTACGGCGGTAATTTTGTGCAGACCACCCTGAGTCTTTCAGCGGTGGATATTCAGGCCGGCGAAAAGGACATCATCGTGCTCACCGGGGCGGAGTGTGGCCACTCACAGGCGAAAGCCGCAAAGGCGGGTCACAACCTTGCCTATCAGGACATTGCGGGGGCGCCAGACCGGTACATCGCCCCGGAGATGGAAATGCGCCATGCGGCGGAGAAGGCCATACGGCTCGGCAGGCCGGTTCAGGTGTACCCGATCTTCGAGACCGCACTGCGTGCCAAGCTCGGACACGATATCGACACGCATCAGCAACACATTGCAGAACTCTGGGCCAGCTTCAGCGCCGTCGCTGCGCAAAACCCGCACGCATGGCTGCGCGACGCCAAGACGGCCCAGGAGATTCGCACCTTATCCGACATCAATCGACCGGTCTCGCATCCCTACCCCAAGTTCATGAACTCCAACAGCAACGTCGATCAGGCCGCCGCCATCATCCTGTGCTCGACCACCACCGCCCAGCGGCTGGGAATACCGGAAGAGAAGTGGGTCTATCCCTGGGCGGGGACCGATGCCCACGACCACTACTTCGTCTCCAATCGCGACAATCTCTACAGTTCCCCCGCCATCCGCATCGCGGGCAGCCGAGCCTTGGAGATGGCCGCTACCGAGGTTGGGCAACTCGACCATGTGGATGTGTACAGTTGCTTCCCGTCCTCGGTACAGGTTGCAGCACGCGAGTTGAACCTCGACACCCACAAGCCACTGACCATCACCGGTGGCCTGACCTTTGCGGGCGGTCCGATGAACAACTACGTCATGCACAGCATCGCCCGCATGGTCGAGTTGCTGCGCGACGGGGCGGACAAACGCGGCCTGATCACCGCGAACGGCGGCTACCTGACCAAACATGCCTTTGGCGTGTACTCGGCAACGCCTCCGGAGCAGCCCTTTCAGCACGCCGATCTGCAAGCCGAAGTGGACGCCCTGCCCGCACGCTCGGTGGTGGAAGCCTACACCGGCACCGGCAGCGTCGAAGGCTACAGCGTGATGTACAGCGCCGAAGGCCTCGATAAAGCGTTTGTGGCCACCCGCCTAGAGGATGGGCACCGCGCATGGGGTGTCTGCAACGATCGAGACGTGCTGCAGGACATGATCAGTCAGGAGTACGTCGGGCACCAGGTGAGATTGCAGGATCATGTCGCAACCTTCTAAACCACAGGAGCAGCCGAATAGTGAAGGAACGGCCGCGCCTGACATCGGCTATGTCGCCGGCCTGGGCCGACGGTTGGGTGCGATGATGTACGACGCACTGCTGATCATCGCGCTGTGGATGTTCACCCTGTTCCTCTGGGTGGCTCTCGGTGACGGCGAAGCGGTCGATGGCCCGCTGGTTCAGATCTGCCTGTGCCTCGAGTGGATCGCATTCCACCTTTACTCCTGGGCGCGCAGCGGCGCAACCCTGGGAATGCAAGCCTGGCGCATCAAAATCACCCGAGCGGATGGCAAGCCCGCGAACCTGTCCGCGCTGACGCTGCGGCTGGCCAGCGCACCGCTGTCCCTCGCAACCTGCGGCCTGGGATATATCTGGCAGCTGTTTTCATCCCGCGGCTCCTGGCATGACATGCTGAGCAACACAACTGTGGTGCATCTGCCGAAAACCGAAACCTAAACCTTAGCGCAAAGCCGCTCAAGGATACGTCTACGCGCTCCGCGGTCGGCCCATAATCAGCAACAGGCGCAGCCCCACACCCAACGCGAGGCCATGCACAACCCAGAAGCCCAGCAGCGGCGGTAGAGTACCCTCGGCCAGGAAGTTGCGATTGAGCAGCAGCGCCAGGTAGTACAGCAACATCACCAACACACCCGGCACCACCCGGGCGAAGCGCCCCTGGCGAGGCCCAACCTTGGCGACGCCCAGGGCCAATAGGCCGCCGATCAGACAAAACATTGGCAAGCCCAGACGCCAATGCCATTCAGCCCGCTCTTCCGCGCTCGTGCCCAACTCGTCGCTGGCCAGCGCCTGCACGTCACCGCCACGCCGGGCGTGGTCGAGGGTCTGCAGGCGTTGCCGCAAACCCTCGAAGCGCATGTGGGTCAAGCCTGGATCGGCGGGAGGGATCTCATAGCGATCACCGGTCTGGAGTACCAGCATGCGCGCGTTGCTCTCCACATCCACTTCCTGGGTGCCGGTCCGGGCCCATAAGACCAACTCGCGTCCGTCGTCCATGGTCTGGGCAATAAACACGTTACGCAACACGCGGCGATCCGAAGACATGCCCTCGCTATAGCTGACACGCTTGCCATAGTCATAAATATGGAAGGCACCCGGATTGAGCAATTCCAATTCGCTCTGCTCGCGCTCGGCGGCGAGAAAGCGCTCGAGCTCTTGGGCGCCGCTGGGGGTCAGATAAAAGCTGAAGCAACCCACCACAACCGCGATCAACACGAGTGAGGCGGACACCCAGGTGAGGATCCGCAATGAAGATGCCCCACCGGTCTGCAGGATGACCATCTCCTGATCGGCGTAGAGGCGGCTGAATGTGAGCAACGTTGCGATGAACAACGCAAACGGGGCTGTCAGCTGCACAAACTCCGGCAGCCGCAGCGCCAGGATCATCAAGACCGTATCACCGGTGAATTTCCCAAGGGCGGCTTCCTGCAGATAGCTGATGAAGCGTCCGCCGATAGCGACGAGGAGCAGCATCGCCAGCGTGACCACAAAGATCAGCAGCAACTCCCGATTGATGTATCGCGCGGCAACAAACATATGCCAGGGTCTAGATTTCCTCTAAAATGGGAACGCATGATACTCGACTTGATCCCCGATCACCTCAGGGTATGCGCGCCCTCGTTATCGTGCGGACGCGCTGTCCCTTGTTGGTGGAGCGTCGCAGGGGAGATGCCGGAGGCCGCGCCTCGCTTCGTTAACCATCAGCCATAAGGGTCCGTATGAAATACAGCCTCACCGACATCAATCTGTCCGAACTACGCACGCCGTGTCTGGCCTGCTCTTTCAAAGATGCCAAACGCGTGGCGAGAAGCCTGGGGCACACCGCGCTGTTCAACCGCGCGGTGGAGGATTTTGCCGATCAGCCGGAAAAGAGCACCATCGTCCACCTTCCGGGTAACATCGCGCGCCTGCTGGTGGTCGGTGGATCGGACAGCAGTATCAATCAGGATCGCTACCGCAAGATCGTATCTCACCTCGCGGGTGTTCTGGTGGCACAACCTGTTAAGCAAGCGACGGTCGCCCTAGAACAACCGCGAGTGAAAGGCGCGGATGCAGCCTGGAAGCAACAGATGATCATGCAGGCCCTGTCACTGGCCGCCTATCGCTACAGCGTGCACAAGAGCGGGCCGAACAAACCACCTAGCCTGAACACCGTGCGCCTGGTCGCCAAAGGGCGAGGCCCCACCGCACGCCTGGGCAACGCGTTGGATGCCGGCCTTAAGCTGGCTCGGGATCTGGGCAACGAACCACCCAACATCTGCAATCCCAACTATCTGTTGAAGGAAGCCCGCAAGCTGGGACGCGATGCCAAGGTGAAGGTCAGCAATCTGGACGAAAAGAAGATGACCGCCCTGGGGATGGGCGCTTTCATGTCAGTCTCCAAGGGCAGCGATGCCCCCGGACAGATGATCATCATCGAATACAACGGCGGTAAGAAAGGTGCAGCGCCATACGCCCTCGTCGGCAAAGGCATCACCTTCGACACGGGCGGTATCTCCCTCAAGCCGCCTGCTGCCATGGACGAGATGAAATTCGACATGTGCGGGGCAGCGACGGTCCTCGGTGCCACCAAGGCGGTCATCGAAGCCGGTCTGCCGATCAACCTGATCACAGTCGTTGCAGCCGCCGAGAACATGCCGAGCGGTCGCGCCACCCGTCCGGGTGATATCGTCACATCCTCATCCGGACAGACCATCGAAATTCTCAACACCGATGCAGAAGGCCGTCTGGTACTTTGTGACGCTCTGACCCATGTGCAAAAGTACAAACCCGACGTCATCATCGATGTCGCGACGCTCACCGGCGCCTGCATCGTCGCTCTGGGTTCCGTTGCGAGTGCGGTCTACGCAAACGACGATGGCCTCGCACGCGATCTGGAGCAAGCCGGTCAAAGCAGTGGCGATAAAGCCTGGCGCATGCCCCTGTGGGATGAGTACCAGGGCCAGTTGCGCAGCAACTTCGCCGATATGGCAAACGTCGGCGGACGCGAAGCGGGCAGCGTGACCGCGGCCTGCTTCCTGGCACGCTTCATCAAAGATACCAAGTGGGCCCATATGGACGTCGCCGGCTCTGCGTTCCACGGCGGCGCACGCAAAGGCGCGTCCGGTCGCCCCGTGCCCCTGCTGTTCAAGTACCTGTGTCAGGCGGCGGGCAAGTAGACGTGGCCCTCGCGCTCCGCCACCCGGGGTTGCTATGACCCGGGTCGACTTTTATCTGCTGGAAGATCACGGTGCTGCCGCCGCCCAGCGTTTCGCCTGTCGCTTGTGTTTGAAAGCACTTCAGGCAGGCCAACTGACCCACGTGCACATGGACAATGCGGCGGCCGTGGCCCAGATGGACGAGTTGCTGTGGAACTACCCCAATGATCGCTTCCTCCCGCACACGATCGCTACGG
The DNA here is from genome assembly GCA_039028775.1 of Pseudomonadota bacterium. GTDB lineage: Bacteria > Pseudomonadota > Gammaproteobacteria > Pseudomonadales > Azotimanducaceae > UBA4421. The sequence goes on along the minus strand of JBCCHL010000090.1, from coordinate 7,211 downwards.
GCGATGCGGACACGCGCAACCCCATACACGTGAGCGACGCAGCACCGTTACTGGAAGAAGGCTTGATGATCAATCTGGGGAGCGAGATACCGGCATTCTTCGGGCGCTTCGATCGGGTCGCTGAGATTGTCGTTGCAGAGGCACGTGACGCCGGTCGCGAGCGGTATCGACACTATCGCGAGCGCGGCTACCCTCTGCATCATCACGAAATCAAGGAATGGGAAAATTCATGATGCTTCCGGACGACATTACCGACAAGGACGACGAGATCCTCGAGGATCTCGAGTCGATCAAAGACCTTTTGCATCCAGAGGACGAGACCCACGACATACCCGTGCTCGATGATTTTGTGGAAGAACCGGCAGCGGACAACCCCGGGCTCGATCAAGCCACCATCGACAAGCTGCTGCAGGATACCTGGCAAGACTCGGTCGAGGAGTTGTTCAGCGAAACCAGACGCACCATCGAAGCCAACGCCGAGGCCTGGCTACCCGAAGATACCGACGATCTCACCCAAGCCTTGAGGGTACGCATCGATACCAGCGTCAAAGCCTGGCTGGCCCAGACGCTGAGCGCCAACATCGGCGAGCTGCACAAACATGTGGTACGTGAGCTTTCCGAGGAAATTATCGCTCGTCTGGAGGACAAGCTGGGGGAGCGTAGCGCCGATTCGCGCGACGACAACCTTTAAATCCAACACCCGATACTCGCTGGACGCGCCCGGTTACGCACCCAGGAACCTTGGGGTACGGCCGAATGATATAATTAACACTTAAAGACGATGAAGATACGCACATGATGGATGGCAGTTTCGATCCTCATAAACTCGAAGAGTCCCAATACCAACGCTGGGAAGAGAGCGGCCACTTTGCGCCCGAGGGCAATGGCACGCCCTATTGCATCCTGATTCCACCTCCCAACGTGACGGGCACGCTGCACATGGGGCACGCCTTCAACCAGACGTTGATGGATACCCTCATCCGCTATCAGCGCATGCAGGGCAGCCGTACCCTGTGGCAGATGGGTACCGACCACGCAGGGATCGCGACCCAGATGCTCGTCGAGCGGCAACTGGCAGAACAGGACATCGCCAAAGAAGATATCGGTCGCAGCGCATTCATCGACAAAGTGTGGGAATGGAAAAACTCCAGTGGTGGCACCATCAGCCGCCAGATCCGTCGCATGGGCAGCAGTCTGGATTGGCAACGTGACCGGTTTACAATGGACGAAGGTTACGCCGACGCCGTGCTGACGGTGTTCGAGCGCCTGTTTGACGAGGGACTGATCTATCGCGGTCAGAGGCTGGTCAATTGGGATCCGCAGCTGCGTACCGCAATCTCCGACTTGGAAGTAGACAACGTTGATGAACAGGGGCACCTCTGGCACTTTCGCTACCCCCTGACCGATGGCCTGACCACCCAGGACGGCGATGGCTACCTGACCGTCGCCACCACCCGACCCGAAACCATGCTGGGTGATACCGCGGTGGCGGTCCATCCCGACGACCCCCGCTACCAGCACCTCATCGGCGGGGCGGTGCAGCTACCGCTGGTAGGCCGAACCATACCGATCATCGCGGATGCCTATGTCGATGCCGAGTTCGGTACCGGCTGCGTGAAGATTACACCCGCGCACGATTTCAATGACCATGAGGTCGGGCAACGCCACGATCTACCACAGATCAACATTTTTGCTCCCGACGCCAGCATCAATGACAACGCCCCTGAGGCGTACCGCGGCCTCGCCCGCGAAGCGGCTCGCAAAGCGGTGGTCGCAGACCTCGACGCGCTCGGTCTGCTGGGCGAGATCAAAGACCATCCGCTGAAGGTACCGCGCGGTGACCGGTCCGGTGCCATCATCGAACCGCTGCTCACGGATCAATGGTTCGTGAAAATCGAACCGCTTGCCCGACCGGCCATCGAAGCGGTCGAAAACGGTGATATCCAATTTGTGCCCAAGCAGTATGAGAACACCTACTTCGCCTGGATGCGGGACATCCAGGACTGGTGTATCAGCCGCCAGCAATGGTGGGGACACCAGATCCCGGCGTTCTACGACGATGCTGGCCACGTTTATGTGGCCCGCGACGAAGCGGCCGCGCGCACCAAGTACCAGCTAGGGCCCGACGTTGTGCTGACCCAGGACAGCGACGTCCTGGAGACATGGTTTTCCTCCTCGCTGTGGCCCTTCGCTACCCTCGGATGGCCGCAAGATACCTCTGAATTGGATGAGTTTCTGCCCTCATCAACCCTGATCACCGGGCATGACATCATCTTTTTCTGGGTCGCTCGGATGATCATGATGACGCTGCACTTCACCGGTAAGATCCCGTTTCAGACCGTCTATATCCATGGGCTGGTACGCGATGGTGACGGACAGAAGATGTCCAAATCCAAAGGCAATGGGCTCGACCCCCTCGACTTCATCGATGGCATTGGCCTGGACGAGCTGTTGCGCAAACGCACCAGCAACCTCGTACAGCCACAGATGGCGCCGCGGATCGAAAAAGCGACCCGCAAGGAGTTCCCCGAAGGGATTGCAGCATATGGTACGGATGCGCTGCGCTTCACCTTCTGTGCCCTCGCGACAACGGGCCGCGATGTTAAGTTCGATGTCGGCCGAGTGGAAGGTTACCGGAACTTCTGTAACAAGCTCTGGAACGCTGCGAAATTCGTTCTGAGCAATACACAAGACATGGATTTGGACACACCATACGAGCTATCGATGATCGACGCATGGGTCATGAGCAAGTTCAAGCAGACCATCACGGATGCGCACTTCGCCTTGGACACTTATCGTTTTGACATATTCGCCAACACGATTTACGAATTCGCCTGGAAAGAATATTGCGACTGGTATCTGGAACTTGCAAAACCGCAGCTGTGGAGTGAAGACACCTCCCCAGAAATCAAGACCGGCACCCAGCGTACCCTCTTGCAGATTCTGGAGGGTCTCCTGCGCCTCGCTCATCCGGTGATGCCATTCATCACCGAAAACATCTGGGCGACGGTCAGCACCCGCCTTGGCAACAGTGCCTCCACAATTATGGTGCAGAGCTATCCCCGAGCGCAGGACTATCCCGCAGACGACACCGCGCTAGAATCGGTCGAGTGGCTAAAGGACGTGATCACCGCGGTGCGCAACATACGAGGGGAAGCCAACTTGCCCCCCAAACAGGCCATCCCGCTGCTCCTGCAGAACGGAGACGCAGACGATCGAGAGCGTCAGGCCGCCACCACGACGATGTTGATGCGGCTGGCCAACATCTCATCTATCGATTGGCTGGAGCCGGACGACGAGCCGCCTGCCCATGCCCTCGGTCTGATCGAACAGCTCCGCATCATGGTGCCGCTGGCGGGCCTGATCGATGTTGAAGAGGAACTGGCGCGCCTCGACAAGGAGTTGCAAAAGCTGCGCACCGAACTCGAACGGGTGGAAACGAAGCTTGGTAACGAAAAGTTTGTGTCCAATGCACCCGAGGATGTTGTGGCCAAGGAACGGGAGAAGGCGGATCTGGCAATTCAGCGCATCACCACATTGAACAACCAGAGAGACAAACTCGCCAAGCTGTGAGCCCGGTGGCCGAACGGCCTCAAGGCAGCGCGACTGCAAACACATGAGTCGCGCTCGGAGCAGGTGAGGACGCGTGTCTTAGAACTCATCCACCGCGGGTACTTCCACAATGGAGGTCATGACTTTCTCCCCATCGCTGTACACCAGATACACAAACTCTATTTTCATGCCGGTTTGCAGCATGGTGAACGCACCATAACTACCATTGATTTCCACCGCCACCGTCGGCGATACGGAATATTCGGAACCGGCCACGTTCATTTTATTGCTGCTGAAGTTCAGCTCGCGAATCACACCTGCCCCTTCCGCTTCACCGGCGTTGTACTGGGCATGCACCACAGCCGACAGACTCAAGGCGAGCAGCGCGCAACCGCTCAACAGCAGTTTGCGCACTCGCATCCAGACTTCTTTTCTCATCAGCTCATCCTCTTATCAATCGAGCGGGCTTTCCCCTCACAAAGAAAGCCCGATTGCAAATCACTCTTCGCGCAGTTGGGTCCATGACTGACGTCCCTGCTTCGGATCTTCCAGGTCGGCCGTCTTGTACGCCTTGGTATCCTTACCACCCGACACGAACAGGAAGTCAGTATCTCCACTGCCACCCAGGGTGGACAGGTCGACCAACGCACCGTCGAGGTCCGAGTAACTGAACAGAATACCACCCGAGTAACCGTCCACGAGGTCCAGATCATCGATCACGCCGTCGAGGTTGAAGTCGATCAGTGGTCGCCCGGGATCGCCGCCGGTTGCGATATCGAAGATCAAAATCGAACCTGGGCGAGCCCCGAAACAGGACGTCTCATCCGTGGCCGGCAAGACCGTGGTGGTGAACAGGTTACCGTCGCGCACCAGCAGGCGCCGTACCGCACGCTCACCGGGGAACTGTGCGTCCGGCGGCGGATTGCCCGACAGGTCGGGGTTCGGCGCACCGGAGGTGGTCAGCGCTGCGCGTGGCATATTCAGATCGACATACCAGCCATAGGTACCGATGGAACTCGGGGTTTCCTCATCGTATGCAACCGAATTAGCACTCGGAATCACGCGCCGGGTTTGCGGCGGATTGACGCGGTCATCCACCCGATTCTCAAGTTCTTGCTGCACCAGGCGCAAGTTCTTCGAATTGGGTTGTGCGGTGTACGGCAGCGGCACGCGGATATCATCCCAGATCGTATAGATCGACTGGATATCGGTGGAACGGCCGTCAGCATCGCTGAAGAAGCTACCCGTGCCCACGCTCACCAGGAATCCCGGCTTGGTGGGATGCTTGGTGACAAGCGGTGCGGACAGGATCGGCTGTTCCTTCACCGTAACGCCGTCATCGTAGGTTGCAGTGAACACCAGCACCGCCTTCCAGTTGCTCGGCAGCGGATCACGCATATCGAAGCGCCACAGGTTACCAAGATAGTCACCCGCATAAACCAGGTCCACCGTGCCGTTGAGATCGATATCCACGGCGGACGGGCTACCCAGACCGTTCGGCGTACCCGCGAGCGGATGCGGCGGTATCGGCGGTCCAGCAGGGGTTGGTATCTTGATGAAGTCCGTATTCGGCGTCCAACCACCAAATCCACCGTCCATGTAGAGCACAAACAGCGTCGCCACACCCGCGGTGGAGTTCGGGCCGTTGCCGAAGATGGCGACCCAACGCTGCTCACCGGCGGCGCTGACATTGCTCATCGCGATGGTCGGCAGCGACAGCGAGACACCGAGGTCTTTGACCGGCTTGCCGAGAGGATCGAACAACATATTACCAGCCAGGTCCGTCAGCGGCGTGCCGTCGGGACGCAGCGGATACGTGTCATCTTCGTCTGTGAACTCCCAGAGGACCGAGTTGGCCACCCCGGCTTCGGTGCCGAATACGACCGGATCGGTAACGTTCAAGGCGTAGAAGCCTTTACCGCCTGCGCCGATGCCGCCGACCAGGGCGGTCAGCCATTGGGCGCCGCTGGAACCGTCCGGCGACATGTAGACGTCGTTGAAACGCGGCGTCAGGTCGACAAAATACTCATGCAGATAGAACGATGAGGTAAATGAGCTGAGACGATTATTGTTGTCCAGCGTCTGATCCATGATCAGATTTGGCACATAGGCCACCTCTTCGCGACCGGTCTGAGCATCGAAGCCGTGCAACATACCGTCATTGGCACCCACGTAGACGAGCGCCTGGCGAGCCTTCACATTGTTGACGAAGTCCGAGTAGAAATCGCCGGTGCCGGTCGGGTAAGGCGCCTGATCACGATTGAACGCTCGCGGTTCACCGACAAAGATCGGGCTGGAGTTGACAATATCACCCAGCAGACCGGACAGATCGGGTCGTTTGCGCAAATTACCCGCCGGTTGCTCAAAGCTACGATCGCCGCGAATGTAATCGACCATGTTGTTGGTCATGACCGCCTGCTGATCCGCATTGAGGTTGGCATAGCGGAAGGGCACACCGTCTCGATTCACACGGTCATAGGTTGCGATGGTGCGACTGTTGGCCGGGATGCCGCTCGGATGTGAGGCATCGAGCAATTCTGACGCCTTCCAGTCGGGGGTGAGGGCCAATTGGCCGGTAAGCACATCAACCTTGGTCGCAGTCAATTCACCCGTGCGTGCCCGCAGGTCATAGAACCCGCGGAACAGCAAGGTGTCTGAGCGCAGCGACGTGGAGTTGAACGCCACCGCCGAGGTTGACGATGCGGCCTGGGTGAATTCCAGGAAGGCCGTTTCGATCGCGGTCTGCAGCTCCTGCGGATCGCCGGCGTTCAAGAAACGTCCGCGTCCGTTGATCGCGGCGTGCAGCATATCATCCACCTTGGCGGTGGCCGCTGAAAACACGCCGGGCCAGGTGAACGGCTGGGTCGGATCCGCCGCTTCGGCGGCGGCGATGTTCACCGCACCGGTTATGCCGAACGCAATAGTGTATGTCTTTACATGCTGATGCATGGTCGTCGACGTAAACACGTTCGGACCTACACCGCGGGTATCCGCGTTGGTGACCGGGACATCGTCCGGCTCTGCCGGGAACAGATCATTCTCGTAGTAGTGCATGGCCACATCCGCCAGCACGTCGGCTTGGGTGTCCGCGTACTTGCCACCATCGAACGGTCCGGCACCATCAGAGTCGGTATTGCCATAGCTGATGGTCGGGCCATTCCAATAGCCATCCGAGAATATCAGCGTGAAGTTCTGCTGACAGGAACCCTGAGGCGCCGGCAATGCCGGGCAGGCTCGTCCGCTGTAGTTACAGCCGAGAATCCGGCCAGCGTCATCCAGTGCTCTGCGCAGGGGCGTGCCACCGCTCGAGTTCACCTCGTAGATGGTATCCAGCAGTTCTTTCTTTTCACCGCTCCAGTACTCTTCGTTAAGATCCGCTACCTCTTCATGGGTACGACGGTTGATGGTCTCGTACCCCACGCGGATATCCTGGAGGTCGGCCACCACACCACCGATTGCGGATTTGGCGACCAGTTCCCGCGAACGGTAGTACTGGAACCAGTTGGCGAAGTTCTGAATCTCTTCCAGATAGGTACAGGTATTGGTCGTACCGGTTCCAGCGCAGTCGTCGCGTTCCGCTCCACCCGGATAGGAAGAACCAGAACGGATTTCAATTCGGTTGCCCGCGGCGGTGTAGTAGCGCGGCACATAAAAATCGG
>JBCCHL010000089.1:0-18291 GCA_039028775.1 Pseudomonadota bacterium | reverse complement strand
GCGCCGCGCGCAAAACTCGACAGAGCTCGCGCAAGGCGCGCGACCCTTGGAGTCCGTCTGCTAGTAGAGCGACGTTTTGCGCCGCGCGCAAAACTCGACAGAGCTCGCGCAAGGCGCGAGATCACTCGACCAGGGCGCGCAAGGCGCGAGATTATGGTGCCCAGGAGAGGACTTGAACCTCCACGGGGTTACCCCCACTAGCACCTGAAGCTAGCGTGTCTACCAATTTCACCACCTGGGCATCGGGTGGGCGCGCACTGTACTGAAATCCACTTAGGTGTGTCAAACCGTTCTGAAATACCGCACACTGCGCACCCATCATGCCTCAAGCATCCAAGAGCTAAGACGTTGCCGAAACGGCGCATTCCCAAACCTCGCCTGCCGCCGCGCTTTACCGCGACCGAAATCCGCGAGGTGATCGAACAGGCTGGGACGGCGCTCGATTGGCGCTCCCTGATCGAGCGTTTACAGGTGGATGATCCCCGGGCGATCACCCAGGTGCGACAGTTGCTCAAGGGACTGTTGCGTAATGGCGATATCAAACAGGATCATCAGGGTGCATATCACGCGGCCAATCCGGCATCGACCGAGGACGTGACGCTTGCGGCGGTCGGACGAGACCTCTATGCGGGTGAGTATGCGCTGGGGGTAAGCCAGCGCCAGGTACTGCGCGAAGGCGACCGCGTGCAGGTGGTCATCCAGGACGGCTACGCGCGCGTGGTGGAACTGCTCGAGCCATCTTCCAAACCCGTGCTGGGGATCGTACGCGCATATGGGCGGCGCCCCTATGTGGAGGGTGTTGGGCAGTATCGCGGCAAGGTTTCCCTGATCGATCTCCCCGCTGGTGTCAGCAACGGTGATACGGTGTCGGTGAACATAGTTGGTGGCAATCTGCAGCGTCTGCATGGCGTCATCGCCGACATCAAAGCGGATCAGACGGTAGCGCAACGGGCGATCGAGGCGGCGATCGGCAGTTTTGATCTGCCCCACACCTGGCCGCTGGCGGTGCAGCGTGCGGCGGAGGAACTGCCGAAGCGCGTGAACAAGGGGCAGTACCCCAAGCGCGTTGATCTGACGGGGTTGCCGCTGGTGACGATCGATGGGGAGACCGCCAAAGATTTTGATGACGCGGTGTACGCTGAACCACTCAAGGGTCGCAATCCGGGGGTGCGCCTGCTGGTTGCCATCGCTGACGTGGGTCACTATGTCAAACCTGGTTCCGTGTTGGATGATGAGGCGCAGCTGCGCGGCACCTCGGTCTATTTCCCGGACCATGTGATCCCGATGCTGCCTGAAGCCATCTCCAACGGTTTGTGTTCGTTACGTCCCAATGAGCATCGCTTGAGCATGGTTTGCGACATGCGCATCGACGCGGTTGGCCAGGTCGCGAAATATGACTTCTATGAGGCGGTCATCCACTCCCATGCCCGGCTGACCTATAACCAGGTACAGCACTTTCTGGACCATGGCACGCTCGACGCCGATACCCTTGATCATGCAGCCGTCACCGCCTCGCTCGAGGAATTGCACCGGACCTATACGATCCTGCGCCAGGCTCGGGAACAGCGTGGTGCGTTGGATTTTCCGGTGCGCGAAGGAGCGCTGCATCTGGAAGCGGGAGCGGTCGCCAGGATCACCCCGATGGAGCGGGTCGATGCTCACATGCTCATCGAGGAAGCGATGATCCTCGCCAACGTGTGCGCCGCCATGTTTTTGGAAAAACACAGCACGCCCGGTCTTTATAGGGTGCACGAACCGCCGGATCCCACCAAGCTCGATGATCTGCGGCAGATGCTCGCCGGCGCTGGCGTGAAGCTAGCGCCCGGAGATGTGGCGCCGGCTGTGTTGCAGAGCGCGCTGGCGCGCCTGCCTCAGCATGCCGACCCCTGGCTGTACGGGCAATTGGCGCTGCGGACGTTGAAGCAGGCGATCTATACGCCGGACAACAAAGGTCACTACGGCCTCGCGCTGGAGCGCTATATGCACTTCACCTCCCCCATCCGCCGTTATCCGGACCTGGTCGTACACCGGGCGATCAAGGCGGTATTGTCCCGGCGTGCAAAGCCTGCCAAGAAGGTCAACATAACGGCGGGCGACGCGCTCCTCGCGCTGGGTGAGCAGTGCTCAAATCACGAGCGACGTGCCGAAAGCGCTGGATGGCTGGTCGAGGGTTGGCTCAAGTGTGAGTACCTGCGCCAGTTCCAGGATGAGACGCTGGAGGGTGTGGTGGCTGCCGTGCTGGAGTTTGGTCTGTTTGTCGAACTCAAAGGTTTTTATGTGCAGGGGTTGTTGCATATCTCCAACCTGGGGCAGGACTATTTCGAGTTCTCGCCGCGCGCCATGGCGCTGATCGGTGAACGCAGCGGGCGTAAATTCCGGCTCGGCGACGAGCTTGCGGTGGTGGTGCGCGACATCGATCCGCCGCAGGGCAAGATCGATTTGCTATTGCCAGGGCAGCGGGAGAGCGGCCGTAGGCGCGGTGGTCGCGGCACCGATGAACGCTCTGTGCGTGATCGCGACCGAGGTCGCGGTCGGAGGCGATGATGATCGCTATGCAGAGGGGATCGGTGTGAGTGATGCCGTAGGCTTTCAGGCGGCCCGGGCAGTACTCGCCGACACGCCACAGCGAGCGCGCTGCCTGTTTGTGCAGCGAGGCCGACGCGATGCGCGGGTTAGCGAGCTGATCGCGCTGGCTAAAGACAATGGCGTGCGCTTTCGCAGCGTGGACCCCGGTTGGTTTCATAAACGCGGTGGTGATCTGAATCACCAGGGCATCTGGCTGCAATGCTCGGAATTGGAGTTGCTGGATGAAGGCGCGCTGTTCGCCGCCTGGGAACAACTCCCGGACAACCCCTTGTTCTTGATCCTCGATGGCGTGACGGACCCGCGCAATCTGGGTGCCTGTCTGCGCACGGCGGACGGTGCAGGCGTGGCCGCGGTCCTGTTACCCAAGCGTCGCAGCGCGCCGATATCCGAGTTGGTGCTGCGGGTGGCGCAAGGCGGTGCTGAGAACCTGCGCCTGGTGGAGGTCACCAATCTGGCGCGGGCGATGCGCGGCCTGGCCGAACGTGGTGTCTGGATCGTCGGCGCTGCCGATACGGCCGAGCAGACCTATACCCAATTTGAGGTTGCCGGTCCGACGGCGCTGGTGATGGGCAGCGAGGATACGGGTCTGCGGCGTTTGACCCAGGAACATTGTGATGCGCTGGTGGCCATTCCCATGGCCGGGCGGGTGAGCAGCCTAAACGTTTCGGTGGCTACCGGTGTGGTGCTCTACGAGTGGCAGCGCCAGCGTGGGCTCGACGACTGCTGAGTCCCTGGGCCCGAAAAACGCTGTGCCGGTAAATTCCTATCCTCGTGTTTCGCGGCGGGGGCGAGTTGCTCCTGGGACCAGTGTCGAGCGGTGCGAAGTTTGCGAACAATCATTGGCGGCTTTTCGGTAGTGGGCGGGGAAGGATTCTGGGGATTGTCGGGGTGCTGTCGGTGACGTCAAGTTGCCGACAGGATCGAAAAAAGTGAGATGAACCTGCACAGGCGTGGTGTCGGCGACCCACCCGTGCGCAAGATCTGCGGATAAATCATCTTGCAACCCGCGCCAATCCTCCCTAACATTCGCGCCCCCACGCCTCCGTCGAGCGTGTGGATAACATTTTAAACCTTGCTCCACCAGCGTTGTGCTGGGGGGCGAAACGACCACAAATCAGGCACTTACCTGACGGTCGAGAACCACAAGGAGATTGTCTATGCGACATTACGAAGTCGTATTTCTCGTGCATCCCGATCAGAGCGATCAGGTGCCCGGCATGGTCGAACGCTATCAAGCGATGATCGAACGCGGCGAAGGTGCCGTGCATCGGACCGAGGACTGGGGCCGCCGTCAGCTCACTTTTCCGATCGCCAAAATTCACAAAGCACACTACATCCTGATGAACATCGAGGTGGGTCAGACAACCCTGGAAGAGCTCGAAAGCGCGTTTCGGTTCAACGATGCCGTGATCCGTTCGATGATCATCAAGCGCGACGGCCCGGTCACCGGCAACTCGAAGATTTACGAGGAAGAGCTGAAAGACCAGGAGAAAGAAAAAGAGCGCGAACGCCGCCGTGAGGAGGAGTATGCCTCTCGCGCCAAAGCCAATGCGGAGGCGTCCCCGAGCGAGCCGGCCGCCCAAGCCGCTACCGAGGAGAGTGAATCATGAGCCGTCGTCGCATCCAACAGGCCAAAGAATCCGACTTGGATTACAAGGATCTTGACACTTTGCGCCAGTTTATTGGTGAAACTGGAAAGATTGTTCCCAGCCGTATCACCGGAACGTCAGCTCGCTTTCAGCGGGTCCTGGCTAAGGAAGTCAAGCGCGCCCGCTATCTGGCGCTCTTGCCCTATACCGATCAGCACAAATAAGGCAGGTGTCGCGTGAACATCATTCTTTTGGAACGTATCAACAACCTGGGTGATCTGGGTGACGAAGTGGTGGTCAAGCCGGGCTTCGCGCGCAATTTTCTGATCCCCAAGGGCAAAGCCGTGCAGGCCAACGCCGCCAATCGTGAAGTGTTTGAAGCCCGCCGAGCGGAGCTTGAAAAAGCGGCCAGCGACAAGCTGACCCAGGCTAAGGGTCGCGCTTCAGGGCTGACCGAGTACGAGCTGACCATGGTGGTGAAAACCGGCGAAGAAGGTCGCCTCTATGGCTCTGTCGGCACCCAGGACATTGCCAGCGCGCTGGTCGCGCAAGGTCACGATGTGGCCCGCAGCGAGGTGCGCATGCCCGAGGGTGTGATTCGTACCACCGGCGAATACGAAATCTCCCTGCAGCTGCATTCCGATGTCATGGTGGATATCAAGGTCAACGTTATCCCTGAATAAACCTGTGGATAAAGTTGTGGAGAAAGGGCGCAACAAGCGCCCTTTTTTGTGGGTAACTGCGGGATATGTGTGAGTAACGTCCTTGCACAAACGAATTGGTCGATTTCCCGCATGCGCAGGTGGTCGCCGCCTTGGATCACGTGCTAAATTGTTCCCCCCGCGATGGGTTGACCATCGCAGATCCGCCCTGATCGATACCTTGGTTAACCTGTCGCTCAACGCGACCAGCTTAAAGAGCGCCCTACGCACCGATGTCAGAATTTGCGCCACAGCCCGATGATCAGCCCCCGGTGAGCCTAAAGGTCCCGCCCCATTCCCAGGAGGCAGAACAGTCCGTGTTGGGCGGTTTGATGCTGGACAATCAAAGCTGGTACGACCTGGTGGAGCTGGTGCGCGCCAAAGATTTCTATCGGACCGCCCATGTGATCATCTTCGAGGCGATGATGTCGCTGGCCAACGCGGATGAACCGTTGGATGCGGTGACGGTGTCCGAACAGCTGCGCAGCCAGAACCTGCTGGAGAAGGTGGGTGGGGTCGCCTATCTGGCGGAGTTGGCGGAGTCGACGCCCGGCGCCAGCAACGTCCTCGCCTACGCCAAGATCGTACGCGAGCGCTCGGTAGTGCGGCAGTTGATCGGCGCCGCGAATGCCATCTCCGAGGCGGCCTTCACACCGGATGGCCGGGACAGCAGCGCCCTGGTCGAGATGGCCGAAAAGACCGTGTTTGAGATATCGGAGAACCGCACCCAGGACAGTGGCCCGGAGAAAGTTGCACCGCTGTTGCAGCGCGCGGTCGAGAAAGTTGAGTTTCTCTTCAACAATGCCGGCGCCATCACCGGGGTTCCGACAGGGTTTACTGACCTCGATAAGAAAACTGCTGGCCTGCAGAAGTCCGACCTGGTGATTGTCGCCGCACGTCCATCGATGGGGAAAACCGCGCTCGCCATCAACATGGCGGAACACGCGGTGATGAACGACCAGGCCACCCTGGTATTCAGCATGGAGATGCCCTCCGAGGCCATCATCATGCGCATGCTGTCGAGCCTCGGCCGCATCGATCAGACCCGGCTGCGCACGGGAGATCTGCAGGATGAAGATTGGTCGCGATTCACCGGCGCCGTCAGTCAGTTGCGCGACAAGCGCTTGTATGTGGACGACACCCCGGCGCTGACACCCGGCGATATGCGCTCCCGGGCGCGGCGTGTGGCGCGGGAATGCGGCGGGCTCGATCTGATTGTCGTGGACTACCTGCAACTCATGCGCACGGCGGAGAAGATGGAATCGCGCACCGGCGAGATCTCCGAGATCTCCCGCTCGCTCAAAGCGCTGGCCAAGGAGATGCAATGTCCGGTGATGGCGCTGTCGCAGCTCAACCGCTCTTTGGAATCGCGTCCGGACAAACGCCCGATGAACTCGGATCTGCGCGAATCTGGCGCGATCGAGCAGGATGCGGACGTCATCCTCTTTATCTACCGCGATGAGGTCTACAACGAAAACACCGAAGACAAGGGCATCGCTGAGATCATCATCGGCAAGCAGCGCAACGGCCCCATCGGCAAGGTGCGCCTGTCCTTCATCGGCAACCTCACCAAGTTCGAAAATCTCGCCTCCGACATCTACAGCGAGTTCGCCTGATTCAAGCGCTCGCAACGGAATTGATGCCTCATGCCCATGCCTAAGAGCAAGACCAAAACCGCTTATGTGTGCAGCGACTGCGGCGCGGAGTTTGCCAAGTGGCAGGGTCAATGCAACGCCTGCTCGGCGTGGAATACGCTGTCGCGGGTGAGTATCGGTCCGGTGCGCGAACCCCAGGTCGGCTTTGCCGGCAGCACGGCCACGATCAAGAAGCTCAACGAAGTGAAAGCCCAGGATGCCGCGCGCATCCCGTCGAGCTTTGCGGAACTCGATCGCGTGCTCGGTGGCGGTCTGGTGCCGGGCTCGGTCATACTCATCGGTGGTGATCCGGGTGCGGGCAAGAGCACATTGCTGCTGCAGGTCTGTACCCGCATGGCCCAGGAGCGCGGCGTGCTGTATGTCACCGGGGAAGAGTCTCTGCAGCAACTGGCCATGCGCGCGCAACGCCTGGAGCTGCCCATGGATGGTTTGAGTGTCGCCTCCGAGACCCGCGCCGAGGTCATCGCCGGACACATCGAAAACGAAAAGCCCGACATTGTGGTCCTTGACTCCGTGCAGGTGTTGCAGATGGAGTCGCTAGACTCAACCCCGGGGTCCGTCACCCAGGTGCGCGAGACCGCCGCCTTCTTCACCCGCCTGGCGAAACAGACCGATACCGTCATCATCCTCGTCGGGCACATCACCAAAGAGGGTGGCCTGGCCGGTCCCAAGGTGCTCGAGCATATGATCGATTGCTTCATGATGCTCGACAGTCCGGCAGGCAGCCGCTACCGCACGCTACGGGGACACAAGAACCGCTTTGGTGCCGTCAACGAACTCGGCGTGTTCGCCATGACCGACCTCGGCATGAAAGAGGTCGCCAATCCTTCCGCCATCTTCCTGCAGCGCGGCGACGTAGACAGCCCCGGCAGTATCGCCACCGTCATCTGGGAGGGCACTCGACCACTGCTGGTTGAGCTGCAGGCGCTGGTCGACGATGTGTCAGCCGGACATCCCAAGCGCGTCGCGGTGGGCCTCGACCAGCAACGCCTCGCCATGCACCTTGCGGTGCTGCACCGCCATTGTGGCATCACCCTGGGCGATCAGGACGTGTTTGCCAACGTGGTGGGCGGTGTGCGGATCGCCGAGACCGGCGCAGACCTGGCATTGCTGCTGGCCGTGCTGTCTTCTTTCCGCAACCGCATCCTGCCGAGGGATCTGATCGTGTTCGGCGAGCTGGGACTGACCGGCGAACTGCGCCCGGTCGCCAACGGTCAGGAACGCCTGCGCGAGGCTGCCAAGCACGGCTTCCGCCAGGCGATCGTACCCTTCGCCAACCGTCCCAAGGAAACCCTGCCTAACATGACGGTGCACGGCGTGCAGAGCGTCAGCGCTGCGCTGGATGTGATCAATACGCTGTGACGCGCTAGCGATGGATCGGCTTGTACTGCACCCGCGTGGGCTGAGCATCGCCCAGGCGTTTCTTGCGGTCCGCTTCGTAGTCGGTGAAGTTTCCCTCGAACCACTCCACATGACTATCGCCTTCGAACGCCATGATATGGGTCGCGACGCGGTCTAAGAACCAGCGGTCGTGAGAGATGATCAGGGCCGAGCCTGCAAAACTCAGCAAGGCTTCCTCCAGTGCGCGCAGGGTTTCCACGTCCAGGTCGTTGGTCGGTTCGTCGAGCAGCAATACGTTGGCGCCGCTGCGCAGCAGTTTGGCCAGGTGCACGCGATTGCGCTCCCCGCCGGATAGGTCGCCCACCCGCTTCTGCTGGTCGCTGCCTTTGAAGTTGAACCGCCCGACGTAGGCGCGGCTCGCGATTTCGTGTTTGCCGATGCGGATGATGTCGAGACCGTCGGATACTTCTTCCCATACCGTCTTGTCGTCGGCCAGGGCATCGCGGCTCTGGTCCACATAGGCCAGATCGACGGTGGGGCCGATGTCGACATTGCCGCTATCCGGCGTCTCCTGGCCCGTGAGCATCTTGAAGAACGTCGACTTGCCCGCACCGTTGCCGCCGATGATGCCGATGATACCGCCGCGCGGGATGATTGCGTTGAGGTTATCGATCAGCAGGCGGTCCCCAAAACCCTTGCTGATGCTGTTCAGCTCGATGACCTTTTCGCCGAGGCGTTCGCCGGTGGGGATGAACAGCTCCGTGGTTTCCTGGCGCGCTTCGGCTTCTTCGTTGACCAGTTCATCAAAGCGGGCCAGGCGCGCGCGGCTCTTGGACTGGCGGGCCTTGGGATTGGAGCGCACCCATTCGAGTTCGGACCTGATCGATCGCTGGCGCGCTTTCTCCTGGGCGGCTTCCTGGGTGAGGCGGACCTCTTTGGCTTCCAACCAGGTGCTGTAGTTGCCCTCGTAGGGAATGCCGCGGCCGCGGTCGAGCTCCAGGATCCAACCGGCGACGTTGTCGAGGAAGTAGCGGTCGTGGGTGACCGCCACGACGGTGCCGGGGTATTCGTCGAGGAACCGCTCCAGCCAGGCGACGCTCTCGGCATCCAGGTGGTTGGTCGGCTCGTCCAGCAGCAGCATGTCGGGCTTGGCCAGCAGCAGCTTGCACAGGGCGACGCGGCGGCGCTCACCGCCGGAGAGGACGTCCACCCGGGTGTCCCAGTCGGGTAGCCGCAGCGCGTCGGCGGCGATGTCGAGGGTGCGGTCGATGTCCCAACCGTCCACCGCGTCAATCTCGGTGGCGAGATCGCCCTGGCGTTCGAGCAGCTTGGACATTTCATCGTCGTCCATGGGTTCGGCAAACTTGTCCGAGATCTCGTTGTATTCGTTGAGGATGGCCATGATCTCGCCCACCCCCTGCTCGACGTTGCCGCGTACGGTGAGGTCGTCGTCCAGCTGTGGCTCCTGCGGGAGGTAGCCGACCTTGATGTCCTTTTGGGCGCGTGCTTCGCCGTCTATTTCGGTGTCCGCGCCCGCCATGATGCGCAACAGGCTGGACTTACCGGCACCGTTCAGGCCGAGCACGCCAATCTTGGCACCGGGGAAAAACGACAGGTTGATGTTTTCAAGGATGGTGCGCTTGGGCGGCACGACCTTGGTCACGCCCTGCATGGTATAGACATATTGCGCCACTGCGAGACTCCCTCTTGGGCTGGATAAAAAGCGGCGGCAGTATACCGATTGACACGCCGTTCGGCAGCTTTCGGGCAGCACAATGACCGCGTATCTCATGATGATGATGAAGGTTTTAACCGCTTATACACCGGCTTTTGCAGTACAATAGCGCCTCGCATGGGGCGTGGCCCCACAGGCTATCCTATACACACAAATTCAAGAGAGACGGCACACGAGCATGTTTGCAGGAAATGAGACCATTGCGGGTTTTGATGATGAGCTGGCGGCGGCGATAGCGTTTGAAGACAAACGTCAGGAAGAGCACATCGAACTCATCGCCTCGGAGAACTATGCCTCCCCGCGGGTGCTGGAAGCGCAAGGTTCGGTGCTGACCAACAAGTATGCCGAAGGCTATCCCCACAAGCGCTATTACGGCGGCTGTGAGTATGTGGATCAGGTGGAAGTGCTGGCCATCGATCGGGTGAAAGCGCTGTTCGGCGCGGATTACGCCAACGTGCAACCGCACTCCGGCAGTCAGGCCAACTATGCGGTGTATCTGGCCTTGCTGAATCCGGGCGATACGGTGCTCGGGATGAGCCTCGATGCCGGCGGGCACCTGACCCATGGCGCGGCCCCCAACTTCTCCGGACGGGTGTACAACGCGGTGCAGTACGGCCTCGATACCGATACCGGTCTGGTCGACTATGAAGCCATCGCGGCCCTCGCCCGGGAGCATCAGCCGAAAATGGTGATGGCAGGCTTCTCCGCTTACTCGCGGCAGCTCGACTGGCAGAAGTTTCGTGACATCGCCGATGAGGTGGGTGCGTACCTGGTCGTGGATATGGCGCACGTGGCCGGGCTTGTTGCGGCGGGTGAGTATCCGAGCCCGGTGCAGATCGCCGACGTGACCACCTCCACCACCCATAAAACCCTAGGCGGTCCCCGCGGTGGTGTGATCCTTGCGAAGTCCAATCCGGACATTGAGAAGAAACTGAATTCCGCGCTCTTTCCCGGCAGCCAGGGTGGACCGTTGATGCATGTGATCGCGGCGAAGGCGGTTTGCTTCAAAGAGGCGATGACCGACGAGTTCAAGGCCTACCAGGCGCAGACCGTGGCCAACGCCAAAGTCCTGGCTGAAGGATTCGTGCAGCGCGGCTATGACGTGGTGTCCGGCGGTACGGACAACCATCTGTTCCTGCTCGACCTGATCAGCAAGGACATCACCGGCAAGGCCGCGGATGCGGCGCTGGGGCGGGCGAACATCACGGTCAACAAGAACGCTGTGCCGAATGACCCGCGCTCGCCGTTTGTGACCAGTGGTCTGCGCATCGGTTCTCCGGCGGTCACCCGCCGGGGCTTCAAAGAGGCGGAGTGTGCGAAGCTGGTCGGCTGGATTTGTGATGTGCTCGATGACATCGAAAACGAAGCGACCATCGCCGGGGTGAAAGCCCAGGTGCAGCAGTTGTGCGCGCAGTTCCCGGTCTATCCCACGGCGCAATCCAACGCGGCGTGACCTCGCCGCCCCGCTAAGCCTAGGACCATGCATTGTCCCTTCTGCAGCGCCGATGACACCAAAGTCATCGACTCGCGTCTGGTCGCAGAAGGTGATGCGGTCCGTCGCCGCCGTGAATGCCAGGAATGCGGCGAGCGCTTTACGACCTTTGAGACCCCGGAACTGGTGATGCCACGCATCATCAAACGCGACGGCACCCGGGCGCCTTTCGACGAAGACAAGCTCAAGTTTGGGTTGCTCAAAGCTCTGGAGAAGCGCCCGGTCAGCATGGATCAGATCGACTCGGCTCTGAATCACATCAAGCATCGTTTGCGCGCCACCGGGGAGCGGGAATTGCCGTCCCGGCATGTGGGGGAAGAGGTGATGCTTGAGCTCAAGAACCTCGATCCCGTCGCCTACGTACGCTTCGCCTCGGTGTATCGCGATTTTCAGGATGTGAGCGAGTTTGCCGCGGAGATCCAACGCCTGGCGGCGGAAGAATGAACGGCACCCTAGAGCAGGGCCGCGCTGCGGATCGGCTGTACCTGCGCTCGACCATCGAGTTGGCGGAGCGCGGACGCTTCACCTGCGCACCCAACCCGACGGTGGGATGTGTGATCGTGCGCCGCGGCCAGGTTCTGGGTCGCGGTTGGCATCAATACACCGGTCAGGGCCATGCGGAGGCGAACGCGATCGCGGATGCGGGCAACGATATTCGTGGCGCTACGGTGTATGTCAGTCTGGAGCCCTGTTCTTTTGTCGGCCGCACTCCCGCGTGTGCGGCGACGCTGGTGGAGCACAATGTCGCTCGGGTGGTGATCGCGCAGCTGGATCCACACCCGTTGGTGTCCGGTGAAGGCGTGCGCATGCTGCAGCGAGCCGGCATCGAAGTGGACGTGATGGAGCTGGATGAGGCGCGCGCGGTGATCGCGGGTTATATCAAGCGGGTGACGTTGAAGCGTCCGCTGGTGCGCATCAAGAGCGCGAGCAGCCTGGATGGGGCTACCGCCTTGGCCGATGGCCAGAGCCAGTGGATCACCGGGCCCGAAGCCCGCGTGGATGTGCAGGCATGGCGCGCGCGGGCGGATGCGATCATCACCGGTATCGGCACCGTGCTGGCGGATGACCCGGCGTTGACCGTGCGCGAGCAGTCCCTCGAACCGTTTGCGCAGCCTTTGCGGGTGGTGCTGGACCGTGGTCTGCGCACGCCGTCGGTTTGTCAAGTTGTCAAAGACAGGCAGTCGACGCTGATCGTGCATGAGCAAAGCGCTGTCGTGCCCGATCACCTCCTCGCGGCCGAATCTGTGGAACTCTTGAGTCAGCCGGCGATCGATCTTGGGTCTGTCCTCGAAGCGCTTGGCGAGCGTGGCTGCAACGAAGTGCTGGTCGAGGCGGGCGCACAAGTCGTTGGCAGTTTTGTTGAAGCGGGGCTCTGGGATGAATGGGTCGCATATCTAGCGCCACGCATCCTCGGGCGAAATACCCGGGGTATAGCGGACTTTGTTTTGAACGATCTGGCGGCGGCGCCCAGCTGCCGTCTGGCGGACATCACCCGCGTGGGTGAGGATATCCGCATAACCCTGGAGCGTGTGGGTGGGTAACAAACCGAATGTGTGGGCGCGGCGCAAAGCGCGGCGCGCGTTGGTCCAAGCTGTTTATCAGTGGCAGATGTCGGCGGGTACTTATGCCCAGATCTGCGGCGAATTTGCCTCGTCCGAGGCCTTGAAGAAAGCGGATGTGGAGTACTTCGAGACGTTGCTGCGCGAAGTGATGTCCGATGCGACGCAGTTGGATGCCGTGTTTGCACCGTTTCTCGATCGCACGGCCGACCAGTTAGATGTGGTTGAGCGTGCTGTGTTGCGCCTGGCCACGACGGAGCTGAGCAATCACATCGAGGTGCCGTATCGGGTGGTGATCGACGAATATGTCGAGCTGACCAAGGTGTTCGGTGCGGAAGATGCACACAAGTATGTCAACGGTGTGCTGGACAAGGTGGCGCAGCAACTGCGCGCGATAGAGTTCAAGGCCCAGCGTGGATGAGTTTGCCACCATCGAGCGGATCGTCGATGTGCTGGGGCCGCATAGCACGGGGCCTTGGGTTAATGTCGGTCCCGGAGACGACGCGGCTCTGATCCAGGCGCGCCCGGATCACGAACTGGTCGCCTCCATCGACACACTGGTCGCGGATGTACATTTCCCGGCCGAAGTCCCTGCCGATCTGATCGGCTACCGCGCCCTCATGGTCGCTTTGTCTGACCTTGCCGCAATGGCCGCACAGCCCAGGTATGTGCTGGTCGCGCTGACCTGTGATGCGATCGATGGCGACTGGATCGGCGATCTCGCCGCAGGCATGGCCGCGGCTGCGGCCCGCGTTGAGGTCCCGCTGTGCGGCGGCAATCTGGCGCGCGGTCCCTTGAGTATCAGCGTGAGCGTGCACGGCGACGTCCCGGTTGGACAGGCGGTTTTGCGCTCTGGTGCCAAGGTAGGTGAGTATGTTTATGTCACCGGTGCGCTCGGTGGCGCTGCCGCATGCGTGCGCGAGCGCGACTTCGCGCCCAGGGAAGAACTTACCGCACTCCAGACGGCGTACTATCGACCGCTCGCGCGGTTTGATTGCGGCGGCGATCTGCGCGACGTTGCCACCGCCGCGATAGACATCTCGGACGGCCTGGTCGGAGACCTGACACATATCGCTGGCGCTTCGGGCGTAGGCTTGGCGCTGAGCGCGCGCGACATACCCGTAGCCCCTGGCGCACAACTGGACGATGCGCTGTATGGCGGAGACGACTATGAGCTGGCCTTTACCAGTCCCCTCGCGTTGCCGAACTATCCTTGCATCGGCACCGTGGCGGTCGGCGCTGGGGTGCTGATCGACGGTCAGCCCGCACAACGCTCGGGGTTTCGGCACTTCCATGACCAGTGAGCCTGATCTCACCTGGCGCGACCTGCGCAACCCGGACGTGCTCGTCGCCAGCGCCTTCGGGGTCGGCATGCTCAAACCGGCCCCGGGGACATGGGCCAGCGCGTTTGCGCTCTTGGTGTGGTGGTATGTGGTACCGCCGCTATTATGGTGGGAGGGGCTGATCCTCGCCACCGGGGTTGCGTTGTTCGGCTGGTGGTTGTGTGAGCGAATTTGTCAGCGCTGGGGCATCGGCGATGCCGGGGCGCTGGTGATCGATGAGGTGGCCGGGATGTTCTATGTCCTGGCCCTCGCGCCCGCTGGCCTGCTCTGGGGACTGGCCGCGTTTGTCCTGTTCCGCGCGTTGGATATCTGGAAGCCCGGGCCGATCGGATGGTGCGATCGGCAGGTGAAGGGTGGTCTGGGCGTGATGCTCGATGACTGTGTGGCCGGTCTGGCTGGCGGCGGCGTGCTGTGGATCACGGCGATTGCACTGGCATAGGTTAGACTGGGTTGGTCGGATCCCCCGAACGTGCAGGATGTGCTGCTATGCGATGGCGATGGTTGCAAACCCTCAGAAAGATGACCCTGCTTGCGCTGGTGCTCGTGCCCTGCTGCGCGTGGGGGAGTCCCGAGGTGATCGCGCTGTTCAACGGGCAGGCGATGGTCAAGCTCGGCGAGGCGCAGCAACTGCTCAAGGTGGGTGAGACCTCGAGTTTCGGGGTCACGCTGCTGGCCGCGGACACCGCTCAGGCGACGCTGCGTTATCAGAATCGTACCCTGACCCTGAAGCTCAGCCAGCGGGTTAATGCCACGTTCGCCAAACCCGCGCGCAATGAAGTCCGCCTGACCCGGGACAGTTTTGGCCAATATCGGGTGCGCGGCGCGATGAATGGCCACTACGTCACCTTTCTCGTCGACACCGGGGCCTCTATCGTGGCGCTCAGCGAGCGCCAGGCGCAAATCATGGGCCTCGATTATCGGGCCGGTAAAGAAGGCCAGGTGCAGACCGCCCAGGGCCTGGCGAAGGCGTATTTTGTCTTTCTGGATGACGTGACGGTAGGCAGCATCACGCTGCGCTCGGTGGCGGCCTCCGTCATCGAGGGCGCCTACCCCACCGAGGTGCTGCTCGGCATGTCTTTTCTGGGTCAGGTGAATTACGCCGAAGAAAACGGGGTCCTGGTGCTGAAGGCGCGCTTCTAAACCGAGATCTGGCGTTGGGCTGCGGCGCTGACCAAGGCGAATTCTTGCGGCGTTGATGCCGGCTAGTGATCGCGGTGGATCACAAACCGGGCGATGTGTGCCAACGCGTCGGTCTCAAGCCGGGTGCGTTGCAGCAGGATCAAGGCCTCGTCCACCAGGCTCTGGGCCATACCGCGCGCGTGTTCCAGCCCGACCAGCTTGGGGAAAGTGTTTTTGTTGTTCGCCTCGTCGGAGCCCGCGGGCTTGCCCAGGGTTTCGGTCGACTGGGTGACGTCCAGGACGTCGTCCATAACCTGAAACGCAAGGCCGATGCGGTCGCCGAATTCGGACAGCAGCAGAAACTGCTCATCGCTGGGGTGCTTGTGTTCCGCACTCAGAACCCCGAGTTGTATAGCGACGCGGATTAGGGCCCCGGTCTTGGCGGCATGCAGCACCTGCAATTCCGACAGGCTCAGATCACGCCCTTCGGCGATCATGTCCAGGCATTGGCCACCGGCCATGCCGCTCCATCCTGCGGCGTGGGACAGCAGTTGAATCATGCGCAGCTTGGTGTCGCCCGTGTAGAGCAGCGAATTGGCGATGACTTCGAATGCCAGGCTGTGCAGGCTGTCGCCAGCGAGAATGGCGTTCGCTTCACCGTACGCGATGTGGGCACTCGGCAACCCGTGGCGCATGTCGTCATCGTCCATCGCGGGCAGGTCGTCGTGGATCAGGGAGTAGGCGTGGATAAACTCGACCGCACAGGCGGCATCCAGCGCCGGCTCGGCATCGCCGCCAAACGCGCTGCACGCGGCGCAGGTGAGGATGGGCCGAATACGTTTCCCTCCGCCCAATACCGCGTGACGCATGCAGTCGAGGACCGGCTGTGCTAAGGCCGACTCGCCGGGCAGCCGTTGCTGCAACGCGCCTTCGACCAGCTCACGCAGAGCGTCGATCGCCTGGCTCATCGTTCAGGCGTCATCTTCGCCCAATTCGAGGTCGCCGACAGCCCCGGATTGGGTCAGCGTCTGTACCTTCAGTTCCGCAGCCGCCAGCGCGGTCTGGCACCGTTTGGTGAGGGCAATCCCCTGCTCAAAAGCCTGCAGCGACTCGTCCAGCGTCAGATCACCGTTCTCCATCTGCGCGACCAGTTTTTCCAGCGCTGCCAAATCGGCTTCGAAATTGACCGGTGTGTCGTCGACCTGCTCATCAGCGGTTGGGTCGTTAGTCATCGCATTCTTAAATTTGGCTCGGATCGCGAATCATAGCCTTGGCGCGACAAATAAGCAGCCTTGGCTAGACTTTATATCGAATAACTACGAATTGAGTTTGCGTTAGATGGATCTGGCAACCCTGGTCGGAATTATCGGGGCCTTCGGCATTGTGATTTATGCGATGCTCTCCGGTGGCTCGGTGGATATGTTTGTCAACGTACCATCGCTGTTGATCGTGATTGTGGGGTCTATCTTCGTGGTCCTTATGAAGTTTAATTTAGGCCAGTTTCTCGGCGCGATGAAGGTGGCGGGAAAGTCGTTCAGCTTCAGCCTGACCGCCCCACAGGACCTGATCGATGAGGTGGTTGAACTCGCGGACGAAGCCCGCAAAGGTGGTTTGTTGTCTCTGGAAGGCAAAGAAGTTTCGAACGACTTTCTGAATAAAGGTATTCAACTCCTGGTGGATGGTCATGATGCCAGCATCGTGCGCACGATCCTGACCAAGGATATGAAACAGGCGGTCGAACGGCACGAGACCGGCAGCAAGATTTTTTCCCAACTGGGCGATGTGGCCCCGGCGATGGGGATGATCGGGACCTTGGTCGGTCTGGTCGCCATGTTATCCAACATGGATGACCCTAAGTCGATTGGACCCGCAATGGCGGTCGCACTGCTCACGACGCTCTATGGCGCGATGGTGGCCAACATGGTCGCCATTCCGATTGCCGATAAGCTGGACCTGCGTCGCGCCGAAGAGGGGCGGGTAAAGAGCATGGTGATCGATGCTTTGCTTGCGATCCAGGATGGCCAGAATCCCCGCATCATCGACTCCATGTTGCAAGCCTATCTGCCAGAGGGCACACGCAAGGTTGAGGAGTAAGCCGTGAGCGCGGTGATCGAAGAAGAGGACGACGAATCGGGCGAAGAGGGAGGTGGTGCCGGCTGGGTAATGACCTTCGCCGACCTCATGTCCCTGCTCATGTGTTTCTTCGTACTGCTGCTGTCCTTCTCGGAGATGGACGTGCTCAAATTCAAGCGTTTGGCCGGCTCGATGAAGCAGGCGTTCGGTGTTCAACAGAAGTTTCGTGCCGACGACCCGCCAAAGGGGACCAGTATCATCGCCCAGGAATTTTCTCCGGGTACGCCGCGACCCACCCCGCTCAATGAGATCTGGCAGAAGACCACGGACGAGAGCAAAAGCTCGCTGGATGTGGCCTGTCAGGATATGGGCGCTAGTAACACCGGTGAGAGCGGTGATGCCCAACGCATGGTGGTGGTCGATCGGGTCGCGGATCTGGTCGGGGAAACCGAGCAAACCGCCATCGACTTGGCCACCGCGCTGGCAGAAGAGATTGCGTCCGGGGTGCTGGAAGTGGAGACCGCGGGCCGCCAGATCACAGTGCGTATTAAGGAGCATGGTAGTTTTGCGTCGGGTTCGGCCGAGCTGTCGAGCGCCATCAAACCGGTGCTGAAAATCATTCGCCAACAACTGCGCGACGTCGAAGGCGACATCATCGTCGAAGGCCATACCGATGATGACCCGATTGCGACCCGGGTGTTCCGCTCCAACTGGGCACTATCCAGTGCGCGCGCGGTTAGCGTTGCGCATGAGCTGTTCATCGACCCCGAGATCGACGAGCAGCGCTTCACCATTACCGGCTTTGCCGAAACCAATCCCCTGGTCAGCAACGAAACCCCGGCTGGAAAGGCGCGCAACCGGCGCGTTGAAGTGGTGGTCAATCAGGGTCTGGATCCGACCGTAGATCGTGAGTTGGAAGTATTAAAAGACGAATTCCCGGCCGTGTATGAGACCGTGCGCCAAGAGCTGATCCAACGCTTCGAGCTGTCTCCGGACGAAATCTTTTGGTTTCAGAAGATCAGCCCAAACCGCAAAAACTAAGTTGTTTCTGCATCCATGGACCTGGTATTTACTGCACGGAAGGAAGTTGGCGCGTAG
>JBCCHL010000088.1:0-18379 GCA_039028775.1 Pseudomonadota bacterium | reverse complement strand
CAGGCAAATCTGCTGCGCATCGCACAATTCATAGACCACGCCATAGACCTCGTCGCCCGGCGCGAACACGATATTGGCATGACCAATGCCCGCATGATGTTTGGCCGCCTTGTCAAAACATAGTCGATAACCGGGTAGGACGGCACCGTACACGCGTTCAAAACTCAGACCGCGCTCACGCACGCGCTCCGGATTCATGTTGGAACCATAGGCGAAGTAGCGTTCCGGCTGATTCACGCTCGCTGTATCCAGTATTCCAGAACAGGCGCATCCACACGCGCCTCCAGCAACTCATGGCCCATGAAGCGACACAGGTTCTGAAAGTCCCGGTGGGTCGATGGATCGGTGGCGCTGATGTAGAGAACCTGGCCACTGTCCATCTCGCGCAGGGCGTTGCGGGCGAGCATCAGGGGTTCGGGACACAGGAGTCCCTGCGTATCCAGTTTTCGGTCGGATTCCACGGGCGCTGAACACTTTTCGCTGATTGAGAAAGTGCGCTAACTTACTACGATGAGAAGATGGAAGCACGCGCTTGACACCCCATTGTGGCGTCACCAAACTCGAACCGATCGACAAGCGTGCGGTCATAGAAAAGAAGCGGTCGCACCAGCCTGTTGGAAACAGCGCCGGGATCAGCTTGAAAGAAGAGTATAAGTGCTTTAAATACAATACGTTAGCGAGCTTTTCTAACGATAAAATAGTCAGGTCAGGGAGTGTCAGGTCAGCGCGCGAACGTCCGGAAATCCAGCGCAGAGACCTGCAATATAAGAGCTGAGCGCGGGCAAAACCTGAGCTCCGACGAGACAGTTTAGGAGACAGGTTGCGAGACCGGCAAAGAGACACGCAATGGGACCGACGAAGAGACAGTACGAGTGCGAGGTTATAGACCGTCAAAACGCGCGGCCAGCGCTGCGCAAAAACGAGCTAAAGCGTCAAACAATGATACCGAAAAACCGGCAAGACGGCGGCCCATATTCGCTACGGCAAGACCACGGGTAGGTAGCAGACCTGATCGCAACTAGAGAGCAACTACAACTAGACAGTGAACCTGTGTCGCAACGTTTGCGCAAGCAAGAGCAGGTGCTGGTAAAACGCGGCGAGGCTGTACCGGGACGACCATGGGATCACGACGACCAGATGGCAAGAGGCAAATGTCACAGAGCGGGATAACGAGGATCGGGATAACAGAAAACGTGAAGAACGGACCCTGGAGGAATCGGAGCGGGCCACGTACCCACGACAACCGCCACGGGCCTACGCATTTGGCTTGGGCTTGCCTGCTGCTCTACAGTTCTTTCACATCCGGTACCTGTTTCGCACAGGCGGCGAGCGATGACCCGCCAGCCGTCGACCAGCAGACCCCGACGCAGACCGAACAGGGCCCCGGCATGGCCGCCTCGGCAGCACCTGCGGCCGCCCCCCTAACAACGCAAACAGCGCGGAGCAGAGCGCTGGAAGCGGTCGAAGGCTTGATGCAGCCGAATCTGCAGACGCCGCGCCTGGCCGACCAATTAGATTTACAGCTACCCACGGTGGGCGACATCGACTACAACTACATCGAGAGCCAGATTTACAGCGGTGAAGAGGAGCCGGCGGCGCGCAATCTGGAAACGTTGATCGAACAGATCGAGACCGCGCAGAACCGCTATCACCCGGATCTGATCGTCCCACTGGCGTTGCTCGGTGACGCCAAGCGCAAAAACGACGACTTTGATGAGGCGCTGGATCACTATTCGCGGGCGCGCCATGTGGCACGGGTGCACTATGGCTTGTTCGACATGCGCCAGATCCCACTGGTGTACCGCGAAGCAGATACTCATCGCTTGCTGGGGGAGTTGAAGGAGGCAGGCAAGTCTGAAGAGTACGCCTATGAGGTCATCCGCAAGGCCCACGACCCACTGAACCCCGCGGTGATACCCGCCCTGCACCGCCTCGCCGGTTTCTACGTGCAGTCCTACAATCTGCTCGCGGCGCGCAGCCTGTACAACCAGGCGATCAATATTCATGAAGTCAATGGTTCCGACCTCTCCACCGATGCCATTCCCGCGTACGAAGGCATTGCGCTCACCCACCGCCTGGAGCGTTTTCCACCCTTCTATGTGAAGAACCCCGATGACAATCCATTTCCCACCGAGGCGCCACCGCCAGGCTTAAGCGGCAACGAGCTGCGCAAGCAGTACGTCGCGTTCAACAATTTTCCCGCCGGCGAAAGGGCCCTACAGCGTATTGTAAAAGTGCGCCAGGAAGGCACCGAAGGTTACGACGCGGCAACCACCGCAGCGATTCTGCAATTGGCTGATTGGCATCTGCTGTTCGGTCGCACCCACGATGCGGGTACGCTGTACAGCCATGTGTTCACCGAGATGCAGACCGCCGGAGAAGATGCGATCGGATTCTTTGCAGAGCCCAAGCTCGTCTACTTCCCACGCCCCTTCGACCCGTCGCCCCCCCGCGGGGCAAGTCCCGAGGATGCCCAGACCGGCGAGGTGACACTCGAATTTATTGTCTCCGCAACCGGCCGGGTACGGGGCTTGAAGACCAGAGCATCCTATCCGCCACGCCTCATGGATTTTCGCGTACGCCGCAGCATGCGCGCCGCCGTGTTTCGCCCCAGACTCATCGATGGGGTCAGCACACGCGCCGACGCACAATCCTACACCCATGAGTTCAGCTTCTTTGCGGATATGACGGTCAACGGACGACCCATGGACGCCAATGAGCGGGATCGTGTGCAGCGCGTGCTCGAACGTGATGCGCAGGAACGCGGAGCCGACGCTACACCCACCGAGGGCGAAGCCGATGAAGCGCCATTGTCCGATGCATCGAGTGGTGCCAGATGACAGATCCTATAGACAGGTGGCGTTCAGACTGGATGGCTATGCTAAGTCTGGGAAGCTTCAAGCGGAGAATTTTATGAGACCCACCTTGCGTCAAATTACCTGGGGGGCAGCCACGCTACTGTTGCTGAGTGCGTGTGCACCGATCACCCCCCTGCCCGGCGGTGGCATCCCCATACCTTCCGGCATGCCACCCGCAGGTGGCGGCTCTTCCGGGGGCGGTTCCCCGGGCGGCTCGCCCCCCAGCGGGGGTGGTTCTTCCGGCGGCGGTGGTGGTGGACTCCCCAGCGGCGGCGGTTCCTCCGGCGGTGGGGGCGGTGGTATGCCCGGCGGTGGTTCTTCCGGTGGCGGCGGTGGTGGTCTGCCAGGTGGTGGCTCCTCAGGCGGTGGCGGCGGCGGTATGCCCGGCGGCGGTGGCTTACCCGGTGGTGGTGGCCTTCCCGGCGGCGGCGGTATGCCTGGCGGCGGTGGGTTACCCGGCGGCGGACAATCCGGTGGCGGAGCCGGCGGACTGCCTGGCGGTGGTCCGGGCGGACAACCTGGCGGTGGTCCGGGCGGACAACCTGGCGGCGGCCCCGGTGGACAATCTGGCGGTGACGGCAGTGGTCAGGCCGGCGGCGCGGGTAGCGCAGGTGGCACCGGCGGCACGGACGGCGCAGGTGGATGGCCCGGTGGTGCCGGTGGCGAAGGCGCTCCGGGATTGCCGGGCGGCGGACCTGGCGTACCCAGCGGTGAACCTGGCTGGGGTGATGGTAGCGGAGACGGCAGCGGCGACGGTGGTTGGCAGACCAGCAATGAATACCCGGGTGGCAACGGTGGTTCTGGTGAACCCGGCGAAGGCCCAGGCGGTCCCGGCGGACCGGGCGGCGGTGGCGGCGGTGCCCCCAGCGGCGACGATGAACTCGATGGCGCCCTGAAAGATTTTGACGGTGATATCCTCGCGGAGCGAGAGATCATCAAGGCCAGCGGCGGCGGCGGCGGCGGTGGTCCGCTCGGTAGTCCCGCAGGCCAGGGTGGAGACGGCGGCGGCGGCAACGCGGATCTGGGCGGTCCCCCACCCGCTCCGATCAAAGTTTCCGCGCCGATCCCACCGCCACCCCAGCGTGGCACCGAATCGGCACCCGACGATATCCCGGATGCAAAAGATGACGATATCATCGCCCGACAGTTGCGCGAAGCCGCGATGCAGGAAGAAGATCCGGAATTGAAAGAGAAACTGTGGGCCGAATATCGCAAGTACAAGAAGGGCTGAGCATACGAACCGCAATACGGACATAGGCATGAGTGGATGACAAAGCTACAGACACAACGCGTGATATATCTCCTGCTCGGTTGGACGGTGCTGAGCGGCTGTGTCAGCCAGACGGTGCGGGTGGTCGACATGACGCCCCCGCAGCAGAGCTCCACTTATCTGCCCGAAGAGCAACTGCTCGATGTCGGAGTAGCCATTTTTGATCCCAACGTTCCCGAAGAATTTGACGAGCGTGTCAACCAGGTGATCATGCGCGAAGTCCGCCGCGCGGAATCCCAGTACATGCCCTACTTCACCAAGAACTTGTTGCAATCGACCGGCAACTGGGGCGCGGTCCGGGTGATCCCGCGGCCAACCAACGCAGTGGATGTCACGGTCTACGGCGTGATTCAGCACTCCAACGGCGAGAGCATGGAACTGACCGCGCGGGTAAGCGATGCCACCGGGACCCTGTGGTTCGAAAACACGTATTCGGCCCTGGCCAGTAAATACGCCTATGACCCGAACATTCCAGCCAACGTCGACGCATTCCAATCCATCTACAAACAGCTCGCGGATGATATGCTGGCCTATCGAGAGGCCTTAAGCGAACAAGACGTCAAACGTATCCGCACGACCGCCGAGTTGAAGTTTGCACGGGACTTCTCCAAGGAGGCTTTTGCCACCCACGTCAGTCAGACCGAAGACGGCGGCTACCAGATCAACCGGCTACCGGCAGAAGACGACCCGATGCTCGAACGGGTGCGCAAAGTCCGCGAGCGAGAATACCTCTTCATCGACACGCTGGATGACTATTACGCAAATTTTCATCGGCAGATGTTTCCAGCTTACCAGGCCTGGCGCAGCGCCAGTTATGCAGAAGCCATCGCTATCAAAGAACTGAAAGCGGAATCCAAACGGCGTGCCATCGGCGGCGCGATGGCGATAGTCGGCGGCGTGGCGAGCATTTATGAGAGCGACAACGCGTATGTCGATGCGGGCGGTATCGTCAGCGTGATCGGCGGTGTCACACTGCTGACCAACTCGCTGGAAAAGCGCCAGGAGGCGGCGCAGATGGCCGATCGCCTGCGCGAACTGGGCAGCGCCGCAGAGGCGGAGCTGGTCCCCACGACCATCGAGCTTGAGAATCAGACCCATCGGCTGCAGGGTACGGTGGACCAACAATATGCCGAGCTGCGGCGCATCCTGCGTCGCGTCTACTTCGAAGATCTTGGGCTCGAGCCTCCGGAAGACGCCTCAGCGGATGAAGCCCCCTAAGACCTGAACCATGAGCGACAACGATCCAAACGTCATCGCGCCCAAAGCCGCGCCCCTCTCCCATACCGCGACTGTCCAGCGCCGCAACGCCGCAGATTTTCTCGATTGGCGCTTCATCGCTCTGGGCGTGACCGTGATCGGCGTGGTGGCGTTTGCCCTGCTATGGAATCCAGAACAACGTGCAACCGCGCAGACCGACCGCACTTCGAGCAGTCCCAGCGAAACCAGCACACCAGCGGAAACAGCGGGCGGCAGCAGCCGGGAGCAGTTGGCCCCTTTCGCCGCCGCCCAGCGGGATTTGGCACGTAACAAGGCTCAGGATGCGCTCGCTGTGTTTGTTGAGCGGCAGATTCAGCTACAGGATAACATGCAGGTGGACACATGGGGCGGAGAGGCCCTGCGGGCAGCGCTCGACGCCGCACAACAAGGTGACAGTCTCTTTGTCGACAAACGGTTTGATGAATCCATCGCCGCCTACAACACGGCAAGCGACAAACTGGGGGAAATCATCGCCGAGGGTGACGCTCTGTTCGCCCAGCGTCTCGCCGCGGCCACAGCGGCCATCGACGCGCGCGATCTCGAGCAAGCGGAGTCCCTGCTGAGCGCAGCAGCGTCGATCAAGCCTGACGAAGTGCAGGCCGTGCGCACGCGCCTGGACGTCCTGCCGCAGATCATCTCGCTCTTACGTACGGCTAAGAATCATGAACTCTCAGCGCGCTACAACGAGGCGCTGGCCAGCTACGATCAGGTCGAACAACTGGACCCCGCCACCCCCGGACTCGCCGAACTGCGAGCCGACATCAGTCGTGCGGTGGGCCAGGAGGATCTGACCAGCTACATCAGCAGGGGGTTTGCCGCTCTGGATGCCAAACGCTTCGATCGCGCCCGCAGTGCATTCCGCTCAGCCTTACAGCTCGACCCTAACAACGCCATCGCCAAAGGCGGCTTGCAGCAGGTGGACGAACAGAACGACCTGAGCCTGATCGCGGCTTTTCGGGCGCAAGCGACAACGGCACTGGCCGAAGAACGCTGGCTCGATGCACGTGATGCCTACGACGAAGTCATTACGATCGATCCCAATTTGCGCTTTGCGGTCGATGGTCGTGACAGCGCGCTACAGCATGACAAGACGATGAACTTGTTGACGCGGATCACGGCAGAACCTTATCGCCTGGCCTCCGAGAAGCTGTACGTTGAGGCGACCAATATCCAGCAACGCGCGACCACCCTCGAGCATGCCGGGCCCAAGCTCAACGAGCTGTCCGCCCAGGTAGCGCAGTTGTTGCTTCAGTATCGCGATCCGGTCGACGTGTTGCTGCGTTCTGACAATGCAACCGACATCATCGTATCCAACGTCGGCCGCCTCGGCACTTTTGCAGAAAAGACCCTCTCTCTGCGCCCAGGTCGTTATACGATCCGTGGCAGCCAACACGGTTGTAAGGATATTTTTCTCACCATTGATGTCTTACCGGGTATCGATGCGCTGGATCTGAGTTGTCCCGAGCGCTTGTGAGCCTTGGATAGATCGCCCTATGAGTGAGCAACGCGAGCCCATAACCCCAGTCAGCCCACCGGGCTCTAACAACTCTGGCCACGTAGCCATCGAGGCGGCGGGCTTTGCCCCGAGCGCACAGGAACAACAGAGTGGTATTCCCGCCTGGCAGCTCTACGTGGGCGGCTTCGTAATCGTCGCTGCGGCTATCTTCTGGTTTCTCTTCACGACCAAGAGTGTGCAGATCACCTTCACACCCGCCGCGCAGAGTGTGGCGATCAGCGGGGGCTTGAGCTTCGAGCTCGGGGGTGTCTTCCTGCTACGCGAAGGACAGTACGAAGTCCAAGCCGAGGCGGACTTGCACGAGCCGCTCAAGACCACCATCGAGGTCGCGCAGGAACGTTACCAGAGCATCGATCTGCCCTTCATTCCGCTGCCCGGCGAGCTGCAGCTCGACATCACCCCGGCCGACGCAGAAGTGGAAGTGGATGGTGTCGGGGTGGCAGCCAAGGCCGGCGAAATGCTAACCCTCGCCGCGGGTGAACACGATATCCTGGTCCGCCATCCGCGCTACCAGTCCAGCAAGCAGACCGTCCAGATAGAGGGCAAACGTATCGTCCAGGCACTCAACATCGCTTTGCTGCCTAACTGGGCCGACGTCGAGGTCAGCAGCGATCCGGCCGGGGCGATGGTGTTGATCGATGGCGAAGACTCCGGACTGACCACCCCCACCACCATCGCGGCCATGGCCGGCGAGCGGGAGATCAGCCTGGAACTGGACGGCTATCGCACTCACCGGGAGCGCATCTTCGCACAGGCACAACTGCCGATGACATTGGATACCGCGCAGCTGGTGCAAGCCGATGCGCGCCTGCGCCTCACCAGTCGGCCCGCCGGGGCGGGCGTCACCGTCAACGGACGCTTCACCGGCCAGACCCCCATCACGCTGGATCTCAAGTCCGGCGTAGCGCAACGCGTAGCGGTCATTTTGAACGGCTACAGCACTTATCAACGCACCCTGCGCCTGGAGCGCGGGGCCAAATCCGATCTGAATGTCGATCTTACCCGTCAGCTGGGAGAGGTGGTGGTACAGGTTGTACCCGAAACCGCAAAACTGAGCGTCAACGGGGTCGAGCGCGGCAACGCCAACCAGACGCTGCGCCTGCCGATCAGCGCACAGCAGCTGAGCATCTCCCTCCCCGGCTACGCAGGCTACACTCAGACCATTACTCCTCGCGTGGGCCTCACCCAGGAGATCAAGGTAAAACTCCTGACCCTGGAGGAAGCACGACTCGCTGCTCTGACGCCCACCATCAATGCGGCCAGCGGTCAGACCCTGCGTCTGTTCGAACCGTTCGCCTTCAAGATGGGTGCGTCGCGGCGCGAACCCGGACGGCGTGCCAACGAAACGCTGCGCGATGTTGCGATGTCGCGCCTGTTCTACCTGGCAACCACCGAGGTGACCAACGCCCAGTTCCGTCAGTTCGCCAGCGGCCATGATTCTCAGGTCTACGCCGAGACCAATCTCAACGAAGCCCAGGCACCTGCGGTCAACTTAAGCTGGCACGACGCCGCCGCATATTGCAACTGGCTTTCCGATCGTGACAACCTGCCACACTACTACCGGATCGAGTTTGCCAAGGTTGTCGGTATCAACCCGCAGGCGACTGGGTATCGTCTGCCCACCGAAGCCGAATGGGAATGGGCGGCGCGCGCGGGAACCAGCACCACCGAAGAGCAATTGCGCTTCCCTTGGGGCAGGTCTCTGCCCCCACCGGACCGTCACGGCAACTATGCCGACCGCTCGGCCTCACATCTGGTCGGTCGCGTGATTTTTGGCTACAACGATAATTACTCAGCCGCCGCCCCGGTCGGCACCTACAGGGCCAACCACAAAGGCCTGTTCGATATGGGCGGCAACGTCGCGGAGTGGACCAACGACTTTTACGAAATCCCGGGCAAAGACGCGGTGAGTAATCCCCAAGGTCCTGCGGCGGGCGAGTATCATGTCATCAAGGGATCGAGCTGGATGCACGGCACGATCACCGAACTACGTTATTCCTTCCGCGACTACGGCATTGACGCGCGCGCCGACGTGGGATTTCGGATCGCGAGGAACGCCGAATCATGAACAAGACCATACACACAACCATCGCAGTCTTAGCCGTCGTGCTGTGGGTTGTTGTGGGCGTCGCGTCGGCCCCGCATGTCCAGGCCCAAGAAGCAAATAATGATGCTGAGAAGGCTGCGCAAAATGACGCCCAAAAAGCGTCTGAGGCCAAGCGAGAAACGAAGCCACAGGATCGCAACAAGACCGTGGGCCGGGGTAAGAAGAACGAAGACCGCGAGATATTTCGCCCATCTGAGGAAATTTCCGAGGATTTTGCTGTCCCATTTCCTGTGGACATCTGAAAATCCTGGTCCACGCTGATAGCACGGGTGCAGCGGTTGTTCGCTGCGAATATGAATCGAGTTTTGGGTGGGAAAAGCCAAAGCATCGGTCTGAAGAGGTCGAAGGCAAGTCAGATACGGCGCTGGCATAAAAAGGCACGCGCCAAGGAACACCGGCAATAGACATGCTGTACACCGGCAATAGACCGGCAATAAACCGCCAATAGGCCGACAGTAAACCGGCACTGAGGGGAATAGAGGAGCCGCACAACACCACAAAACACACAGCGGCCAGGGAAAAAACAAGCGGCTTGATAAACCGCCGACCGCGGCATGGCCAACCAAGCGAAACACCGGATAAACGAACCACCGAATAAAGACAACACCAATGAAACGACAAATCCCATTCGAACTGGTCTATCAGGTCGGCGCGCTGATCATCAGCATCATCCTCGTCCATCTGGTCTACGTCACGCTGATCCGACCCAACGCGGATGCCATCCTGCAGGAACAGGCTGAACTTGCCGCTGCCGGTGAACCCTATGTGCAGGACCGCTCCCTATACATTGTGCTGCGCGACTTCGAACAGGAATCCTGTTTCATCTTGATGTTCTGGGCGATCGCGATCATGGGTTACAAAGGCCGCCTGGCACTGTCCGAACGCAGCCTGCTCAGCGAAGATCTTGTGCCGGTCGCCGACGGCATGAGCATCCTGCCCGAGGACAGTCGGGAATTCGCCCGGCCCATACAGGCCCTGAACGGCAGCAGCCAGGAACAACTGTTACCGCGCACGCTGCTCGCCGCCCTGCATCGTTTTTCCTCCACACGCAACGTGCAGGATGTCTCCGAAGCCGTGAAATCCGTATGCGACGCCGAGTCGGATCGCCTGGACAGCGAGCTGTCCATGGTGCGCTACATCGCTTGGGCGATACCATCGATCGGGTTTATCGGCACGGTGCGCGGTATCGGCGAAGCGCTGGGCCAGGTCAACGAGGCTCTGGAGGGTGATATCGCGGGGGTGACCAGCAGTCTGGGGGTGGCGTTCAACTCTACATTCATCGCGCTGGTGATCAGCATCATCCTGATGTTTCTGATGCATCAGCTGCAACTCCTGCAGGAACGCTTGGTCCTCGATACCCACACCTATTGCGATCAGCGCCTGCTGCGCCACCTGCAGGTGCGCTAAGCCATGCAGATCCTGGAATTGAACGACTGGCAGGTAACGCTCTGGCGGGACGAGCAGCCCCGCGTTGAACCCGCCGCCGCCTCGGTGGTCGATGGCAAACTGGTGTTCGGCGATGCCGCGCTGGCGCATTCTCGCACGGCACCCCAGCTGTTCAACTATCGCTACCTAGCAACCATCGCCAGCGACCCACTGCCCACCGCCATCGGTGCCGCGCGAAATCTGGCCGATCTCCTCTATCATCACCTACGCCACCTCGAACTCGACGACCAGCCGTGTCTGCTGAGTGTCCCAGGGCATTTCAACAACGATCAGCTGGGACTCTTGTATGGCATCTGCAATGAGGCATCGGTCAACGTGCGCAGCTTTGTCGATCTACCGTTGGCGCATTCGTTGCACGCTCCCGCCACCGGCGAATTCCAGGTCCTGGACATCGAGTGGCACCGTTTTGCCCTCTCCACGATCTCCAGCACCAGCACCCCGGACGGGGTACGGCGCGAAGTGATCCGCACTCAGAACGTCGAACACATCGGCGGAGTCGCCAATCTGATCGAGAAGTGGATGAACGTCATCGCCGACGACTTTGTGCGCAAGACCCGCTTCGACCCGTTGCACGCAGGCGCCTCTGAGCAGGCGGTCTTCGATCAGGTACACGGTTGGTTCGGCGGTGCCCTCGCCGACCAGCGCATCAGCATCGAGGCCAACAACACCTTGCGCGAACACGATATCGGGAAGAATCTGCTCACCGAGCGCCTCGCCGGGCAGCTGAGCCAGCTCGAATTTGACCCACAACTCCCCGTGTTACCCACAGCACGATGTCAGCAGGTCCCCGGGCTGACCGAGTTCTTGAGCACCCAATCCATCACCCTGCTACCAACGGACGAGGTAGATCTGTACCGCAGCTACCAGCAGATCGTGCAGCAATTGGACAATGACGGGGTTGTACGCATCTCCAGCGCGACGAGCCCGCTGGTGGCAGGTGCGAAGGCCATCACGCCAACCGGCCCCTCAATGACCGGCAGCCGCGCAACCCATCTGCTCCGCGCCGATCACAGCGCCCTCGCCCTGGACGATCCGCGCGTGGCTGATCTACCCCCCTGCGACGCCGGAGAGCAGGTGACGCTCGACGGCATTCAATACACCGCGATACGAGTGATCGGGCATGGCGACAGCTAGGCGCCGCTTCAACGTCTTCTCCCTGTCCTTCCTGGACGTGATGTCCTGTGGTTTTGGTGCCGTGGTCCTCATATTCCTGGTGATCAACCACGGCAGCGCGCGCGACCAGGAGGTCAAGAATGAAGATTTGCTGGCCGCGATCCGCATGCTCGATTACCAGGTCCGGCAAGGCGAAAAAGATCTGTTCGAGCTGATCGAAAATTTCGATCAGGTAGAGAAACGTCTGGCCGACTCAGATGCGAAGCTCAACAGCACCGTCGATATCGTCGACGAAGAAGTCTCTAAGCTCGACGAGATCAAAGACACGTCGCTGGCGCAGATCGAAAGTCTTAAGGCGCTGACCGCCGATGTGGATACCCGTGAGGAAGAAATCCGGCGGCTGCAGGCGCAGAAAGCGGCACTAGAGGGTCAACAGATCCGCGAGTTTCGTGGCGAAGGTGACCGGCAGTACCTCACAGGGATGAAGGTCGGCGGACGCAATATTGTCATCGCGGTGGATACGTCGGCCAGCATGCTGGATGACACCATCGTCAATGTGCTGCGCCGCCGTAACATGAGCGACGAGCGCAAACGCAACGCCCCAAAATGGCGGCGCGCCATCCGCACGGTGGAATGGATCGCGGCACAGCTGCCGCTGGACACCGAGTTCCAGATCTACACGTTTGCCGAAGAGACCAGTAGTCTGATGCCGGAAGCGAACATGGATTGGGTACGTATGGGCGAAGGGGAGGCCTTGAACGAGGCCATCGATGCGCTGCACGACGAGATTCCCAACGGCGGCTCCAGCCTGGTGAAGCTGATGCTCGAGGTGCGCAAACTTTCGCCCATCCCGGACAACGTATATCTGATCACCGACGGCCTGCCGACTCAGGGCGAGAATCCGCCGCGCAACACCACGATCAGTAGCCGCAGGCGTCTGCAGCTGTACAACGAAGCGGTGGATCGCCTGCCCCGGCAGATCCCGGTCAATGTTATCCTGTTCCCGATGGAGGGCGACTATCTGGCCTCCGCCGCCTACTGGCAGTTGGCGCGTATCACCGGCGGTGCATTCATCTCACCTTCATGGGACTGGCCCTGATGCGTAATCGTCGCGGCATCGAAGAATTCAGCGTGTCTTTTTTGGACGTGATCTGTTGTGGGTTTGGCGCCATCATCCTACTGTTGTTGATCACCAAGACCCTCGAACCCGTGCTACTCGAGAAGTCCAACGTCGATCTGCAGGCCCAGGTCGCCGAGCGCGAAGACGCCCTGTTCGAAATCCGTGGTCAAATCCAGGAACTGCACCGGCAGGTCACCGACTCCGAAGCGGATCTACAACTGAAACTGGAGCAACTGGCACAACTGGAAGCGGAACTGAGCAAAATTCTGGGCGAGGTGGACACGCTCGCCGCCCAGCAGGAAGAGGTCAGCACCCAAAACCTGAAACTGGCCGCCGCCAAACAATCCCTGACCGATGAGATGCAGAATCTGCTGGGACTCGATTTCAAGCGCTCGTCCGGACTGGTCGGCGGCATTACGGTGGACAGCGAATACATCATCTTTGTCATCGACACCTCGGGCTCCATGCAGAGCATGGCCTGGCCTCAGGTGGTGCGCAAAGTGAGCGAAACCCTCTCGATTTACCCGCGGGTGAAAGGTATCCAGGTGATGAACGACATGGGCGATTACATGTTCTCGCGCTACGCAGGCACGTGGATCGACGACACCCCCGCGCTGCGCAACTCGATCGTGCGCACGCTGCAGACCTGGAGTCCGTTCTCTAATTCGAGCCCGGTCGAAGGGATCACCACCGCGATCAATACCTACTACGATCCGGGCAAACGCATCAGCATCTACGTGTTTGGCGATGACTTTACCGGTAATTCCATCGAAGATGTGGTGGATGCGGTGGACGCCGTCAATCTGAGTGATGCGAGCGGACGTCGACGCGTGCGCATTCACGCGGTAGGATTTCCGGTGTATCTGGATCGGCCCAACAATAAGGTGTTCCGTTTCGCTGCACTGATGCGCGAGTTGGCATACCGCAATGAGGGGACATTTGTAGGTTTGGCGGAATATCAATGACAGTATCGATATGGCGCGCAGCCGCACCCTGCGTACTCCTCTGCAGCTTAACGGGATTGCTTGCCGGCTGCGGCGGCACCAATCGCCTGGAAGTGATCGAGGGTCAGTTCCCAGTGCCGGTTATGGTGAAAGCGCCTGTGCGACTCGGGATTTACCTCGATGAAGATCTGACCAACTTTGTGCACAAAGAGACCATCGAAAGCAAAGGGAAGTGGGAGGTCTCGCTCGGCAGCGCTCAGCGCGAGCTGTTCAACAACCTCGGCACGGGGATCTTCGAGGATCACCGCTTTGTAGAGGGCACCAGCGCGCCGCAGATGGATGGGGTGCTGAAACCGACCATCCGTGAGGTGCAATTCTCCCTACCCTCCCAGACCCGCTCCAAGTACTACGAGGTCTGGGTACGCTACGATTTTGAGTTGTTCGACAAAGCCGGGACCAAAGTTGGCCAGTGGGTTTTGCCCGCGTATGGTAAGGCCAGC
The DNA here is from genome assembly GCA_039028775.1 of Pseudomonadota bacterium. Classification (GTDB taxonomy): domain Bacteria; phylum Pseudomonadota; class Gammaproteobacteria; order Pseudomonadales; family Azotimanducaceae; genus UBA4421. The sequence continues at coordinate 4,248 of JBCCHL010000088.1, read as the reverse complement.
GAGAAGGATTTTGGCAACAAAATGTCGGGGATGCAGGCCGCCGCGATCGCCGCCTGCCGTGACGCCATGGCATTTTTCAGTCTCAATTTTCAACGCGAGAAAGTGGTGTATGACTGGATAAAGGCAGGCAAACCGCTGCAGCCGCTAGCGCCGCCCGCATCGCCTGCGCCGCCGCCCGCCGCCACCGGCGCACCGACGGCAGCGAGTGCCAACGCACCGGGTAGCAACTCCCCTGGCCCTGTGGTCGCCAGTGCATCGGCCGCGCCGACGGGCCGGCAGGCTGACGCGCAAACGGACAAGCAAGCAGATACGCCGGCGGACACACAGACAGACAAAGGTGGGCAGCAGTGACCGAGACCAATGGGAAGAGGTTTATGAGACTCATCGCTTGTGGCGTCATCGCCAGCACCACCCTGCTGCTCGGCGGTTGTGTGACCAATACCGTCCAACAGGTCCGCGAAGCCAGCACCGGTATCACGGACAGCGACTCGATTGTGGTCCTGGGACGACGCAACCGCCCCAGCCAGTCGGAAGCCGAAATGGACTTTCTCGACTGCGTATCGCGCAACATGGCCAGCGGCACTGACGCGGTGCAGGTGGTGACCGAACAGCAGTTCATGGATGCCCTGTTCCCGTGGTTCGAACCGCGCACCGCGCCGGTCAACACCACCGACCTCCCCGACCTCCTGTCGGAGCCGATCCTGGCCGAGCGCATCCGCGAAATTGGTCTCAAGTATCTGGTCTGGGTCGAAGGTCAGACTCAGCGCACGGCCCAGGCCGGCTCGTTCTCATGCAGCATCGCGCCCGGCGGCGGCGGTTGTTTTGGCTTTCTCACCTGGGACAAAGACTCATCCTACGAAGCATCGGTATGGAACACCCACACCGCCAAAACCGCCGGTAAGGTCAGTTCCGACGCAGCAGGCACCAGTTACATGCCCGCCATTGTCGTTCCCATCCCGTTGATCGCGCGGGTACAGTCCTCGGCTTGTTCGAGCCTGGCGAGCCAGCTCAAACAATTTGTCCAGGATAAGTCCTAGCCGGATCCGTTCCGCACAAGTACCAGCTTCAGCCGGCCACCGAGACCTGAGAGTGGTCTACAGCGCCTTTGTCTAATGACTAGATAGCCAACGGTATCTTGTATGCTACCTGGCCGCCGGTGTTGGTCAGAACGGGGCCATGCTAAATCGATCAACTCCGGCCCCCCACGCCCATCGGTCTTACTGTAGATGCGTTTCAAATGGGCACGCACCGTGCCAACCTCGAGGTTCAGACATTGCGCGATTGTTGCCGGATCGAACCCCTAAACTTACCAGTACCCTAAGTTCGCCGGGTGGAAGTCCGCGGCCCCCGCCAGGCGGCGATTGTGCAGTACCCCGACACGGCCGATGTGCAGCATAGCATTGTGGGGCCGAACGGCGTGGATGGTTGCACTGCGCAAAATCCCGTCGCCACCTACTTCGGTAACCACCGCACCGCGACCGGGACGCTTACCTTCGATGACGACCAGAAGCCAACACGCACGGGTCCCGTGGGCACTCGCTTCAATTTCACATCGTTCACCCTGTCTTTAAATGGGCATAACATGCTCGCCGGTGGAAACCTTGCCAACATCACCAGCGGCAGCGTCGACAGCGTCTCCTTGTTGGTGAAGTTAGCCACTCAGAACACCTTGTTTTTTCCGGGCGACTTTCTGACTTTTCTGGATTCCGAGGGCGGGTCGTTGCCAACTGCACAAGCGATACGCAGCGTTGCACAGTTGGACCGATTGGATGTCGCCTCGGGTGCGCTGCGCGTTAGCAATCCCGGGCTCTGGAACGGTTTTCTGCGGTTCTCAAACTTCAGTTGGTCTACCAGCACCCCGCAACCAGGAACGCCGGTGCCCGCGCCATGGATGTTGCTGTTAACCCTAGCGGGATTCCTGGCCTCACGCAGGATGTGCGCGCAGCGCAACTGAACCGGCAGGAGATTTTCGTCGCGCAGCGATGCTTCAACCGGCCTCGACTTCAGGCATCAAACGTACCAAAAACCCCATTCTGGTAAAGATAGTCCATCGCCCACTTGTCTTTGAGAAACGCCGAGTCAGCGCGGTTGCTGGGCGTGATGAGTTCGTCGACGAGATAGCGCGATGCGCCACCACCCAGGTCTTCAAGCACCTCAAATACCTCGGTAGATGGAACGCTGGCCATTTGCTCTGTCGCGGACCGGCTGTCGGGGGCTGGGTCCGCAGGAGCGGGAGAAAAGTCGAAGTGTTGGTCACGCGCAACCTCTGTGACCCACCAGACGTCACTAACAGACCCGGCGGACAGCAGCTGCCACTCCCCGGCAACCAGATAGACAAACGCCTGTGCGGCGATGGCTGCGGATAGCTCTTCTTCTGCCTGCCGTGCGCGCAGTTGCCCAAACACCAACTCAGCCTGACCCGAATCGTAGCGCTTGAATTGCAGAATTTCGGTATCGCTCAACCGAGGTCGCAGGGCCATGGCATAGGCATCCAACACGACGAGGTAGTCCAGCACATCGGTATAGACAGTCCACATAGGTCAAATCTTACCAGGCGCGCTGCTCAGCGCGCTCTCACCTCCACAACCTCACCCTCGTAGCGTTCAGGTTCGATCGCATACCACTCTTGCAGGGTGGTGGCGTACTTCTGCGCGATGAGATCGCAGAATTCGTAGAAGGTAGGTCGCCCCGGGTCCGCGATGATGATGCGCTGGGTGCCATTGTCCAGTGCCCGACTCGCCATGCGCACGAGGGGTTGCACGAGGTTATCCCAAAAACAGATATCGCCGCCGATGATGCAGTCATAGCTCCCTAGGGTGCGCCCCTGCAGACGGGTAAAGTCAGCTTTCTTGCGAGCGACTTTAACGTCATTGAGGTCCGCGAGCAGTTCCAGATACGGAAACACCGCCGGATCGAGATCGACCCCCGTCGCCTTGGCAGCAAAGCGCTTGGCACAAAACAACGACGCCCCACCCCATCCGCAGCCCACCTCCATCACGGTGCTGCCCGCCTGCATGCCGTGTTCGCACAGATAGTCCATGAGCAGAAAACTCGAGCCCCAGGTGCGATCCCCGTGGATCGAAGGCTGGTAACGCTTGCGCAGGGTTTTGATCACCCGGTGCCGGGGAGTAAGCAGAAAGATGCCGTACGCCAACTGCATATGCTGTTCAGGAATACGTTCGATTCTTGGCATGAAAGTTCTTCTTGTTCGATTCGAAATACCCGACTGTTTTACTGGGGTATTTTTGAGTAAAATTTGCGCCCCGACAGATGGTGCACGAGGGTTCTTCAGGCGCAGCCGCCGCCGCAAGGTAAAGGCGGTGCATAGTAATACCTGGGTTCCCTGAGTTAAATAGGAGGGTCTCGAACCGAAACCTTGCCTGCAAACTGAACTTACGCAAACGACGAGTGGAATAGAAGTGAGCTCATCCCTGGACAATGCGGTCGCTGCCAACGCCGACTATCAAGCCGGCTTTGTCACCGACATTGAGTCGGATACGTTGCCCCCGGGCCTGGACGAAGACGTTATCCGCTTCATATCGACGAAAAAAAATGAACCTGAATGGCTGACCGAATGGCGCCTGCAGGCCTACGCACGCTGGCGCGACATGACCGCGCCGGAATGGGCCCACGTGCATTTCCCACCGGTCGATTTCGAGTCGATCTCCTATTATTCGGCGCCTAAGCGCCAGATGGACGGTCCCCGCTCGCTCGAGGTGGTGGACCCGGAACTGCTGCGGACCTACGCGAAACTGGGCAGCCCGCTGCACGAGCAGGAAGCATTGGCCGGGGTGGTCAAAACGCCGCTAGACGGTGCCGCGAACGTGGCGGTCGATGCGGTATTCGACAGCGTTTCCATCGCCACCACGTTTAAAGAAAAGCTAGCGGAGGCCGGGGTGATTTTCTGCCCGATCTCCGAGGCGGTGCACTCTCACCCCGAGTTGGTGCAAAAGTACATAGGCAGCGTGGTGCCGCAGCGGGATAATTTCTACGCCGCCCTCAACAGCGCGGTGTTCAGCGACGGTTCCTTCGTCTACATCCCTCCGGGCGTGCGTTGTCCGATGGAGTTGTCCACCTATTTCCGGATCAACGAACGCAACACGGGACAGTTCGAGCGCACGCTGATCATCGCGGACGCGGGTTCCCACGTGAGCTATCTGGAAGGTTGTACCGCACCGATGCGCGACGAGAACCAGCTGCACGCAGCGGTTGTAGAACTTGTCGCGCTGGAAGATGCGCAGATCAAGT
>JBCCHL010000087.1:0-18719 GCA_039028775.1 Pseudomonadota bacterium | reverse complement strand
GTTGAAAAACTATTTAGGACTCAGTCCAACGCTCCGATTCTTGGGCAAGGCGCGTCTCGCCGCACAGGTCGGGTACCTTTGCAAGAGGCGCCACGCGGGCCAAGGATCGGAGCGTTTGACCCGCAGGGCGCGTCAGAGCTGCGTTTGCGCTGCGTTGCCCGCTTTGCGAAGGTACCCGACCTGCGCGGCAGCGAGCGCCTTGCGGAAACGCAACTCTGGCGCGCTGAGCCGCAAAATAGTTTTTCAACAGGCTCCTAGTGCTGCAACCCGGTTCCGACTGCTCCTTCAGCGCCTACGACGCTGCGGACGGCACGCCCCTGTGGGAGACGAACACCGGGATGGGTACGATCGCGGCGCCGATCTCCTATGCGGTGGACGGGGAACAGTACATCGCGTTTCTGTCACGCCCTCGGCGCCGGCAACCACGGCGTCATCCCCAATCTGGCCTGGGCCAGCGCAGAGACCCACGCCGCCTTAGATATGATCGTGTTGGGCGGCGCGCGTACCGACAAAGGCATGGTCTCGTTCGCAGCCATGTTAAATCAGCAGGAGGTCGGCGCGATCCAGGCTTGGATTGTGCACCGCGCACATATCGCGTCATCCCGGCGTGGCGAGTTCCTCGCCAACCAGGCGCGTCGCCAGGCGCTCGCGCGTCAGACGCGCGGGCCGGAATAGTACCAGAGGTGCCAACACCCCCGGCCGGGAAACGCCGCTCAGGCGTCGGCTATCCAGCTGCCATGGAAACCGGCGGGGACCCGGACCGGCAGGTGCACGGATGCCACCGGGTCTTTTGCCATATCGCTGGCGTCCAGGATCACCAGGTCGCTGCGGTTCTCCGCTTTATCGTAGACAAAGCTCAAGAGGTAGCCGTCATCCTCTGCGGTGGCCCCTTCAGCGGGCACAAACACCGGCTCGCCGCCGCTGCAGCCCGGCGCTAAACGATGGGCGCTGGTGGCGCCGGTCTCGAGGTCATACTTACGAAACGCGACCGCCGCTGGCTGCCCGCCGCCAAATTCAGCCGTATAGCCATAGCGATGTTTGATGCCCACGACCGCATCCGCGACGCGGGGAAACTCGACCGCATGCTCAGCCAGCTGCGACTCGGAGACGCGGCCCTGGCCTTGGTGGATGGTCCAGCGGTGCAGCACGGGATTCACTTCTGCCACCCCGGGCTTCATCGAATGTGCCATACGGCAGACATCGATCACGATATCATCACCGTCTTCGTAGGCGTTGAGCGGGTGGTAGACGTAACACGGATCGATGTCGTACCAGACCACATCTGCGTTGCTGCCATCGCGGGGCATCACTCCCAGGCGCGCGCCGTAGTCATCACTCCACTGGATCGGCAGGCCCGAGGTCGCGAACGCCTCGAAGTTCCACACCAGGGGCAGGTCCATGAAAATGACAAAATTGCGCGTGACGTTGAAGTCGTGAACCATGGTCGCGCCTTTGACGTCGATCACCTCGCTCTGCACCAGTTGACCGTCCGCCGACACGCGGTGATAGGTCATGAAGGGGGGCATCATGCCGTAGGCGAAAAACAGCATCTCTCCCGTTTCCGGGCAGATCTTCGGGTGTGCGGTCATACCGGTTTGCAATCGATCATCAAAGTTGTACGGTCCCACGGTTTCGAGCTCTGGGCTCAACTCGTAAGGCCAATGGCCCTCTTCGAGTGCCAGAATCTTCCCGGCGTGGCTGATGATGTGGGTATTGGCCAGCGACTGAGTCATGTCTGTCATGCTCGCCATCGGATCGGTAGCAGCGTCGAGCTGGGGGGTACGCACGTAACGATTGCGATACCAGTTCGCCTTGCCGCCACTCAACTCGACGCCGTGGATCATCCCGTTGCCGAGAAACCAGTGCAGGGATTCACCACTCTTGGGGTTCGCCCCGTTGCGAAAGTAGCGACCGTTGAGGTCGGTGGGAATCTTGCCGGTGACGGCCAGTTGGGTCTCGGTATGTTCTTCAAAGGTCGGCGCAAAGTTTCCCGACAGCCAGAACGGCGTATTTTCAGCTACTGCTTCACTCATGATCTCGTCCTCGTTTCGATGTTTGTTTCGGTCTGTTGAATAGTCAGCCCACGGCTGAGGAGTACCCCCGGGGAGAGTCTTGTTACCGCGCTCAACCCGCCAACGCCATAGCGCCGCCCTAACGCCCCGCCAGAGGGGCCAGCATCGCCTGCATACAGCGCACCGCTTCGCCGATGTATGCTTCCCGCAGGTCGGGATCCGCACTGCGGCGCCACTCCTTATAAGCCGCATCGACAACGGCGAACTGCAGCTGCGCCATGATCCGAGCATCACCCAGCCGCACCTTACCCTGATCCATGCCCGCTTCGAGCTTGCCGCAGATCACGTCGACGATAATTTCGCCCTGCTGATCGAGCTCGAGCGCCCCGAACTGTGCACTCCCCCAGGCCAGCATGGCGTGCACCTGGGGGTTCGCATCGGCAAAGTCGAACGCGCCACGCACCACCGATTCCTCGGTCAGTTCGGAGTCCGCCGCCGGCATGGTGGCCTGCGCCGCGGCACGCGCGTACTCGGCGAGAATCTCCAGAAACAGATTTTTCTTATTGCCGAAGTGATGGAACAGGATGCCTTCCGAGACGCCCGCGCGCTGCGCCACCTGAGCGGTGGAGGTCGCATCAAACCCCTGTTCGGCAAACAGGTCCTGCGCGGCAGCCAGGAGCTGACGACGCTTGGCCTGGGGATCACGACGCCGCACTGCCGCCGCTCTGCCTCCGGGATGATCTTGAAACGCCTCGGACACTCGCATACACCATGCTTTATTGAGTGGCACTTTATAAAGTACCACTCAATAAGTCAAGTCCCGCGGGCCGTGGGCGTTCAGACCGGATTGCCAGGACCCGGTGCAAGCGTGTCGAGCACGCCATCGATCTCTTCAGGTAACGCATGTCCCAGACCCTCGATCACCACCAATTGGGCCGCCAGACCCGCCTGCTGGAAGCTAGCGATCGACCACTGGGTATCCTGCAGATTGAAATCGCCGGTGCCGGTGAGAAAGACCATCGGGACATCTCTCAACCGCTGCTGGGTGACATCGGTGAGGATCGCAACCGGGTTAGCGCCACAGATGAACAACGCGCCGCTATAAATCTCGGGGTACGCCGGCAGCATCATGCTCGCCACCCGTCCACCGCCCGAAAAGCCGCTGAGCAGATGGCGGGCCGTATCCGGGTCGCGATAGTGGCGCGCCACCGCGGGGGCCAGCAAGGCCATGCCAACCCGCCGAGCGACGTGCACATCGTTGCCGGAATTCTCCGCCCCCACCCAGATCAGATTGTGTCGATCGAGGGCTGGGGCCCAGGCATCGGGTAGCGCCGCACCGGACTTGGGGCTGACATAGACCAAGAGTCCGGGCGCCTGTTGCGCATCCGCGGGGAGCCGCACCTGGTAGCGCAGCGTTTCGTCGAGTGCAAAGAATTCGGTGAGCTGCGGATCAAAATCCGCCGCACCTTCGTGCAACGCAGCAAACGTTGTTTCGAATCTAAACAGCTCTGTCATCTAAGCTTGTGCCTCCCCTTCAAATCTCCTCACCCCGCTTCTTGCGTTTGGGCTTTGCCCACCACAATGCGGGCGGTTCAGGTCTGCGAGCGCGCCGCGCCGGTCAACAGATCGACGTTGCCACCGATCGCGGCGATGTTGTCGGTCAGCGTACGCTCCAGTGCGAATCTCTGCACATAGTGTGGACCACCCGCTTTCGGGCCAGTGCCCGACAGCCCGCTGCCACCGAAGGGCTGCACCCCGACCACCGCACCGATCATATTGCGATTCACGTAGACGTTCCCAGCCCGGCTGTGTGTATAGACGTGCTGGATAAAGCGCGTGTTGCGGCTGTGCACACCGAGGGTCAGGCCGTACCCCGTGGCGTGCAGCGCAGCCAGCACACTATCCAGCTCGCTGCGCTGGTAGCGCAACACGTGCAGGACGGGACCGAATTGTTCTTCTTCGACCTCTGCGATCTCACGGATGCGCAACAGACACGGCGCCATGAAGTGTCCCTGCTCGACCGCCATCGGGGTCGCAGAGATGAGATCATTCGTGCGCTCAGCCACATAGGCCTGCAAGCGCGCCAGCGCCGCGGCATCGATGATCGGCCCGACATCGGAATCCGCCTCCCGAGGATCGGCGACGCTCAGTAGGTCCATCGCTCCGGTGAGCATCGCTTCAACATCCGCCGCGATATCCTCCTGCAGACAGAGAATGCGCAACGCGGAGCAGCGCTGCCCCGCACTACCGAAAGCCGAACGCAACACGTCGTCCACCACCTGCTCATACATCGCGGTCGAGTCGACGATCATGGCGTTTAAACCGCCGGTTTCGGCGATGAGCGGGACTATCACTCCCCCTTTGGCCGCCAGGTCCCGGTGGATCAGGTTGGCGACTTCGGTCGAGCCGGTGAACGCCACCCCAGCCACGTCAGGATGCGCCACCAGCGCAGCGCCGATACCGCCGTCCCCCTGGATGCAGTGCAACACGTCGCCTGGCACCCCCGCCTGACGCATCAGCGCGGCCGCGCGCTCTGCGATCAGAGGCGTCTGCTCCGCCGGCTTGGCGAACACCGCGTTGCCCGCCGCCAGTGCCGCACAGACCTGACCGGTGAAGATCGCCAACGGAAAGTTCCAAGGCGAGATACAGACAAAACTTCCGCGCCCGTGGAGGCGCAGCTGGTTGGTCTCCCCGGTCGGTCCGGGCAGGGTCTGCGGTACTTCAAACAAGCGCACACACTGTGCGGCGTAGTAGCGCGCAAAATCCACCGCCTCGCGCAGTTCGTCGATGGCATCCTGCCGGGTCTTGCCGGCTTCTCGCATCAAGAGCGCGAGCAACTCGCCGCTGTGTTGTTCGAACAGATCGCCGATCGCATCGAGCACCCGAGCGCGACGCGCTCCTTGGGCATCCCAGATCGGTTGGGCCTGCGCCGCACGAGCAAATCGTGCCGGCAATTCATCGAGCGGCGTCGTATCAACTTGACCTACCCGATCGTTTGGATCGGCCGGATTGAGCACCGTGTGCGTCCCCTCCCCCCAACTCTGCTCGAGCCACGGCGCGGTGATGTCCTCCAGATATTGCAGGTGGGCAGGATCTTGAACCTCATAGCCGGTGGAATTGCGACGCTCGTCGCCATATACCTGGGTCGGCAAAGGCAAGCTAGAATGCTGTTCTATGGCGAGGGTCCGGACATTGCGCACCAGGCGCTCGATGGGCACATCCTCATCCAGAAAGCGGTTGACGAACGAGCTGTTGGCGCCGTTCTCCAGCAGCCGTCGGATGAGGTAGGCCATCAAGTGTTTGTGTGGCCCCACCGGTGCATACACACGCACCGTCGGCAGGTCGTCGACCTGCTCCTGCGCGACCCGATACAGCAGATCACCCATACCGTGAAGGCGCTGCAATTCGAACTCACAACCTTGCCCGATCTGCAGCACGTTGGCCAGCGTGTGTGCATTGTGGGTGGCAAACTGCGGGTAGAAGACGTCCGGCTGTTCCAGCAACCGTTGCGCACAACTGAGATAAGAAAGATCGGTGGCCGCCTTGTTGGTGAACACCGGGTAATCGGGCACCCCGAGCTGCTGCGCAAGCTTGATCTCCGAGTCCCAATACGCGCCCTTGACCAGCCGCACGATCAACCGCCGCCCGCGCGAGGCGGAGCGCTCCGCGAGATAGTCGATCAACGGCAGGGCGCGCTTGCCATAGGCCTGCAGCGCGAGGCCGAGACCTGCCCAGCGTTGCAGATCGGGTTCGCCCATCAAGCGCTCTAACAAATCCATGGACAGATCAAGACGATTCGCCTCCTCCGCATCGATCGTCAACTGCACGTCATTGGCCGCCGCTTGCCGAGCGAGCTTGAGCAAGCGCGGATACAGAATCCCGTGCACGGCAGCGCTATGCAGCGTCTCATAGCGCGGGTATAGCGCGGACAGCTTCACCGAGATCCCGGAACACGCCAGCGGTGAGACACCATCGGGGGCGGGGCCGATGGCTTGCAAAGCCCGCTCGTACGCGGCGAGGTATGCTTGTGCATCTGCTTCGGTGCGCGCCGCCTCTCCCAGCATATCGAAACTGTACAGCTCGCCATCACGGGCGCTCTCGACCGCCTCCTGTGCGGTGGTCGCAAACACAAACTCATTGCCCAGCAGTTTCATCGCGTAGCGCAGCGAGCGCCGAATAACAGGCTCACCCACACGGTTAACAAGCTGTCCGAACCAACCGCTGAAATTGTCCTGCACACCCAGGCCGAGCTCGACCACCTCCCCGGTCAGCATCAGCGCCCAAGTCGATGCATTCACCAACAGCGACTCGGATTCGCCCAGATGTTCGCGCCAGCGTTGCGAATCGCCGATCTTCTCCGCGATCAACGCATCCGCGGTCTCCTGATCCGGCACACGCACGATCGATTCGGCCAGACACATGAGGGCAACACCTTCCGCCGAGTTGAGCCCGAATTCATCCATGAACGCGTCGAGCAACGAGCGGTGTTCTTTGTTCGCGCGGCTGTGTTCGATCAGGTGGCGCGCCAGTGCCTGGGCCTGCTCGATCTGCTGTGCCGAGCGCCGATCTGCGCTCAGCGCCCGGTCGATGGCGATGGCTTCGGCGTCGTAGGTCGCGTCCTGATACGCCTTGCGCAGAGGCGAGATGTGGTGGGCCATATTGGTGTTCTTCTCCAAAATAAGCGGGTGCACAAGTTACGCGCTATGAGCCGCGAGCTTACCAGAAGCGCAGCGACAACAGAGGCCTCGCCCACGCCGGTCGAGCGTCGGCGGGTCAAAACCGCTAACATGGTCGGGTTAAGCAAGCATCAAGACCGGAACGTGCAGTTACTCGAAGAAACCACCGTCACCGCGGACGAAATCGACTCTCTGGGGCACATGAACGTGCGCTACTACATGGCGCGCATGGAGCGTGCCAACCACTTCCTGCTCGCCGCCGCGGGGCTGGGCCCAGCAGAGCTCGGTGATACCTTCCTGCGCCGCTCCGATACCTACACGCGCTTTCAAGCCGAACAATTCGAAGGCGCGCAGCTGCACACGGTCGGTGGCATTCTGCAACTGGACGAAGGCGGGATGCGCAGCTACATCGAGATCAGGAACCCCCAAACCCAAGCGGTGGCCGCCACCTTTGTCGTCACCACCACCCTGATCGATAGACAGACGCGCCACGCGCGCCCGTTCGCCGACGTGCAATTCTCCGCCGACCGCATCATCGAGCTACCCGAGATCGCCCGACCGCGCAGCTTAAGCCTCGAGCCGATTCGTCAGAGCACACCCATGACAGAACTCGACCGTCTCCTCCCCGTCGCAGATGCACCGGGGATGATGCATGGCAAACGCAGCGCGCAGATTCTTGCTGAGGACGTCGACGCTGAGGGTTGGCTGCGCGAGGATATCGAGTTGATGTTCCTGCCCTATATGCGCATGGTCGCCAGTGGCAATACCCCCAAGGGACCACCGGTGTTCAAGACCGCTGACGGCCACCGCGCGGCCTGGGCAGTGATGGAAACCCGCACGCTGCGTCTGGAACAACCGCGCCTCGGCGAAGAGGTGAATTTTTACAGCGCTGACATTCGTCTCGAGACCAAGTCCCGATTGTCACGGCGTTGGGCCTACCATGCCGCTTCCGGCGCGCTCTTGGGGATTACCGATCAGGTCGGTGTGTGTATCGACCTGGACGCCCGCAAAGCCATCGCCTGGCCAGACGAGATGCGTGCCTACATCGCGCCGCACCTGCATCCACAACTCGCCTGATCCCTCACCTCAGGCACGGTCAACGGTAGCGGCGATGAGATCGACCGTCTGCGACCCGGCAAGATCCCAGCTGAACTGGGCCGACCGTTGTGCTGCTGCGTGCCCCTTGGAAGTGCGCAGCCTTTCATCGTACAGCAGAGCGCGCAATCCCTGCGCGATGCTCTGGACATCGTGCGGGTCCACCAACACGCCTGCAGCGCCGGCGATCTCGGGCATCGCGCTGGTCTGACCGGTCAGCACAGCTTTGCCGAACGACATCGCCTCGACCAGCGGCAGGCAGAAGCCCTCGTACAGCGACGGGACGGCCAGAAATTCACAGTGGTAATACAGGCGTTGCAACATCTCATCGTCGACTTGATCCAGCACCCGCACCCGCGTGCGGTGGCGCGCGCCCGCGAGCAGTTGATCAACGTCCATCCTCCAACCGCGCCCGCCCACAATCACTAAATGCACGTCGCTGTGCTCATCCGCTATCAGATCGAAGGCACTGAGCAGGCGGTAGTAATTCTTGCGTGGCTCGATGGTGCCGACGGCCAGGATGAAGGGGACCACGACCGGGGCGGGTCCGACCGTCACCGGACCATCGAACGTCGATCCCGCCTCGTAGATCACGTGGGTTCTGGCCGCGGCTTGCGGGAACATGTCGACCACCTCTGCGGCGGTGCTCTCGCTCACGGCGATGATCGCGTCGGCACGTTTGATGGAGGGCGGCATGAACAAACGTTCCAGGAGCATGCCGGCCGGATTCATCGTCTGCGGGAACTTATGCCACACCATGTCGTGAATGGTGACGATGGACGGCACCTTGAGCCCTATCGGCAGGTGGTGGCGCGGGGAGAAGTAACCATCGAGCCCACGGCGCTCCACAGTCCGGGCCAGCTTAAATTGGAAGGCGGCTGCATTGAAGCTCAAGAAGTCGGCGACCTGCTCGATTTCCACACCGTCCATGCGCAGCTCGTTGTGCGCCGAGGTGAACAGATGCAACCGCCAATCGGTACGTTGGCGGATTTGTTCAATGATTTGGGTGGTGTAGCGACCAATCCCGTTGCGCGGATGTTCCAGGGGGCGGGCGTCGATACCCAGTTTCAGCGACACGATAAAACAGCTTCCACGCCAATTTCTTTTTGAGATCTAGGAAGTCGATTATACGCCGCCGGGTAGACGCTTAACACGACCTCCCCACCCCCGTCTGTACCCTCACCCAGCGCGAAGCTGATCACCCAAGGTCCGCAACCTTGTTATGCTCGATCAGATCGAAGTCGATCTGTGCGCCAAGACCGGGGAGCTGGTGCGCGTATACCAGGCCTTGCGCATCCACCTCAATATCCTCGACCAGACCATGTTTCTGGACCGCATCCGGCAGCAGCACTTCGAAGTACTCGCAGTTCGGGATGGCCATGATCAGATGCAGATTCGCGACGTTGTTCAGCGAGTTCCCGCCATGGTGGACCTCGTAGTTCATCTGAAACGCCTCGGCCAGGTGGGCGGTCTTCAAGCAGGATGTGAGGCCGCCCTTGATCGCAACATCGCCGCGCAGGTAATCGGTGGCCTGCTGCATGATCCAGGGTGCGTAGGACAATGGACCGGTGCTCGGCATCTCGGTCGCCATGATCGGAATACCCAGCACCTGCTTGAGCTTCACGTAGCTGTACAGATCATCGAATTTGAGCGGGTCTTCATACCAGTAGAAGTTCAGCTCTTCGACCGCTCGCCCCACCCGCAGGGCCTGGGGGTAGTCGTATGACCAGGTGGAATCGAGCATGATGCGATAATCGTCTCCCACCGCCTCACGCACCGCCTGGCAGATGCGTATATCCAGCTCGGGGATCGCTGGCGGGTGGATCTTGTAAGCACTCCACCCCGCTTCTTTGTAACGGCACGCCTCGTCCGCGTACTCCTCGACGTGCTCGAACACGGCCGAACTGGCATAGGCAGGCACCTGATCGCGGTAGGACCCCATCAGCCGATGGATGGGCACGCCGGCGGCTTTGCCGGCCAGATCCCAAAGGGCGACATCGATCGCACCGATAACCCGCATCACCCCGCCCATCGCCCATCCAGCCATGTTCTGCCAAATGCGCTCACGCGCGAGTGGATCCTGCCCCACGAGCATCGGTTTGTAGCGATCGATGATCAACTGGGCGTCGCCTCCCAGCGGGCTCAGCGCCGAGCCGAGAAACGCGTGACCTTCGATGCCGTCGTCCGTGAGGATACGCACCAGGCCCATATGCGTGGAGCGCGAACCCGCGCTCTTCACGCGCAGTGTATAGCGCGTTGGTGGAATATCCTTCCACTCCCAAACCGTCACCCTAACATCTGTAATACGCATCGTCCCCTCCCAAGCTTTCGCGTACGCCAAAATTTGATCAACCGATCACGCGCCTTGTCTACGGCCGCAGGCGCGCCAAGAATTGACTGGGAGCATGATAGAAGGAATGCGGCGCGAGGCAAACGATGCATCAAGGCCCGCATCCCGCGGACCTTGCGCATCACCGGATCGCCTAGGGCGATTTTACTGGTTGAAAGTGTATCTCACACCAAAGCGGATTTCGTAGCGGGAGGCGTCGCCCACGCGAGCCTCTTCCTGATCACCACGCTCAACGTTGTTGGGGAAGTTCACTTCACGCAACACACCCCACTCGTCGTTCAGCAGATTGGTGAAGTTGTCGATCACCAGGAAGGCTGAGGCCTTACCAAAGTTACCCACGTTAAACTCCTGCTCCACGCGGATATCTACCTTGGACCACCAGGAGCCATCCTGATCGTTGCGATCGTCACCGGGCTCCAGCACGTTGTTGCGGAAGTCGAGGAACGGCGTGAACCCGTAGGGGTTGATCGTACCGTTGAACGCGTAGCTGAACGACGGGCCCTGGTTGGCGTGGGCATACACCGACAGGCGCGTCACGTTGTCGCCGAAGAAGGTCCGCTCCATGTTGAACATCGCGGTGAAGCGATGCTTGATCTCGTAGTTGGAGGTGGACAGGACCTGCTCCTGCGGATCGAAGAACGCACGATTCTGATAGTTGGAGAACGCCACCGAACTGGTCATCGGCTGCACGTCTTCCGCATTGGTGTACGAATATCCCGCACGCCAATCGATACCGTTGTCGTAGAACTTGCTGATCGAGAATGACAGCACCTCAGATTCATTACCCTTGCGGCTGTTGGTCAGCACAAAGGTCGGTTCGCGGACACTGTCATAGTCCGGATAACCGTCGACGGTGGTACCTACTCGTTCCAGATCGCCTCTCAGGATGATCGCCGTGTCCTGCGCGCGCGTAACGAGCAGATCGGCGGAGAGGGTATAGTCGTTCTCGAAGTCATAGGTGAAGCCCACCGCAAACTTCCACTCCGACGGCAGTTCGAAGTCCGGGTCGAGATAGTTGATCTCGAAGTTATCCCCGGTGCCTCCTGCGACGGCGTTGAACAGTTCGGAAGGAATGCCGTAGCCTGGCCCCGCCGGGACGCCCGGTTCCAAACCGAGATAGACCACGTCCGCATCGAACAACGAGCGTGAGCCATCGGTATAGCCGAAGGAACGGCCACGCTGGCCGAATTGCAGCACGTTGTTGTTGGAGAAATTGTTGGAGAGCCAGACGTTCGGATCACCGCCGGAGTAGAGGCCAATACCACCGCGCACGGTCAGCTGGTCGCTGTGGGTGTAAGTGAAGCCCAGGCGCGGCTGCAGCAGCCCCTCCCCATCCAGACTGGTGGAGTTGGAGAAGCCGTAATCGGCCACAAAGTCCGGGTTCGCTTCCGGTTCGTCGTCGGTGGTGTACCAGTCGTAACGCAGGCCGACCAGCAGTTCCAGCCGGTCGGTGGCATAGAACTCATCCTGTACGAACAGCGTGTTCACCTCGTAACCCCAGTCGGCAGCTGCGTCGGTGGGATTGTTGGAAGGTGCGTTGTTGTAGTAGATCGCACGGGCAAAACCGTCGCGGAAGTTATCGATGCCGGAGAAGCGAATCTCGGTTTCGGTGTGCTGCACGAACAGGTTGAAAACCTCGAGCGCTTCTCGCTCATAGCCGAAACTGAGGGTATGTTCCCCGAGCAGATACGTGCCGGTCAGCGACAGGGTGTCCACTTCGTAGTTCAATTGGTTGGACTGACGCGAGTCGTCCCCGCCGAGGTAGACGTCGACATCGTCGAGTTCCACGCGGATCTCACCGAAGTCACCCCCGCCCTGGGAGATCTGACGATTGTCCAGTTCCAGGCGACCCAGGCGTATCTGGGTCGAAAAGGTATCGGTCCAGTCGGAATAGAGGGTGCCGACGTAGGAGTTCAGCTCCGAGCCGCGCTCGTAGAGGTGGTTGGCGAATTCGAACTCATCGAGGTCACCGTCAGACTCAACAATGTTGAAGCCATCGTTGTAGTTGTAGGTGAACGCCACGCGATGCTGGTCGTTGATGTACCAGTCGAGTTTCACCAGCAGCTTTTCATCTTCATTGTCGGCGCTGCTGGGAATCGCACCGGGGTCGTACTGATAGATGTCGCGCGCGATCTGCAGAATCTCATCGATCTCCGCCTGGCTGACCAGGACCTCGTTGACCGCGCCCGAGCCGATCGGGCCGCGATCGAAGAGGTTGGCGCCTTCCAGCTTTTCATAGGCGCCGAAGAAAAACAGGCGATCTTTGATGATCGGTCCGCCGAGGGTCACCCCCCAGCGATTTTCGTCATAACCACCGGATTCGATATCGTCCCCTTCGAGCGAGTCGTTGCGCAGATCATCGTCGGTATAATCGTAGAAGACGCTGCCGAAGAATTCGTTGCCGCCGGACTTGGTGACAGCGTTGATGTTACAGGCCGTAAAACCGCCATAAGACGCGTCAAACGGCGCCAGTTCCACAGACACTTCGTTGATGGCGTCATAGGAGAACGGCATCCGTTCGGTGGGAAAGCCGTTGGAGTTGAGGCCGAAAGAGTCGTTGGTGCGTACACCGTCGACCGTCAGGCTGTTGAAGCGTGAATTCTTACCCCCGCACTGGATCGCGTTGATGTCACCGCGGGATTCGTCGACATAGATGCGCGGGTCGATGCGTAGCACATCCGAGATGTTGCGGTTGATCGCGGGTGCGGTCTCGAGTTCGCGCAGACCGAAAGTCGCGCTCGGGCCCACCGCCACCTGGGACGTGATACGGGTGGCCGTCACCACCACCTCTTCCATGGTCGCGGGACTCATCACCAGGCTGACGCTGGCGACCCGCCCGAGAGACAGTTGCACGTCTTCGAGGCGCGAGCTTTCGCGTCCGCTAGCGGTGGCGACCACGGTGTAGTCTTCCCCGACCTGAAGGTTACGAATACCGAATTCGCCCGCCTCATTGGTCTGGGTTTCTCGGGTGAGCGAGGTGTTTTCGTTGCGCACGACCACCCGGACATTGCTTAAGGGGTTTCCTGCAGGGTCACTCACCACCCCACGAATAGCTGAAGAGGTCTCCAGCGCCATCCCGGGCAAGGCCCAGGTCAATAGCGCGAACACCCCCACAACGCAGCCTATGATGCGTTTCCTGTTCACATTGGTTCTCCAATTGGTATTGATATTGTGCAGCCCTTGTACGGCGCGACTTTCGCCACCCGCCCAAATTGTGTTTTTTGTAGGGCCGGTGTTGCTCCCCTGGATAGGTATCAACAGCTCAGTTCCGTGCGCCGATGGCGTGTTCCCCGGGTTGGGGCGCGCGCACTATCGCGACGAAAGATGACACGGTGATGACAACGGGAGCAATATTGTGGCACCGAACAAGCGTCCAGGTCGAACGTCTACCAAACTGCCAAACATGTCAAGCCAAACGTGGACACACGGGATTCTCGGTCCCACTTCAAGCGCACTTGTGCTTGCTCGGGACCCGCGGTTCCTGCTACTTTAAACGACCGTTTGAAGTAGGTCCCGGTGATGGCGACAACCTCGGGCGCGTTGCGCGCCGATTCCAGACTGACCCGCGAGGCGATCCTCGAAGCGGCGATCACGCTGTTCGCGACCCACGGCTATGGCGGCACGTCCCTGCGGGCCATTGCGGAACTGGCGCGGGTGAATATCGCCGCCGCCAACTATCACTTCGGCTCCAAGGAGAACCTCTTCAAGGCGGCATTCGAGCGCTGCGTGGCACCGATCAACGCCCGCCGCCTGGCACGCCTGCAGGCCCTCGGGCAGCAGGCCAAGCCGCCGACCAGCGAAGCGATCGTGCGGGCGTTCATCGATATCGAGCTCGCGCAGAACCCACAACTCGCCATGATGATGGCCAGGGTGTTCGCCGAATCGCAATCCCTGGTTGGCCCCCTTCTGCAGCAGGTGTTTGGGGCTCTCGCGCAACGCTACATCGCAGCCCTTGAGCTTGCCCAGCCGGATCTACCGCGCCCGGAGTTGGAGTGGCGCTTCCACTTTCTGATCGGCGCGATGTTGCAAATGATCCGCTTCGATCGACCGTTGGAATTTCCGGGCGCCCAGGCGACCAAACTGCCGCCCGCAGAGCAGGTCGAACAGCTCGTTCGCTTTGTAGTCGCCGGCCTTAACCAGAACAGCGCAGGAGAAAAAACATGATGCGTCGTTTGCTCCCCTTTGTTGTGCTGCTGGGCGGTTTTGCCGCCGCGGCGCTATTGATCATCACCGGGCCCGAGGTCCAACCGCGGGCGGCACAGATTGTAGCGCCGCTCGTACGGGTGGTGCAGGTCGAACCCAAGACCCAACAATTCAGCGTCCGCACCCACGGCAGCGTCGTGCCGCGCACCGAAAGTGAACTCATCCCGGAGGTCGACGGACGCGTGGTCGAGGTATCGCCCGCGTTGGTCTCCGGCGGATTTTTCAGCAAGGATGAGGTCCTTCTGCGCATCGATCCGCTCGACTACGATCTGGCCCTGGAGCAGGCGCGCGCGGGTCTCGCGCGGGCGCGCAGCGATCTCGCCAACGCGCGCAAGAACCACCGCCGTCAGGAAGATCTGATCGTGCGTGGAGCGATCAGTGACGCACAACGCGACGACGCGCTAAACCGGGTGACCATCGCCCAGGCGACCCTGCGCGAAGCGGATGCCAGGCTCGCGCGCACACGGCGCGACCGGGCCCGGACCGAGGTCATCGCCCCCTACGACGGACGCGTGCGCACCGAGCGCGTCGACGTCGGTCAATTTGTCAAACGCGGTACTTCTATCGGCACCATCTACGCGGTCGACTACGCCGAAGTACGGCTGCCCATCCATGATCAGGAACTCGCCTATCTCGATCTGCCTCTGACCGGCGCCACGTTGAACGAGCCGGCCGCCGTTACGCTCAGCGCGCAGTTCGGCGGCGGCTCGCACGCGTGGGCGGGTGAGGTCGTGCGGACCGAAGGCGAACTCGATCCGACCACCCGCATGGTGCATGTCGTCGCGCGCATCCCCAACCCTTACGCCGCCGCGGGGGACCGGGCGCCCCTCGCAGTTGGCCTGTTCGTGGACGCGGAGATCCACGGCGATACGTTGGCCAACGTCACGGCCCTGCCCCGCTCCGCGCTGCGCGGCGACGATCAGGTGCTGATCGTTGACGAGGGCAATCAACTGCGTCTGCGCGCGGTCGAAGTGCTGCGCATCGCCGACGATGAAGTCTATATCGGCAAGGGCCTGCAAGCGGGCGAGCGCGTCTGCATATCGCCTTTGCAGGCAACCACGGACGGCATGACTGTTCGCGTGGTCGATGAGCCGACCAGCGCGACCGCGACGGCCAGTGCCACCGCCGAGGAGCCGCTGTCATGAGTGGACCGATCGAGTGGTTCGCGCGCAACCATATCGCCGCCAACCTGCTACTCGGGGTGATCGTGGTCGCGGGCCTGGTGTCCATCCCATTCATGCAACAGAAGTCTTTCCCGGATCTGGATCTGAATCTGATCACCGTCTCAGTCCTCTATCTCGGCGCCGCCCCAGAAGAGGTGGAAGAGGGCGTATGCGTGCGTATCGAAGAAGCCCTCGAAGGCATCACCGGGGTGGAGCGCATCAGCTCAACCGCCACCGAAGGGGTGTGCGCGGTCACGGTGGAGCTGTTCGAAGATGCCAACGCCACCAACACGCTGAGCGACGTGAAGAACCGTGTGGACGCCATCGATACTTTTCCACGCGAGACCGAAAAGCCGGTGATCACCTTGGTCACCAACGAAAGTCCGGTGCTGGACATCGCCGTCACCGGCCCCGCGGATGAGCGTGAGTTGAAGGCGATCGGGCAGCAGGTCCGCGATGAGATCGCCGCGCTGGCCGGAGTCACCCAGGTTTCGCTGGCGAATGCGCGTCCGTATGAGATCTCGATAGAAATTGCGGAAGCCTCGCTACGCCGTTTTGGCCTGACGTTCGATCAGGTCGCGAACGCGGTCCGCAACGGTTCCCTCGATCTGCCCGGCGGGTCGATCAAGACTGAGGGCGGCGAGATCCTATTGCGCACCAAAGGCCAGGCCTACTGGGGCGACGAGTTTGAGCAGCTGATCGTCATGACGCGTCCTGACGGCACCCGCGTCTACCTACGCGATCTCGCCCGGGTGGTCGACGGCTTCGAAGACACGGATCAAAAGCTCTGGTTCGACACCCGGCCCGCGGCGCTGGTCAGGGTGGCGCGCACAGAAGATCAGGACATCCTGCAGATCACGAACGCGGTCAATACCTATCTGGCCAGCGGTATCGACCATCTCCCCGAGGGGGTAGAGCTGACGGTCTGGGCGGACGGCTCGGTGTTTCTGCGCGAGCGCTTGGACACCCTGTTCGACAGCGCACGCCAGGGATTCCTCCTGGTGCTGATCCTGCTCGCGTTGTTCCTGCGCCCGCGCCTGTCGTTCTGGGTCTCCGTGGGTGTACCCGTCGCCTTTATGGGCGCCATTTTCCTGGTCAATCTACTGGGATTGAGCATCGACGGCATCTCGACCTTCGGCTTCATCCTGGTGCTCGGCATCCTGGTGGACGACGCCGTTGTGGTGGGGGAACGCGTCTATTCGCTGCAATATCGTTCCGGCGCACCACCCACACCCGAGCACATGCTCAGCGCAGCCATCCAAGGTACAAAACAAGTATCGGTGCCGGTGATCTTCGGCGTGCTGACGACCGTGACCGCATTTGCCCCCCTGATGATGGGCCCGGGAACGATCGGCCAGATCCAGAGCATCATCGTCACCGTCGTGATGTGTTGCTTGGTTTTCTCCCTGATCGAATCGCAGCTGGTGCTGCCCGCCCACCTGGGGCACAAGCGGGTCTCGTCCACATCCGGCGAGGTAGCGTTGATGCTCACGCCCCTGTTGGCCATCCTGTTATGGGAGATCTCCTGGAGTGCGCGCAGTTTCTTTGCGCTGGCGATCGCAACCGTCAGCGGGTTGTTGGCGTGGCACCTGTTCGGCGGCTTCGCAAGGTTCGCCGAGGGGTTGATCAACTTCCAACAGCGTTTCTCCGACGCTCTGGAACGCCTTATCCAGACCCGCTTTCGCCGCCTGGTGTCGCGCGCGGTGCGCGCCCGCTATGTGACCATCGCAGCGGCGGCTGCCGTATTTATCACCACGGTCGGGGCGATGGCGGGCGGCCACATGCCGTTCTCGTTCTTTCCATCCATAGCGGCGGATGCGGTGTCCGCCAAACTCACCATGCCGTTGGGCACGCCGGCGCGTACCACCGAGAACATCGTCAATTCGATCGCGAGCGCCGGTGAGGCCCTGCGCATCGAACTGGTGCGGGAAAGTCCTAGCGGCGCCTCCCCGGTGACCCACATCATGTCGGCACTGGGCGGACATCCGGTGAGCGGTGCCCAGGGCGGACTGTTCGGATCCTCGGGCTCCGGCTCGGGCGGACACCTGGCCGAGGTAACCATGCAGCTGGTACCGGGACAGGAGCGTGAGGTGGGCACCCTGGAGATCGCGCAGCGCTGGCGTGCCGCCGTCGGTGCCATCCCGGATGTGGTCGAACTGAGCTTCGACTCATCAAGCTTCAGCGTGGGCGCCGAGATCGATATCCAGCTGGAGGGCTCCGAGCTGGACGAACTGCGCGCCGCGGCCGGTAAGATTCGCGCCGCGCTGGGCAATTACCCCGGGGTCATCGATATCGCGGACTCCTTCCGCGCGGGCAAGAAAGAGATCCAACTCGAAATCCTGCCCGCCGGTGAGGCTCTGGGTCTGACCCTCGGTATGCTGGCGACCCAGGTGCGCCAGGCCTTTTACGGAGAAGAGGTCCAGCGCATCCAACGCGGGCGCGATGACGTGCGCGTCATGTTGCGCTACACCGAAACAGAACGTCGCACGCTGGCAGCGCTGGACGGCATGCGCATCCGCACCAGAGACGGTTCGGAAGTGCCGTTCGCGACGGTCGCCAAAGCGACGCTGGGCCGCGGTTTTTCCACCATCCAGCGAATCGACGGCCGCCGGGTGGTCAACGTCACCGCCGACGTTGATCGTACCGTCATCACCGCCAACGAGATCCTGGCCAAATTCAATGCCGGCCCGGTGCAGGAGATCATGCGCGATCATCCCCGGGTCGGCTTCAGCCTGGAAGGGTCCCAGCGCGAACAGGGCGAATCCTTCGCGGCGTTGGTGCCTTTGTTTCTACTGGCGTTATTTATCATCTATTCACTACTGGCGATCCCGCTGCGCTCCTACGGGCAGCCGCTGATCATCATGTCAGTGATCCCCTTCGCTTTTGTGGGTGCTATCTGGGGACACATCATCATGAAAACGGCAGGTCTGCTCGACAGCTTGGCGATCATGTCGGTGATGGGTTTTGTTGCAGCCTCCGGAGTTGTGGTGAACTCGAGCCTGGTGCTGGTGCACACGGTCAACCGGGGTCGCGCGGAAGGGTTGAGCATCTACGACGCCGTGGTCGAGGCGGCCGTGTCGCGCTGCCGTCCGATCGCGCTGACTTCGCTCACCACATTTGCGGGGCTCGCCCCCCTACTCCTGAACCGCACGGTGCAGGCGGGCGTACTGATTCCGATGGCCACCTCCGTCGCCTGGGGGGTGATCCTGGCCACGGTGGT